>JAJFUM010000160.1 GCA_021372415.1 Deltaproteobacteria bacterium
TGGTCATCCCTGCGCCGATCTTCGATCCGAAGGCGACCCTGGAGGCGGTCCAGAAGGAGCGGTGCACGGTCCTGCACGGCGTTCCGACCATGTTCCTGGCGGAGCTCGAGCACCCCGATTTCGGCCGCTACGACCTGACGAGCCTCAGGACCGGGATCATGGCCGGCTCCCTGTGCCCCATCGACACGATGCGCCGGGTCAGTTCGCTGATGCACATGGATCGGGTCGTCATCGGCTACGGCCAAACCGAGAGCTCTCCCATCGCCACCCTGACCCGGCCCGACGCCCCCCTGGAAAAGCGGGTGAGCACCGTGGGAACCGTGGCGCCCCATGAGGAGTTGAAGGTCGTCGACCCCGATACGGCGAGGACCCTTCCCCGAGGGCAGCAGGGCGAGATCTGCCTGCGGGGGTACCACGTGATGCGGGGGTACGACAACAACCCGGAGGCCACGGCCGAGGCGATCGATCCGCAGGGCTGGCTCCACACCGGGGACCTGGGGGTGATGGAGGAGGACGGGTACGTGAAGATCACCGGCCGGCTCAAGGAGATGGTGATCCGCGGCGGCGAGAACCTCTTCCCCCGGGAAGTGGAGGAGTTCATCCGGGGTTTCGAGATCGTCTACGATGTCTACGTGGTGGGCGTCCCGGACAAGAAGTACGGGGAGGAGCTCCTGGCCTGCGTCAAGCTGCGGCCCGGGGCCAAGGCCCCGACGACCGACCAGTGGCGGGCCATGTGCAAGGACAAGATCGCCCATGTCAAGATCCCCCGCTACTGGCTTATCGTGGAAGAGTTCCCCATGACGGTGACCGGGAAGATCCAGAAGTTCAAGCTCGCCGAGTGGGGGGTCCGGGAGCTCGGCCTGGCCGAGGCCTCAGACGATCAGAAGGGGCACGTCCTCCCCTACCCGGAGTAAACGCAGGGGCTGAAAATACCCGGCACACGGGTAGATGAGAGGCGATTCCCGGAGAGGTACAGTGATTCTGCGGGTGTCATCATCCTGTCCGGGCGGCATCCAATGGTTGTAAATAAAAGCGCCAAACGGCGCCCTTCCTTTTGAAAGCGCTGCCTTTAGCCCAACATTTCCCTGATCTTGCTCAAGAGCTCTTCAGGATGAAACGGTTTCTGGATAAAGCCGTTGCAGCCCCGGTCCAGAATTTCCTGGGCCTGCCCGGTGATGCTGTACCCACTGGAAAGAAGAACTTTAACCCTGGAATTGATCGCCCGGAGACGATCGAAAGCCTCTCCCCCCGATATTCCCGGCATAATCATGTCTAGGATGATCAGATCAATTTCATCCTTTTTATCCGTGTAAATGGTGGTCGCCTCTTGGCCGCTCCCGGCCGCATAGATGGTGTACCCCATGGATTCCAGTAGTTCCTTGCTTACTTCTAGAATCGTCTTTTCATCATCCACCAACAGGATCGTCCCTGTACCTTTGGCGATCGTTTCGGCTGTCATCTCTTCCTTCGCCGGCTCCCTCTCCACGGCGGGAATATAAATTGTAAATGTGGTCCCGTGGCCGGGCTCGCTGTAAACATCGATATAGCCCCCGTGACCCTTGATGATCCCGTAAACTGACGCCAACCCGAGTCCTGTACCCCTACCGATCTCTTTTGTCGTAAAGAAAGGATCAAAAATCCGTTTCCTGGTCTTTTCGTCCATCCCTGTGCCGTTGTCGGTCACGGATATCTTGATATATCGCCCGGGTTTGACGGGATATAAGAGGGAATGCTTTTCATCCAGAATCATGTTCTTCGTTTCCAGAAAGATGTCCCCGCCACCGGGCATTGCCTGCCACGCGTTGATGTAAAGACTCATGAGCATCTGCTCCATCTGCCCCCGATCTACCTCTACGCGCCAAAGGTCTTTCCCGTATTTGCGGTGGACGGAGATTTCCTTTTTCGCCTTCCCGAACATGGAGGAGCTCTGTTCAAGGACATCATTCATATCGGTGGGTTTCACCGCATACCTTCCTTCACGGGCGAAACCCAGCAATTGTCTGGTTAAATCCGCTCCGCTCTGTACCTGCTCCTCAATCCGTTTGAGTTTCTCATAGCTGGGATGAGATGGGTCAGTCTTAAGCAGGACAAGGGACGTGTAGCCCTGAATACCCATGAGCAAATTGTTGAAGTTATGGGCGATGCCTCCTGCGAGTGTGCCCAGGGATTCAATTTTCTGCGACAGGATCAGTTTTTTCTCAATTTCAATCAAATTGGTCACATCATGCATGGAACCCACAACACCGACAATATGACCTCCTATATTGCGGTTAAAGGCATCGTTCATACTGAACACCCGTTCCTCTCCATCTTTGGTCAGCATGACGCCAATGTGGTTTCGAATGTTTATCTCTTCATCCCGGATGCTTTCCAATTGTTTCCTGTAGATATCCTTATCCTCTTCCTTCACAAAATCCGTGAAGCAGCGCCCCAGTACTTCTTCCTGATGATGCCCTAGGATTCTCTCCCATGAGGGGTTCACATACATGATGACCCCCTCGATGTTCATCGTGTAGATAATATCCGGTGCGTTTTCACTTAATGCCCTGAATTTCTCCTCGCTTTCCCTCAGAGCCTCCTCCGCCCGCTTTTGATCGGTGACGTCTCGGACGTTCGTTACGAAGCTGGCAACGGCCGGGTTATGGAGGAGATTCTTTCCGATCCCCTCCAAGAGCAGGACCTTGCCATTCTTATGGCGGATGTGGAAACTGTTCGGAATGGGAACGTCTTTTGTAAGCAGGGCCATCTTGAAGTCACTGATCGCCCTGGGGCGGTCTTCCGGGGTAAACAGATCAAAAACGTTTGTTCCGCGCAGTTCGCCGTGATTATAGCCGAGTATGCGTTCCACGGAGGGGCTCCCATAGGTTATGGTCCCTCGCTCATCCACGGTGAAGATCAGATCCGAGGAATTCTCGATGAGCGCCCGGAAATATTCCCCGCTCTTCCTCAGGGCTTGTTCTGCCTGTTTGCGCTGTATGATGGATTCCGCCTCCTTCAGCTCCCGTTCGACAGCAGGAACGACTCTCGACAATTCCCGTTTCTGGATATAGTCATGTGCACCCCCTTTCATCAGTGAAACGACCAGACCCAGATCAATCTCTTCGGACACGATGATGAATGGCAGGCTCGGGCGTAATTCCTTAGCCAGTGCCAATGCCTCCGGGGCGCTGAAGTGTGGCATGGTGTGGTCGGAAATGATCACATCCCAATCCTGGCTCTCCAACGCAGCACGCATGCCAGTTGGGGTGTCCACTACTTTGGAAACGACCTCATAGCCTTCACGATTTAGGGTATGGACCAATCGCGCGACATCAACTTCTGAATCTTCAATGATCAACACACGCAAAAGCTTATTCATGAATGCTTCCTTCGAATGAATCGGCGATGACGCATGGGACATCCCTTTACCGACCCAAGGGCTACCTTACACGATGTCTGATCGATGCTATATAACGTACTAACACATTAATATTCAATAATTTTATGAGATTCTGATTATCGCGGCCCACTTTTGAAATCTACGACCATACTGACCTCAGCCAAAAGCAAGTGCTGATCAATCAAATTTATTTCAAAGTTGTGCGGAAAAATGTCAGGAACAAAGAGATGCGTGCTTACGGGATCCTGATGCCGGGGGAGGAGGCGTTGAGGTTCCCGGAGGGAAGGCCGTTTCTGCGGCGGAGGGGTGGCATCATCCCATCCCGGGCGGTATTCAGTGGGAGTAAGGATTGAAGGAGGCCACTGAATTCCGCCCGGGCGGTCTGATCTTTTTTCTGCGGCCGGCCGCTTAGGCCGTACCGCCGGCAGGGAGATAGAGGAAGAAGGTCGTGCCCCTGCCTTCGGTGCTGGTGACCTCCAGGCGGCCCGCCGAGCGGTCCACGAGCCGCTTGACGATGGCCAGTCCCAGGCCGTTTCCCTCGATCTCGCGGGTCTCCCGGCGCTTCTCCCGGAAGAATTCTTCGAAGATGTGCGGGAGGTTCTCCGCCCGGACCCCGAGTCCTGTGTCGGCCACGTCGATCCTGACTTCGCCATTGACCCGCGCGGCCCGGATCCGGATCGAGCCGTGGTCCCGGTTGTACTTGATGGCGTTCCCCACGAGGTTCATCAGGATTGTCCGGAGGTCCTCGGCGTCCACGACCGCAGAGAGTCCGGGTTCCGTTTCGATGTCGTAGGCGATGCCCCGCGCCCTGGCCTGCTCGCGGTGGAGATCCATGACCTCGTTGAAAACAGGGGCGAGGGCGATCGGATTGATGGCGGCCTTGCGGCCCTCGAGTTCGATCCGGGAGATGGACAGGAGGTTCCCTATGAGTTCCGACAGGGCATCCAGCCGCTTCTCCGCCCTCTCCACGATGGGCAGATAGGGACCCAGGACATCCCCCAGACTTCTGTCCAGGAGCACCTCCAGGATTCCCTTGATTGCCCCCAGCGGAGAGCGGAATTCATGGATCATCGTCCGGATGAAGCGGGATTTCTCCAGGGTCAGCCGCCGGATTTCCGAGATGTCGGAGACGGTGAGGATATGGCCCAGGACCTCGCCCTGCTCGGAATGGAACGGGCAGAGGCTGGCCATGTACTGGCTCTCGCCGATCTCCATGTCGAGGACCTTCCGACCTGAAGGGGAGGCGCCGAGCGCCTCCCGGACCGGGGCGAAGGCCTCTGCGGCCAGGACCGAGTCCACGGGCCGCCGGATGAGCCCCGCTTCGCTGCCGTCCAGGAGCGCTGCCATCGCCCGGTTGGCGAGGACGACCTCCCCGTCGCGGTTGACGACGAGCACCGCGTCTCGCAGGCTCTCCACGAGGGAATGGGTCTGGCTCTTTTCCGAGGCCAGTTCCAGGAGGCTCGCCTCGTGGGCGCGCCGGAGCGCCGCCGTCTCTTCCTTGAGGGCCTTGTGGCGAAGGAGGGTCTCCACGACGCCGACGAGATCGTCCGGGGAGAAGGGCTTGGGGAGGAAGAAATCGATCCCCTGCCGGGTTGCCGCGATGGCGGTCTCGATGTTGGCGTAGGCCGTGATCATGCAGGTCATCAGATCGAGTTCCCGCGACCGGATCGCCTGTAGGAGCGTGAGCCCGTCGATGTCCGGGAGCCGGTAGTCGATGAGGATGACGTCAAAGGGATCCCGGTCCAGGGCCTCCATGGCCTCCCGCCCCGTCTCGGCCTCCGTCACGGTGAACCCCTCCATCTCCAGGATCTGGCGGACGCCGGTCCGGATGCCGTATTCATCGTCAACGACGAGGATCTTACCTTGTTTCATCGTTCGCGTTCCTGTCAGTGGCCGCTGGCCGCGGCCCCTGTCTTTTCCTCGATCACCTTCAGGAGCTGCCTGGCGGTCACCGGCTTGTCGAGGAAGGCGTCCAGCTTGGACCACTTCTTGAGGCCTTCTGCCTCCTGATCGAAACGGCGGCCCGTCGCGGAAGCGACCCCCGAGAGCATGACCAGCGGCACGTCCTTGAATCGTGCGTTGGAGCGGATCTGATGGCTCAGACGGAATCCGGAGTCGAAATGCTCCATCATCAGATCGAGGATCATGATGTCGGGGTCCTCAGTCTCCAGGATTTTCAGGGCCTCCTCGGTGCTGTCTGCGGTCAGGACCTTGTAGCCGCGGTTCGAAAAATAGATCGATTGGCTGCTGAGAAAGTCCCGGTCATCGTCGATAAACAGAATCTTCTTGGTGGCATTCATGACAACATACTCCTTCCTGCCATCGCCTGGGTCTTGGGCAGTTCAATGTGAAATTGGGTTCCCGAAGCGACGGTCGAGTCATACCAGATCGTGCCGCGGTGCATCTTCACAATGCCATAGCAGATGGGGAGGCCCAGGCCGACCCCTTTGCCGATGCTCTTGGTTGTAAAGAACGGTTGAAAGACCCTCTCCCGATCTTCCGCCTTGATCCCGCAACCCTGGTCGGAGACCGAGATGTGCAGACGGCCCGTGTCGGCCGTCTCCTCGACCTTGATCCGCACCTCGCCGCTCTTGCCGTCCATGGCCTCGACGGCGTTCTTGATCAGGTTCACCATCACCTGGGTCATCTGGTCGCGGTCGACGTCGGCCGTGATGTCCGGCGTTCCGTCTTCGTAGATCACCTGGATTCCCTTTTCGGCGATCTTCGGTAGCTGGAAGGAGGTGGACAGGATGTGGCGGATCAGTTCGCCCATGTTCACCACCTCCATCCGGACGCGGTTCTGGCGGGCGAAATCGAGGAGCCCGCCGACGATCTTCTTGCAGCGCCGGGCCTCCTCCACGAGGAGGTTCAGGTCGTGGTCCAGGTCGTCCCGGTCCTTGATCTTGCGCTGCAGCAGATTGGTGTATAAGAGGATCGTCCCAAGCGGGTTGTTCAATTCGTGGGCGACCCCCGCCGCCAACTGGCCCATCGAGGCGAGTTTTTCGGTGTTGATCAGGTGGCGGTGGACCTTCCGGATCTCCTGCCAGGGGATCTGCAGTTCACTGCAGACCCGCTCGGCTTGTTCGATCATGAAGGGCAGGCACATGGCCTCTTCGGCCAGCCCGTGGTGCACGGCGATGGCCTTGGTCCGGCAGGTGTCGTACCCGCAGGCCTTGCAGTTGAGCTCGTCGCCCGGCAGGAATTTGTTGGTCCGGGCAAGGATCGCCCGGATCTCCTGTTCGGAAGGTTCCTGGAGGCGATGATCGTCGACAGTGAAAGAACGGTTCAGCGAAGGGGCGATGTGGGTCTCCTGGATCCTCTCCGGTTCCTCGTGGCAGGCCCCGGACGCCCTCTGCCGGCAGTCGTTCACGTATCGCCTGACGAAGTCCTTCCGGTTGTGGCGGTCGGCCCCCCTGCTCATCCCCGGGCCGTCGTGGCACCCCTGGCACATCAGGGGTTCGATCAGGAAGGGTTCGATCTCCCCCCGGGCGGTCGCCCCGAGGATGTCGGTCACCTCCTGCTGTCCGCTGATCGTGATGATCCGCGGGTCCAGGAGGTCCGCCTCGAGTTTGGCGCTCTTGAGAAGCCCGCCGCTCAGGGGAAAGGCCCGGCCCATCCCTGCCGTGGGGGGGTCGAAGGGCTGCGGTTCGGTCTTGGCCGGCAGGATGCCCCGCTGCGTGAAGAGCGCCCTCAGTTCCTTGAAGGTGAGCACCTCATCGATGACGGCAGGGGCCCCGGGGTCCCTGGCCTCGAGTTTCTTGGCGATGCAGGGGCCGATGAAGACGCAGAGGATCTCCTCGGTGCAGAGCTGTCTGAGGGCCATGGCAGTCGCGATCATGGGCGAGACGATGGGGAGGAGCCGCCCCACGAGCTTCGGCTGGTATTTCCGGACATACTCGTTCACGGCGGGACAGGCGGAGGCGATCCAGCCCCCCTCCGGATGCTGTTTGAGAAATTCCCGGTAGGCCTCGCTGACCAAGTCCGCGCCGTAGGCGACCTCCACAACATAGCTGAAGCCGGCGCGTTTGAGCGCCCCTGAGATCTGCCCCGGTTTCAGGTCGGGGAATTCCCCGGGGAAGGAGGGCGCCAGGAGGGCTGCCACGGGCCTTCCCGATTCCAGCAGCTCTCCGGTGCGTTCCAGGCCGCTGGCGTAGGTCTTGGCGTCCTGCGAGCAGACCATCGTGCAGTTGCCGCAGGCGATGCAGCGGTCCGGAACGACCGAGGCCTGCCCCTCGACGATCTTGATCGCCTTCACAGGGCAGTCCCGGACGCAGGTGAAGCAGCGCCGGCAGTTTTGTTTGATGGTCTGGATTGCTTCGAACATCTCGATTTCCCCCTGGGCCTTTCCCGGGGCCTGTTTCCTATTCAATCAATACGATTCAACGCTCTAAGTCACATGAGGGTCGGATCCCGGAAGCGCGCATTGGAGGTTTTCCGGGATCCGACCCTCATTCCTTATCCCTTGCTCCGGGTCACGTAGACCCGATGCAGAAGATGATGGCTTGCCTCGCCCAGAGGCCGGCCGAGATGGGCCCGATAGAGGGCCTGGACCTGCTCGTTCTCGTGGGAGAGCCGTTTCTTCGATCTTCGGTCCACGTCGTAGATTCTCTGGAGCCGCTTCTTGACCGTCTCCGTGTCGGTGTGGTAGGGCTGCCCTCCGCCTCCCACGCATCCGCCCGGGCAGGTCATCACCTCGACGAAGTGGAGGTTGGTCCCCTCCAGGGAATCCAGGAGGGTCTTGGCCTCGCCCAGGCCGTTGACGACGGCGAAATTCAGGGCCGTCCCCCCGACGTTCAGGGAGAAGACCTTGAGACGGTCCAATCCGCGGGCATCGGCGATCTTGGGGCCCCCCTTGAGCTCTTCGCCGGTGAGGAGCTTGTGGGCGGTCCGGATGGCCGCTTCCATGACGCCCCCGGTGCCGCCGAAGATCCGGCCGGCTCCGGTCGCCTCGGCAAAGGGGACATCGAGTGGCGCCCGTTCCCCGGCTGAGGAGAAGGTCATTCCGAAGCGGTTCAGGAGTTCCTCCACCTCCCGGGTCGTGAGGACGGCATCGACGTCGCCCAGGTCCTGGGCCTCGAATTTCTTGGCCGTACAGGGCATGATCGAGACCGAGTAGATCCGACGCCCCTTGGTGTCGACCTGCTGCGGGTAGAAGGCCTTGATCAGCGCTCCCATCATCTGCTGGGGCGACTTGCAGGTGGACATATGGGGGATCAGCTCCGGCCGGTAGAGTTCAACGTACCGCACCCAGCCCGGTGAACAGCTGGTGAACATGGGGAGGACGCCGCCGGTCTTCACCCGTTCGATCAGTTCCGAGACCTCCTCCATGATGGTCAGGTCCGCCGTGAAGGAGGTGTCGAAGACGGCCTCGAAACCGATCCTCCGGAGCGCGCCGGAGAGGGCCTCGAGCATCTCGGTGATGGAGGACACCTCGGCCCCCTCCATCAGGGTCGCCGGGACTGCTGGGGCGACCTGAGCAACCACCATGACCTGGGGATCGGCCAGGGCGGCGATGACGTCGTCCACATGGCTCTTCTCCATGAGGGCCCCGGTGGGGCAGACCCTCAGGCACTGGCCGCAAAAGATGCAGCCGGAGACGTTCAGGCCGGGATAGAAGGCCGGAGCGACCCGGGTCTCGAAGCCCCGCCCAGCGAAGTCGATGGCCCCGACTCCCTGGATGCTGTGGCACGTGGCCACGCACCGTCCGCAGAGGATGCACTTGTTGGGATCCCGGACGATCGAAGGAGAGGAGATGTCGACGGGGTGCGTCTTCTTGATTCCCGAGTACCGGCGTCCCCGGATCCCCAAGTCGGAGGCGAGTTTGGCAAGCTCGCAGTTCCCGTTCCGGGGGCAGTAAAGGCAGTCGTCGGGATGACTGGCCAGCAGAAGCTCCACGATGTTGCGTCGCGCCTGCTGGATGCGGGGGGTGTGGGTGCGCACCACCATCCCGTCCTGAGCGGCCAGGGTGCAACTGGTCTGGAGCCGCGGCATCTTTTCCACCTCCACCATGCAGACCCGGCAGGCGGCCTGGGGGCAGGGGGAGCCTTCAAAGGCGCAGAGGTGGGGGATGTCGATGCCGGCCCTCTGTGCGGCCTGGAGGACCGTTTCGCCTGATTTCCATTCGACCTTTTTATCATTAATGGTGATCATTGTGAGTCTTCCTTTTCTGTTATGCCGATTTCATGGGGCTCGGCTGCGCGGGTTCCGGCTTCGGGACGACCTGTCCCGGCAACCCCGAAACAAGCTCGAAGATCGCCTTCTGCGGACAGGCCTGGATGCAGGTTCCACAGCCGATGCACTTGTCCGCGATGATGTAGTGGGCCTGTTTCCGCTCACCGATGATGGCGTCCGAGGGGCACTTCTTCTTGCAGACGGTGCAGCCGATGCAAAGGTCTGTATCGATCGAGAAGGTCTTGAGAGCTTTGCAGGCCCCTGCCGGGCAGCGGTTCTCGAAGATATGGGCCTCGTACTCGTCGCGGAAGAACCGCAGCGTGCTGAGGACCGGATTGGCCGCTGTTTGGCCGAGACCGCACAGGGAGGTCTCCTTGACCGTCTGGGCCAGTTCCTCCAGGTGGAGGATCCCCCGGAAACGCTCCAGGCGCCGGATCTCGTCCCCGACGGGCTTTTCAGTCAGCATCGTGAGGATCTCGTGCATCCGGATCGTTCCCTCCCGGCAGGGTGAACACTTGCCGCAGGACTCGTTCCGGATGAACTCCATGAAGAACTTGGCCACGTCGACCATGCAGGATTTCTCGTCCATGACGACCATGCCCCCGGAGCCCATGATGGCCCCGAGCTGCTGGAGGGAAGCGTAATCGACCGGGACGTCCATCTTGTCCTCGGGGATGCAGCCGCCGCTGGGGCCGCCCATCTGGACGGCCTTGATGCGGTGGCCGGGGAGGGCACCGCCGCCGATGTCATAGATGATCTCCCGAAGCGGGATGCCGATGGGCACCTCCACGAGTCCCGTGTTCTGGATGGCCCCGCTCAGGGCGAAGACCTTCGTCCCGGCGCTGGGTCCCATGGAGAGCCCCTTGAACCAGCCGGCCCCCCTCCCGATGATCAGAGGGACGTTGGCCAGGGTCTCCACGTTGTTGAGGGCCGTGGGTTTGCCGTGTAGGCCGCTGACCGCCGGGAAGGGAGGCCTCGGCCGGGGCATTCCCCTGCCTCCCTCGACGCTGGCCAGGATCGCCGTCTCCTCGCCGCAGACGAAGGCGCCCGCACCCTGCTTGATCGTCACATCGAAGGAGAAGAGGCTGTCGAGAATGTTGTGCCCCAGAAGGCCCACTTCCCGGCATTGGGCGATCGCGCCCTGGAGCCGTTCGATGGCCAGGGGGTACTCGGCCCGGCAGTAGATGTAGCCCTTGGAGGCCCCGATGGCGTAGGCCGCGATCAGGAGCCCTTCGAGCACGCGGAAGGGGTCTCCTTCGAGGATGGCCCGGTCCATGAAGGCGCCGGGATCGCCCTCGTCGGCGTTGCAGATCACGTACTTCTGGGCGCTGACGGTGTCGTGGGCGACCCGCCATTTCTGGCCGGTGGGGAAACCCGCGCCGCCTCGTCCGCGCAGCCCCGACTCCAGGACCGAATCGCAGACCTCGGCCGGCGTCATGGTCTGAAGGGCGCGCGCGGCTGCCTTGAAGGCGCCCGCGGCCAGGGCGGCGTCCAGGGAGGAGGGATCGATGCGGCCGCAATTTTCAAGGACCACCTTGCACTGGCGCTTGAAGAACGGCGTGTCCTGCAGAAGGGGGATGTCGCTGAGCGATCCGTCGCCGTCGTCCCACCGGCCCAGGAGGAACCGGTTTCTCAGGTTGCCCCGGACGTAGATCTCCTCAAGGAGCTCCGTGACGTTGTCCGGGGTGACGTCGCAGTAGGAGAGGCGGGGGGCCGATTCGGTCAAGAGATCGACGAAGACCTCCCTCTGGCAGTACCCCACGCAACCCACCTCGATGACGGTGGCGGGGATGCGGGTGGTTTCGAAGAAGAGTCGGATATGGCGCATGATCCGGGAGGCGCCGTTGGCCAGGCCGCAGGTCCCGGTCCCGACGAACAGGAGGTCCCCCTCGCCTCCGCGGCGGGCCAGGGAAAGCCGCCTGGCCCGCTCCTTCCGGCACTTCTCGTCGGTGTGGCAGAGGGGACCCGAGGCGACGCAGTCGATCAGTTTGCGGCAAGGATTGGCCGCGGTATGCCAGCATTGGCTGCAACAAGGTGATGTGAGTTGGTTTGGTTTCATTTCGTACCCCCGATTTGATCGATCAGCTCATCCAGTTTCTGAGGGGTCAGGTGTCCGTAAAATTCGCCGTCCAGTTTGATGACCGGGGCGATGGAACAGGCCCCGAGACAGGCGACCGTGATGACTGAAAATCTTCCGTCCGGGGAATTCCCGTCCCCGTTCAGCTTGAGACGACGCTGCAGGTGTTCGGCGATGGCCAGGCTCCCCTTGACGTGGCAAGCCGTGCCCCGGCAGACCTGGATGACATGCTCCGACAGCGGGGCGAAACGGAACTGCCTGTAAAAGGTGGCCACGCCGTAGACCCGGCTCACCGGCACGCCGATATAGGTCGAGATCTCCTCCATCGAATCGGCGGAGAGATAACCGCTTTCCTTCTGGACATCCTGCAGAACCGGGATCAGGCTGTCCAGGGTCAGCGGGTTGTAGTCCGTGATGATTTCTTCAACCGTACGCATAGTGAATCTCCTCTGTATCCCCTTTCCGCTTCTATGCGGCCCCCTATTCCACGCCGGTCTTCGGGACAAATTTCTCGATGCCCTTGGCCAGTTCCTTCAGGTCAATCGGTTTTTCGAAGTAGGCATCGGCCGGCCAGTCCTGCCCCAGAACGAATTCGAAGTCCTTCATCTTATCGCTGAGGTGTTTCGAGAAACCCGAGACGATGATGATCGGGGTCTTCTGCAGGGAGTCGTCCTGGCGAAGCTTATAGGCCAGGTTGAACCCCTCGGCATCGTAGTCCATCATGATGTCCAGGACGACCAGATCCGGCTTGCCTGCCTGAATCTTTTGCCATCCTTCGGTCCCGTTGAGGGCCGTTTCCACCTGATACCCCCGGCCTTCGAGGAAAGTCTTGGCGGAGAGGACAAAATCCCTGTCGTCGTCGATCAAGAGGATGTTCCGGTTTTCCATGACATTGTCTCCTTTCCGTTGTTTTGTGATGCCTTGTGCATCATCATGTTTGTGTAGATTTACACAGTGAAATTTCTCACAATATAACTCAAAAAAAATTACCCTTTTCCTACCCCTCCTGATTGCCTCCGAAACGCGTCAGGAAGGAGAGCTTCTCCATCTTTGCGGAAATATCCACATTTTCCACATACATGCCCAAGGAGGGGTGGACCTGCTTGGGCACGAAGTTGAGGACCGAACGGATCCCGGCCTTTCCAAGCCGGTCGACGAGCCCTTGCAGGTTCTGGGGGCCGCAGGCGAGGATCGCCATGCTGACGCCGTAGTCGGGCAGGACCGTCTCGAGGTCCTTGACGTGATGGCACCGCCGGCCCGCGAAGACCTTTCCCACCTTCTCGGCATCGATATCCAGGATGACGGCGATGTGGAAGCCGCGTTCCTCGAACCCCCGGTAGAACAGAAGGGCGCGGCCGAGGTTCCCTGCCCCGATCAGGGCCACGTTCTGAAGGGTGTCGGTGCCGAAGAGCCGGCTGATGGTGAGGATCATCTGGTAGACGGGGTAGCCCTTGGAGATGTTGCCGAAGGAACCGAAGGAGGCCAGATCCCTTCTGAGCTGGGCGGAGCTCACATGGACCATCTCGGCCAACTGGTGGGAATAGACGTTCGCGATCCCGTTGCGATGCAGTTCCTCGAGGACCCTCCGGTAAAGGCTCATCCGTTCCACGGTCTGAAGGGAGATTCTCTTTTCCGCCATTTCGATGCCCATGAGGTCCATCCGTTCCGTAACGCCCTGTTTCGATCTTTTCGGGCTGGCTGTGATTATATTCACAGCAATCGTCAATGTCAAGAAAAAAGTGAAAAAATTTTTACACCTCTTCTGCAACCGGCCCGAAACGCACCCAGACCCTGGGTGATTTCATCACCGAAGAGCGGGAACTCCTTGCTTTTCGCCTGGTTTCATGCTTACCTCGGGAGAAGCCGGAGGGGGAATATGGACGGACAGGGGTTGAAAATCTCAGAGGCGGACATCCGGGAGTGCGTCGAGGGCGTCCTCCGCTCCCTTTCCATCCCCAACTCAATCAGGGTCCGGCTCTGCTTCGATCTGGCCGACGGGAAGGTTCGGTTGGACCGTGAGGCGATCCAGCGGGCCTTCGGCGAGCTGGTGAAAAATGCCCTCGATGCAATGCCCGCCGGGGGGGAACTGGCGATCCTCCTTTCGGGAGACGGCGACCGGATCGAGCTCGCCGTGGAGGACACCGGGGTCGGGATCACACCGGAGGACATGGCGATGCTCTTCACCCCCTTCTTCACGACCAAACCCGTCGGGGAAGGGGCGGGACTGGGACTGCCCTCTGTCTATGGAACCGTCAAGGCCCACGGGGGCGGGGTCACCGTCGAGTCGAACGCCGACCCCCAGAGGGGCGCAACGGGGACAACGGTCCGGATCACCCTGCCGCGGTGGACCCTGGTGAAGGACCCGAAGACGAGCCTGATCCTCCACGACGACTGAATCAGATCCTCTCCACCAGGACCTGTTTGCCGCGGCCGGTCAGGTCCTGGATCAGTTCCCGGATATAGACCATCCGCATCGACTCGCCGCGGACGATGTCGGCCACCTGGTTGGGATTGATTGCGGATCCCACGATCAGGAGGATGTCGTCGGCCGCCAGGAGGTACCGGGCCAGACGGGTTGCCGCATCGTCGTCCCGCGGAAGGTCGTCGATGGTTCGGGCCTGGCGCATGAGATCGACGGCCTGGCCCAGGGTCAGGATTCCCTCGGTCACCAGGTCCATCCCCTTGAGGAAGGCCGTGGGCGGAGAGCCCTTTTTTCTGGGCGCGTCTCCGTTCCGTTTCCAGGGGGGGATCCAGTCCACCTGCAGTTCCTCACCCAGGATTCGGGCGACCATCTGGGAGGTGCTGCCCCCGCAGATGATCTTGGCCCCTTCGGCGCCCATCAAGCGCGAGACGGCCGAGGCATCCTTTTCTTTGTCGGCCGGGGGCCCGGTGAGGATACAGACGGAAACCGAAGGCCGCACCCGCATGCTGATCACCGTGGAGTCGTCCCCCGGCTTGCCGTCGTAGAGCTTCATGCAGGTCTGGGAGAGGGCCCGGGTCATCCGATGGGCGTCGACGCCCGTCTTCAGGAAGCGCTGGACCGCCAGGGCGATGTTCTTCCATCCCCAGCCCAGCCGGTACATCCCTCCCAGCCCGGCGTGCTCGTAGCCGTCGCTGATCATCACCATGCAGTCCCCTTCCCGGAGGTCGAAACGGGCCTCGCGGATCGATCGTCCCTTGACCTCCCGGACCGTGATGGGGAGGTCGAGAAGGGCGCTGTCGCGCACCAGGATCAATGGCGGGGAATCGAATTCGAACAGGGCGGCCTCACGGCCGTTCTTCACCGTGAGGACGGAGAACGTGGCGTAAGCCAGCTTGCGGACGCTGCATTCCGGCAGGGTTTCCACCAGGGTCTGCATCACCTCTTCCACGGAGCCCCCCGCATCGAAGAGATGGGCGGCGATCTCCGCGGTCAGCGTCGAGAGGATGCTGGCCTTGACCCCGCTCCCCAGGCCATCGGACAGAACCGCCACGAAGGAATCGGCTCCTGACCGGATGATCACCGAGTCGCCGCAGAGCTCCTCGCCCGTCTTACTGAGGCTGTCCCAGGCGTATTCGACGACAAGTCTCACTTGACATCTCCTCGAGTAGTTTTAAAGAGTCCCGAAAATTGTGCGGCTGCGTAAAAAGCCCGCAGACAAGGCTCGCGAGTCCCGAGGAATGAGGCGTACTTCAGCGTACGCTGCAATGACAAGGGATGAAGCGCAACGCAGCATCCGGCCTTTTTGTGCATCCGTCTCATTTGGGCCCTTCCTCTTTCAGGAGCGCGGCCAGGTTGGCGACGATCATCTTGCTTTCCGCCGTCGTCTCCCCGAGCAGTTGGGCGATCTCATGGGCGACGCGCATCTGCTTGCCCACCACCTCCCGCGTCCGCTCCAGCGTTTCCTCACGCAGGACGTCGAACTTCTCCCGCTCCTTCTCCCGCTCCGTGATGTCCCGGAGGATGGCCACCAACAGGCCTTGCTTCTCGACCCGGACGATCGTCTGCTCGACGGTGATGTCCTCCTTCAGGCGGCGGACCTGGCCGATGACGGGCAGGCCCGTGTCTCGGACCCGCACGAAATCGTCCAGGGCAGGGAAGAGATCGGCGAGGGGCTTTCCGGCCATCTCCTGGAGTTTGCAGCCGAAGAGCCTCTCCATCGAGGGGGACATGTCCTGGATTGCCAGGGAATCGTCGACGATGAGGATCGAGTCCGGGGCGACATCCATGACGACCTGGCGCAGCGACTCGGACCGGCGGCGCATGTAGGGGATGCACATGGTGACCTCCGCCATCCCCCGCAGGGTAGCCACGGCCTTCTCACGACAAGAGGAGTAGCCGCAGGCGCCGCAGTTGAGCTCGTCGTCGGGGGTGTACTTGTTCACCCGATGGAGGACCTCCCGGAGCTGTTCTTCGCTGAATTCCGGGACCGGCACCTTGCGGTCCTCAAGGGTACGCTCAAGGTTCGGCCATTCGCTGCGGGGGATCTGGAGGCCCGGCTGCCGCCTGGAATGAAACTCCAGGATCCTCTGCCGCGCCAGGGAGACGCCGCCGATCTCGTCGACCATGCGGGGGCCGTTCACGCACCCCCCCTTGCAGGCCAGAAGCTCTACGAGGTCCGTCTGCAGCGCTCCGGTGCGGATGTCGTAGAGCGCCTCCTCGCAGGCATCCAGCCCCGAGGCGACGACCATCCCTTTGCCGAGGATGTCGGTGTTCATCCTGGCCGTGCCGACCAGCCCTCCCTCGATCGGGAACAGCCTGGCCTTCTCCGGGGCCTGTGGCGGCGCCGCCTCCCTGGGGGCGGCCCACCCAATCCCCTTCTCCCGGAGCCAGTCCTGCAGACCGTGGAACGTCATGGCCGCGTGGATGGCGTCCTGGAGGGGTTCCTCCAGGATCTCCTGCTTTTTGGCGATGCAGGGACCGATGAAGACGATGAAGGCATCGGGGCCGTATTTCTTTAACAGGAGGCGTCCGTGGGCGATCATCGGAGAGACGATGGGGGCCAGATGACCGATCAGGTCGGGAAAGTACTGCTCGACCAGATTGACGACGACCGGGCAGGCGGAGGTGATCAGGGGCCTGCTCCCGGGGTTTTTCTCGATGTACTCCCGGTGGGCCAGGGCCACGATCTCGGCCCCGATGGCGGTCTCCTCGGCGGCATAAAAGCCCAGCGCCTTGAGGGCCGCCTCCATCTGCGAGAAGTCCTGGATGTCGAAGCAGGCCGGGGCGGACGGAGCCACGGAGGCCACAACGCGTTTCCCCTCGGCGATGGCCCTCTGGACGTCCTGTTTCGCGCTCCGGACCTCCTTGGCCTTCTGCGGGCAGACCCGGACGCAGGTCCCGCAGGCGATGCAGAGTTCCGGCACGATCTGGGCCTGCCCGTCCTTCACCCGGATCGCCTTGACGTTGCAGTTGCGGACGCAGCGGTAGCAGTCGTGGCAGAGGGCGGGGTTGGTGACGATGATCGGATCCTTCATTGGTCGGCCTCCACAGATCCCATGATTTCCCGATAAAAAAAGTCCTCGGCCTCCTCGGGGCGGATACCGCTGAACTGGCGTTCGCCCACGCGCACGGAGATGCCCTTCGAGCAGACATCCATGCAGAAAGCGCCCACGATGTCCACCCGTCCCTCCAGGTTCTCCTTCTCGATGAGACGCTGGATCGTCGTGGCCAGATCGTCCGAGCCGCGCAGGTTACAGGAACTGCCGACGCAGATGGTAACTTTCAGCATGGCGACAGCCCCTTCTGCTCCTCGGCAGGAACGATCAGCCGCACCAGGTGCGCATCGATGAATCCGGCGGCGTCGGTGGTGTCCACATGGCCGATGACCGTCTGGCCCACGACCACGTTGGGCCCGTCGGCGCACTGGCCGGTGCAGAATCGCGCCTTGACCCGGAATCGTTTGGAGAGGCCCCGCCGGCGCAGTTCGGCCGCGAGCCCCTCCAGGAGTTGCCAGGAGCCCCGGACGTAGCAGTGCGTTCCGATGCAGACGGCCACGTCGATCACCGGTTGCTCCCTCAGGAGGGCCTCCTCCCCGGGCGCCTCGAGGCGCATCGAACGGCGGCGGTAAGTGGTATGGAGGGCGCGGTGGGAGGTCTCGCTGTCCGGCTCGCCCAGCCAGTTTTCGTAGATCGCCCGGACGGCCGGATTGTCCTGGCTGGTGCGGATCGGAGCCTCCTGGTCCAGGCGGTAGAGGACCTCCAGGCGCTGCCCGGTTTCGCCGACGAACTGCGGGGTCGGATTCCCGGAGCCGTTGATGCAGCCCCCCGGGCAGGCCATCACTTCGATCAGGTCGTAGGGGGCGTCCCCGGCACGGATCCGGTCGATCAGGATCTGGGCGTTCTGCAGGCCGCTGACGACGGCCAGGCGGACTTCGGTATCCCCCAGTTTGACCTTCGTCTCCTTCACCCCTTGTAGCCCCCGCACCCCCTCGTAGCTGAAGCTCTCCATACGGCGGCCCGTGACCCGCTCCGCCGCCAGCCGCAGGGCCGCCTCGGCCACGCCGCCGCTCGCCCCGAAGATGATCCCGGCGCCGCTCACCTTGCCGAAGAAGGCGTCCACCGGCGCGGGTCGCACGGTCCTGGGATCGATGTGCCGCTCCGCAAACATCTGGATGAGATCGTTGGTGGTCATGACCGTGTCCACGTCGGGGATCCCCTCGGGGGCAAACTCGGGCCTTCTCGCCTCGTACTTCTTGGCGTTGCAGGGCATGACGGAGACGAAATGGAGCGTTTCCGGCCTGGCCTTGAGCTGCCGGGTAAAATACTGCTTCATTACCGCCCCGAACATCTGCTGGGGCGATCGGCAGGAGGAGAGATGGGGCAGGATGTCCGGGGCCATCTTCTCGCAGTAGTTGACCCAGGCCGGGCAGCAGGAGGTGATCTGGGGCAGAACGCCCCCCTCGGCCAGGCGGGAAAGAAACTCGGTCCCCTCCTCCATGATCGTGAGGTCCGCGGCCCAGCAGGTGTCGAAGACGAAGGCGAAGCCGAGTTCCTTGAGGGCCGCGCTCAGGATCGGCATGACCTGGGCGGCGTCGATTCCGTAGTGGGCGCCGAAGGCGGCGCGGACCGCAGGGGCGATCTGGGCGACGACCCGCGTCTCCGGATCGTTCAGAGCCCGGTAGACCCTCGGCAGGATCGGCTTGAGCGTCAGGGCCCCGGTGGGGCAGGTGGCGGCGCAGTGGCCGCAGGCCACGCACGTCGTCAGGTCCAGCGGGCGGTGGTCGTTCGGTCCGATGGTGAGGAGGTTGTTTGTTTCATAGAAGCTCAAAGCCGAAACCCCCTCCATCTCGCGGCAGACCTTCAGGCACAGGCCGCAGAGGATGCATTTGCCGGGGTCCCGCGTGATGATCGGATGGCTGGCATCGATGGGCAGGGGCAGCGCGGGCTCCGCCGGGTCGTGGGTCACGCCGTAGCGGCTTGCATAGTTCCTCAGGTCGCAGGCGTACCGTTCCGTGCAGCCGCAGGCCAGACAGCGGGCAGCCTCGTCCATGGCCGTGTCGGCGTCCCAGAGGGCCGTCGATTCGGCGAAATCGTTCCGGCGTTCTTCCGGTGGGCGGGCCGGGACCCCGTGGCGCTCGGCCGGGGGGACCCCCTTGAATGTGTCCGCGGGGACCTCCTGCCAGCGGCCCTTGGTGCAAGTGTAAGGTTCGGGGGCGGCCTCGACACGTCCCTTTGCGAGGTACTGATCGATGGCTGCGGCGGCGCGCTGGCCGGCGCCGATGGCTGCGACGGCGATGTCGGGGCCGGTGACGCAGTCGCCGCCCGCAAAGACCCAGGGGATGTCTGTCTGCAGAGATGCCGGATCGACCTTGACGTTGCCCCACTTCTCGATCAGGGTGTCGTCGCCCATGCAGTCCCCGTCCACGGCCTGGCCGATGGCCGAGATGATCGCGTCGGCCGTCAGGGTGAATTCGGAACCGGGGACCGGGACCGGCCGCCTGCGGCCGCTCTTGTCCGGCTCTCCCAGGGCCATGCGGGTGCAGGTCAGCTTGAGACCCTCCCCATCCCGTTTAATCGAGGATGGGGCCGTGAGGAACTGGATCTGGATTCCCTCTTCGATGGCCTCCTCGACCTCGATGGCCTGGGCAGGCATCTCCTGCCGCGTCCGGCGATAGACAATGGTCACGTCCTTCACTCCCAGACGGACGGCGCTCCGGGCCGCGTCCATGGCCGTGTTGCCGCCGCCGATGACCAGAACCCGTCTGCCCAGGTCTGGCTTTTCCCGCCGGGCGAGTCTGGCGAGGAAATCAAGGCCGGACATGACCCCGGGCAGCGAGTCTCCCTCGACGCCGATCGGGGTTGCCTTCTGGGCCCCCAGGCCCACGAAGACGGCGTCGAAGCCGTCTTGTTTCAGCGAGTCAATGGTGAAATCCCTGCCGAGCTTGCGGTTGTACTGGATCTCAACGCCCAGACCGAGGATCGCCTGGATCTCCGCGTCAAGCTCTGCCTCCGGCAGGCGGTAGTAGGGGATTCCCCAGCGGAGCATCCCGCCGGCGGCCTCCTGCATTTCGAAGATTGTGACGGCGTGCCCCGCCCTCCTGAGAAACCAGGCGGCGGTCAGGCCCGCCGGCCCCGCTCCGACGACGGCCACCCGGAAGCCCGTATCGGGCCGGCATTCCGGAGAGTAGGGGGAAAGCTGGCTTCGGTCCCAGGCGGAGACGAACCGTTTGATTTCGTTTATGTTTACTGCGCCGTCCAGGGCGTTGCGGCGGCACTCGGACTCACAGGGATGGGGGCAGACCCGTCCGCATACGGCGGGCAGGGGATTCTGCTCCTTGATCACCTGCAGGGCTTCGGAGAAGTTCCCGGCTGCTGCGTGGTAGATGTACTTCTGGATATCGATATGCGCGGGACAACGCAGGACGCAGGGAGCCACGCAGTCTCCGTAGTGGTCCCGCAGGAGGGCCTGGAGGTAGATCCTCCGGTAGTGGTTGAGGGCCTCCGATTCTGTATGGATCCCCATGCCCTCCCGGACAGGGGTCGAGATCGCCGAGGCGACCCGCGTCTTCCCCTTTTCGGTGATCTCCACGAAGGCCGTCTCGATGTTGCGCGGGGGGCTGACCCGCGGGTCGTATCCCAGGGATGGGATGTCGATCCCGCTGGCCCGCGCCGCCTCGATCACGGAGGCGCCTTCCTCTATGCTGCAAGGTTTGTTGTCGATGTGGATCGATACCATGGTCGTTGTCCTTTTCTATCTTAGAAAGGGGGTCTGGGCGACAGGGTCACCCCCCCCGGGGTCAAGAATGCGAATCAAACCTCGAAAACGTCCTGCTTCCGCTCTGTTTGGGAGGCGATCCCCCAGCCCGGCTGTCGGGTTTTCAGCCGAATAGTGAAATGAATCACAAAATCCGGCGTGGCGGCGTCCCTCAGACGCACCTTCGCCGGAACGGTCCGATCGGGAAAAGGGCCTTTGGACCCTGTCCTGTTGTCCTTCAGGGAGTTTATTGATCATTCTGTTCACAGTACGCATATAAAGTTTACCTGTTAACTGTGATTATATTCACAGTATCCGCCTTGTCAAGCAATATCTTGTCGAAACATGATTTCCGCTCCGGACCGCCCCGTCTCGTTGGGCTGCACGCCCGGGTCTTCCTCCGGCCGAACAAGCGCCGCGGTGCCGGTTCCAGGCATGGGCCGGATCGGATATTCCCGCCGTGGCCGGATAAGAAGGTCTTTATGTCAAAAATTTCATAATAAATTGAAATTACATGATAAATAAGTTATTGTGGCGTACAATATGTGCCGTAAATGCACATCATCTGAATGCTCGTCCTGTCTGGCAATGTCGCGTTCTTTGAAAGCGCGATATGAGTGTTCTTTGGGATTCTCTCGAGGTCAGGTCGGGAACGGGAAGAGGGAGAGATTACATGAAGCAGTATACAGCATTTCTTTTTTCATTTCAAAGTAATGTCAATTTCTGTCCTGTATGGGTTCGGGTTAATCGGACCAAAGGACGCCCATAGAGGGCTGAAGTCCCTGACATACGTTCACAGCTTCACAGGTCTTGTCTTCACGGTGGTGATGCTCTTCATGATCAGGATGTGGCGGCATGAGGCAAGGGCGTTTACCTTTCCGGCTCGCTGCAGATCCGGTCCTTCCCCTCCCTTTTCGCCTGGTACATGAGTTGGTCGACACGGTGCACGAAGGCCTTGAGGTCTTCCTTCGGACGGTATTGCCCGAGCCCCATGCTCACCGTCAGGCGGAGGTGATCGCCGGACCCGGAGGACAGGCCCTCTTTCTCGAATTCCGCCTTGATCCTCTCCGCCATGACGACGCCATCCGCGCTTTTGGTCATCGGCAGCAGGATGGTGAACTCCTCGCCGCCGTAACGATAAGCGGAATCGGCGCTGCGCAGGCACCTCTTGATCACCTGGCCGAGCTGCGTCAGGGCACGGTCTCCCTCCACATGTCCGCACGTGTCGTTGAAGGCCTTGAAGTTGTCCAGATCCAAAAGGATCAGGGTCATGGGCACGCCATAGCGGTTGACGCGGCTGATCTCTCTCTTGAGCTGATCGAAGAAGTGCCGGGAATTGAAGAGCTGGGTCAGACCGTCGATGATGCTGAGTTCGCGGTATTTTCGCTCACTCTCCTTCAGGGCTTCTATCATCCGATTGCGTTCGGAGATGTCAATGCAGGAGACCACTGTTTTTTTCGTTCCGGGAATGATATCGGCTGTCAGGAAGACATCCACCCGATGCCCGTCTTGGTGCACCAGCCGGAACTCGTAGGATCTATCCGCAAGGCGGGCATCGGGTCCCCTCCTTAGATGGTGCTGGCGGATCATCCTTTCCACATCGGATTTGTCAACAAACTCCGGCCATTTCTTCCCTTCGAGGTCATGCTGCGAATAGCCGGTCAGCTTTTCGAATTCGCTGTTCGAAAGAGAGACCGTCATGTCTTCCTCGATGATCAGCATCGCGGTTCCGGTGTTCTCGAAGATGCTCTGGTAGCGGATCTCGCTTTCGCGCAGGGCCTCCTCCGCACGCCTCCGCTCGGCGATGAAGCGGGCCTGCTGAACATTCTGATAGGCGGTCGCGGACAGTTGCTTGGCCAGTGTGAAGAGCGCTTGGGCGATCTGCTCGAATTTCCCTCTCGGCATGATCGGCACTTCCAGGAATGCCTTCAGGAATGCCTCCTCGTCCGCGCCGATCTCGCGTGCGTAGGCCCGCATCTGCTCTTGGGTCTGGGTTTCTTCGCGCACCTGCCCGATCAGCCAGTTGGCGATGTGACGGCCGCCTACCGTGATGCTGGCCCCGGCATTCCACAGCCCCGCGCTCAGGCAGGACTGCATGATGATGCCGCCCGGCTGTTGACCGATTTTGGCATCCGATTCCGCACATTTCAGGCGGCCCTTTTCGGTCTTGCGCACGAACTCCCGGCACAGATAGGTGAAATTGCTCGGGGCGGTGATGGGGGCTCCATCGGGACGCGTGATGAGGGAGGCCACCCCGGTGGCCTTTGCGAAGTCATCCTGGATGTGCTGGATCTCCACGATGCTGAAGAGATCTTCGAATTCGATCGCGCTGTCCTCCAGCGGCTGCGTCAGCGCGATGATCCGCCTTTGAAGGGCCTCTTCCGTACGCTTGCGTTCCGTGATGTCACGGTCGAAGCCGATGCCGTGAAAACGGCCCTTGTATTCGAAGTAGGTGGTGGTCACCTCCACGGGGAAGAAACGTCCGTCCTTGGTGCGGTGGCGGCTCTCGAAGGTCACCCTGCCGTGCTTTTTGAGATTGATCTTGTGCCGCTCCCACTCCTCGGCGGGAAAGTTTGGATCGATCTCGAAAAGCTTCATCTTCAGGAGTTCCTCCCGCGTATAGCCCAGGGAGGTGCAGGCCGCGTCGTTGGCATAGATCAGATTGCCCTGATCGTCTGCCCAGATGATGTTGTCGGGCGCCTGATCCATGGCGAACTGGGTGATGAACAGGGTCTCCTCGAGGTGTTGCCGCTCGGCGATGACGCGCATCTGCTGCACGTTTTGATAGGCGCTGCTGGACAATTGGTTGGCGATGCTGAAGAGCGCTTGGGCGATCCGCTCGAATTTTTCCCTCGGCATGACCGGCACTTCCAGGAACGCCTTCAGAAAGGCCTCTTCGTCCGCGCCGATCTCGCGGGCGTAAGCCCGCATCTGTTCCTCGGTCTGGGTTTCATCGCGCACCTGCCCGATCAGCCAGTTGGCGATGTGGCGGCCCCCCACCATGATGCTGGCCCCGGCCTTCCACAACCCGGCGCTCGGACAGGTCTTCACAATGGGGCCATAGGGGTTGCAGCGTCTGACGGTGGCGTCCGATATGTCGCAGTACCGGCGTCCTTTCTCGGTCTTGCGCACCATCCCGTTGCAAAAGAAGGTAGCGTTGCTCGGGGCGGTGAGGTGCGTTCCATCGGGACGCGTGATAATGGAGGCCACCCCCGTGGCCCTTGCGAAATCGTCCTGGATGCGCTGGATTTCTTTGATGTTGAACAGGTCTTCAAATGCGATCGTACCGCCTTCCATCGGTTGCGTCAGCGCGACCAGCCGCTTTTGGAGCATCTCCTCCATCTGCTTGCGGTGGGTGACGTCCGTTGCGAAGCCCTGGTAACAGTCGATATGTCCATCCAACCCTCGGACGGTCCGGATAGTAACGGAGCCCCAGAATGTTGATCCGTCCCTGCGAAGCATCTGGCAATCGTGGTTGACCACTTGATCGTGCATTTCCAGAAGGCGCCGTATTTCCGTCCTCTCGGAGGGATCGGCGTAGATCTGGCTGTCGATGTCCGTGATGGAACGGATCATCTGATCGGGGCTGTCATAACCGTGGAGTCTGGCCATGGCGGGATTCACCGAGCGAAGGCGGCCTTCGGGCGTGGCGGTGAAGACACCTATGGGGGCGTTCATCAGGAGGTCATGGTATTCCCCGAGATCGGGTTGGCTGGTGTGGCCGCCTGATTCGCGGAGGGGCGTGGTGCGGGGCATGTTCGACTCCATAATGCTCCAGGATGGGTGACATCCCGTGGTGAAGGCAATAACCGACAGACGATCGATGGCCGATAATGGAAGACCGCCATCCCGTCGTTTCTTGTCATGAT
>JAJFUM010000206.1 GCA_021372415.1 Deltaproteobacteria bacterium
GGACCTCGGTGGCCGACTCTTCCGCCGCGAAGCCCATCTCCTGGACGCCCGCCGTCTCTACCAGGGTCGGCGCCGTGGTCCAGAGGTAGATGATAAGGAGGAAGAGACCGACCGCCAGGAGCGGCAGGATGGCGATGACCATGTGTTTGAGGAGCGCCTTCACCGGGACGTCCGCGTTCCGTTTCCCCTTGAGCGCCCCGATCAATCCTTTCAGGACGTTGTTGCCATGAGTCTTTGAGACGACTTCGGCCCAACTGGGAATCGGCACATACTGGTCTTCCGCCGAGAGGGGCGGCGCGGCGCCCGGTCTGATCTTCGCATAGACAATGATATAGAAGACATACATGAGCGCCAGCATCGATCCGGGAAGGAACGCCCCGGCGTAGAGTTGGACCACCGACACGCTGGCCGTAGCCCCGTAGAGGATCAGCAGGACCGACGGCGGGATCATGATTCCGAGGGTGCCTCCCGCGGTCACCGCCCCGGCCGAGAGGCGGATGTTGTAGCCGGCCCGGAGCATGGCCGGGAAGGCGAGGAGCCCCATCAGCGTCACCACCGCGCCGATGATCCCGGTGGCCGTGGCAAAGACCGCGCAGGTGATGATCGTGGCGACGGCGAGCGACCCGGGGATCCGCGCGGTGGCAAGGTGCAGGCCCTTGAAGAGCCGTCCGATCAGATTGGCGCGCTCCACCAGGTAGCCCATGAAGACGAAGAGCGGCACCGCGATCAGGACGTCGTTGTTCATGACCCAGAAGGCACGCTGGACCACCAGATCGAGGGTCTGCTGGACCGCAAGCTGCGGGTTGACGCTGTTATAGGCGTACCAGGCAAAAAAGGTCCCCAGCCCCATCAGGGTGAAGGCCGTGGGGAAGCCCAGCATGATCGCCACGACGATCAGGGCCAGCATCAGGAGGCCCATATGGCCGTTGGTGATCCTGTCCATGGGCGGCATGAGGACGAAGATGCCGGTAACGATCAAGGCCAAGATCGACAGTCCAAACCAGGCTCCTTTTTTCATTGGTCACCCCCCTTTGCGTGCGTCACATACTCGTCGAGCTTGGCGATATCCTCATCCTTGACCCCGGTCTGTTTCTTCAGTTTCTCCACGTCGACCTCTTCGACGTCCTCCAGCCGGGGAGGCCACTTGCCATCCTTGAGGCAACGGATGCAGCGGATGATCTCGACGATTCCCTGCAGCAGCACAAACGCGCCGGCCACAGGGATCACGGTCTTGAAGTGGTAGACCGGGGGACCGTTGGCCGTGATCCCCGAGTGCTCGTAGATCGCCCAGGAATCGCCGGCGTAGAGGTATCCGGCCCAGCAGAGGGCCGTGATCCCCGGAAGGAAGAACACGATGTACAGCGTCAGGTCGATGCCGGCCTGGAGACGCGGCGGGAAGAAGCCGTAGAGGACGTCGCCGCGGACCATGTTGTTCTTCGAGAGCGTATAGGCGCCCGCCATCATGAACAGCGTCCCGTACATCTGGAGCATCATGTCGAAGGCCCAGTCGTGCGGGGCGTCCAGGGCATAGCGCGAGAACACCTCGTAGGTGATCAGAAAGGTCAGCGAAACGATGAGCCAGGAGAAGACCTTGCCTACGAAGGTGCTGATCTTGTCGACGGTCAAAAGCAACTTCTGCATAGTCACCTCTTATCCGGAAATCAACCACCCGGGAGTGTCACCGGGTGGCTGATCGGTAACCAACCGAAATCTTAACGGATCTGTTCCGGTCCTACTTCTTCGCAGGGGCGGCCTTTTTACCGAAGTAGTGGAGGTAAGCCAGACGCGGGCTGACCACGTAGTCCTGCTTCCATTTCACGGTCCGCTCGGCGAATTTCCGCTGCGACGCGGCGATCTCCTTGAAGAGCGGGTTTTTGGCCGAGTACTCCGCCTCGACCTTGTCGAAGATCTCGAGCTGCTTCTGGAGGATCGAATCCGGGGTCTTGTAAAACCTCACCTTGTCCTTGGTCTGCAGTTCGATGTAGTCCGTTGAGTAGCGGTCGATCGATTTCCAGGTGACGTCCGCCGAGGCCGCCTCGACGGCGTTGTCGATGATCGCCTTCATCTTGGCCGGCAGGGCGTCGAATTTCGCCTTGTTGAAGAGGATCTCGAAACTCTCGGCGCTCTGGTGGTAGCTCTGGAGCATGCAGACCTTCGAAACGTCGGCAAAGCCGAGGGCCCGGTCGGAGGAGGCGTTGTTGAACTCCGCCCCGTCCAGGAGGCCGCGGTCCAGGGCCGGGACGATTTCGCCGCCGGGCAGCGCGTTGACCGCCGCGCCCATCCCCTTGAACAGGTCGATGGAGATGCCCACGGTGCGGTACTTCATACCCTTGAAATCATCCGCCTTGGTGATCGGTTTCTTGAACCAGCCCAGGGGCTGGGTCCACATCGGGCCGTAGGCATAGGATTTGACGCTGACGCCGATGGCATCATAGACCTTCTGGAACAGTTCCTTGCCTCCGCCGTATTTGTGCCAGGAGAGAAGCATGTCGGCGTCCATGCCGTACGCGGGGCTTGATCCCCACAGGGACAGAGCGTTGTTCTTGCCGTAGTGGTAGACGAAAACCCCATGGCCGCCGTCAAGCGTCCCCTTGGAGACCGCCATCAGCAGGTCGAACGCCGGGACGACGGCGCCCGCCGGGAGCACCTCGATCTTCAAATCACCGCCGGTCATGTCGTTGACCTTTTTGGCGAAGTCGAGGGCATACTCATGGAAGATGTCCTTGGTCGGCCAGGTGCTCTGCCAGCGCATGTTGATCGGCCCCTGTGCCTTGATGACCGTGGGGAAGCCAAGGGTTGCGGCCCCGGCCGTCGCCAATGCGGCACCGGCGAGGAACTTGCGGCGTGATACGCCAGACTGCTTGGTCATGCTGCCCAATTCTTTCGCTTTCATAATCCCTCCCTATTTGTGTTTGGTAACCGCCATCAGAAAACCGCCCCTACCGACTATCTGTCAACGCACCTTCGAAGCCCTACGGGCCTCGCCTATCCGTAAGGATCAGACCGCGCCCGGAACCGGCATCCATCGGCGTGGGAAGGTTGGACCACCTTGCCGCTGCGACAGGCTCCCGGCAGGACGCAAGTCGACACCCCACCAGGAACACCGCACCGCGAATCCGGTCCTTCAGTCCACGCGTCAGTCAGCCGTCAATGCCCGGAGTCAGAAGACCCTTCAGCCAACCATCGGGCAACGCTCGCAAAACCAATCTGTCGTAAATAAAAACAAAGAGGGACTACTCTTGATACGGACTATCCATTCGCTTGAATCTTCAACTACGAATAGCGCGCATGAATCAGTTTTACATCTGGGACTGTTTGAAAGGTGAGCGATGCTAGCATCCCGCAAAATTACTTGTCAAGCGAAACGTTTTGATGTGACATCCATGTGAAATAATTAGAATTAAAACGGTTTCTTGCCTGCCGCCAGCGGCCTTTGCATCGGGGGACTCCTGACCGTTCCTCCTTAAAAACCATTCGAGAGAGATATGCAACGCCCAAATCGCCGGGCGGTCGTACCGAAGGCCGAACGGTCGGAATCCCGGCTTGACCGGCCGGAGCGCCTCAGAAATGGAACCTCTCCCTGAGGATCCTGAGGTATCGGCGGCTCACCGGGACGCGGCGGCCGGACTTGGTCTTGATCTCGGCCAGCATGTTTTCCCTGAGGCAGATCTCGTCCACCAGGTCGATGTTGACCAGGAACTGCCTGTGGCAACGGACCAGAGGGGTCCTGCTCTCGAGGACCTGGAGCGTGAGTTCCGTATAGAAGGATCCAGCCGGGCAGACCGCATGGACCCCCGTCTCATCGGAGGCCACGAACTCGACTTCCGCCGTGTTGATGAGCTTGATCCGGCCGGACTGGATGCAGGGGATCTTCCGGATCTCCGGGACGCCCAGGAACGGTTTCCCGGCCCCGCCGCCCTGGTGTTTGAGCTTCTCCACGGTCTTGAGGAGCCGCTCCTTCTCGACCGGCTTGAGGAGGTAATCCAGGGCGTTCTCCTCGAAGGCTTTGAGGGCGTATTCGTCGTGAGCGGTGACGAATACGACTCCCGGCAAGTAATCCTCGTCGATCATGGCTAGAAGCTCGAAGCCGTTGATGACCGGCATCTGGACGTCCAGGAAGAGGACATCCGGCCTCTCCCGTCGGATGGCCTGGATCGCCTCGATGGCGTTGGCGCACTTGCCGCAGATGGTGAACTCGCCGGTCTCCTGGAGCATGGCTTCCATCTCTTCCCGGGAATAGGGCTCGTCATCCACGATCAGGGCACGCATCGTCATGGCTGCCTCTCCAGGGGGACGGTGATCCTCACCCGCGTGATCTGATCGGGCACGCAGAAGATCGATACGCCGGAGGCGCCCCCGAAACGGCCTTTGAGTCTCTTGTCGACGATCTTGATCCCGTGGCCGTCCGCCGTCTCCTTTTCATGGAAGATCCCGGCGTTGTCCTCGATCTCGATGAAGGCCCGGCCATCCTCCTTGAAAGCCCTGATCCGGGCGATCCCCTTGCCCATCGTGTTGCAGATCCCATGCTTGAAGGCATTCTCGACCAGGGGCTGCAGCGTAAACGTGGGCAGGACCAGCTTGAGCAGGGCCGGATCGATATCCACCTCGATCGCCAGCCGGTCGTCGTAGCGGGCCTTTTCGATCTGCAGGTAAGAATTGACCTGATCGAGCTCCTCCTCCAGCGTCGACAGATCGTTGCCGCGTTTAAGGTTCTTCCTGAAGAAGTTGGACAGGTGGATGAGCAGTTCCTTGCAGCGGGCCGCGTCGATGCGCAGGATTGCGATGATCGTGTTGAGGGCGTTGAACAGGAAATGGGGGTTGACCTGGGCCTGCAGGAGCTTCAGTTCGGTCTGCACCAGGAGGTTCTTCTGCTGCTCGTAGCGGGACAGGAGAAGCTGGTTCGAGAGCAGCCGGGCGATCCCCTCGCCTAGGGTTTTGTTCATGTTAAGGAATTTCTTGTTCCTGGGCTCGAAGAGCTGGATCGTGCCGATCACCTCGTCATCGATGCACAGGGGGACCACCAAGACGGAGTTCATGGGACAACGGTCCGTCAGGGGACAGAGGTAGCGATCCTTTTTCCCGTCCGCGAAGATGACCTTGTTCTCCCCGATCGCGGCCTTGGTGAAGGGCGAGGAGATGGGATTGCCCGGCCTGTGGTGGTCCGCCCCCTGACCGATGAAGGCGAGCAGAGTCTCCTTGTCGGTGATCGCCACGGACCCCACGCCGGTCTCATGGTGGATGATCCTGGCCAGTTTCACGGCCGCCTCGCGATCAATCCCCCCGCTGAGGATATTGAGCGACCGTTGGGCGATCTTGAAGGCCTTCGCCGAGGAGATGGCGGCGATCCGATCGACCATGTTCTTCTGGTCGCGGATAATGCTCATGAAGAGGGCCGCCCCGGCAGCGTTGGAGAGGATCATGGGCAGGGCGATGATTTTGACCAGGGTGAGCGCATCGGCGTAGGGACGAGACACCAGGAGGATGACGGCCATCTGGAGGATCTCGGCGCCAAAGGCCGTGACAAAGGCCACCCTCGGATCGAAACAATCCTCCAGGCGATTCCTCCGGGCCAGGTAAAGATGGACGACCCCGCCGACGGCCCCCTCCAGGGTGGTCGACAGACCGCAGGACAAGGCCGTGAACCCCCCCAGGAAATATCGGTGGATCCCGCCGGTGAACCCTACGGCCGTCCCGAGGACGGGACCGCCGATGATGCCGGCCAGGACCGGACCGATGGCCCGTGTGTTGGCGATGGCGTCATGGACCGGAATCCCCAGATAGGTGCCCAGGATGGACAGCACGGAAAAGGCAAAATAGAGGTAGACCCGATCCCGTGCCCGGATCGTATCCGCGGTCAGGGACTTGAACAGCGGGGACTTACAGTAGAGGTAGGCGATCACCACAAAGACCGCCATCGCCTGGGTCAAACGAAAGAGGATTTCCATGCTCATCAAGCGGTCGTCGCGACCGGCCTGCTGGTCCCGGAAAAAATCGTTATTGTCAAGTTATCTTGGTCGTTTACGTTGGCGAGAGCTTCCTGTTAGGAGCGACGCTAGCACCCGCTCCAATCGTTTGTCAACAGAAAACTCTTTCCCCTTGCCCCCAAAAACTGCTATAAGTTTCCATCACCCGTTTCAAAACCCCGCTGATTCACCCCAAAAACATAGAGGAAAGCAGAATGAAAAAGAAGATTCTGGTCACCCGCGAGATCTTTGCCGAGGT
>JAJFUM010000223.1 GCA_021372415.1 Deltaproteobacteria bacterium
CCATCGGGCTTTCGCCATTGATCAAAAAGAATTTGATCGAAGGGGTCCGGCGCATCTGGAAGAGCGGAATCGCCGTCCTGATCGTCGAACAGGACGCCAGCCTGGCCCTTGATCTGGCGGAGCGGGTCTATATCCTCGAACATGGAACGATAAGCCTGGAAGGGAAGAGCAAGGACCTGTTGGACAATGAAGAGGTGAAAAGGGCTTATTTCCAGCTGGATTGACATTGGCCCGCCGGTTTTGCGGGAAAGAAAAGGGGGGGCAGGGGAAGACATGAAGGCAACCCCTTCCTTGAACGTTACAAAATCAAACGGAAAGGAGAGCGGATATGTCTGATGAGAAAGAGCGGTATTTTTATCGCATCGAAGACCTGCCCGTTGTGATGTTAACGGAAAAGTCAAAGAGTCATATGGTCGCCGGCCGGAATACGCTGGTCAGTTTTATAGAAAATCCGCCGGGCTGCATTTTTCCGACGCACAGTCACCCCGCGGAACAGATCCTGATCATTCTCGAAGGCGAGGAGAATCATATCTGCGGAGGGGAGAAATTTATCATGAAGGCAGGCGACATTTGTATTCATCCGCCCAATATGCCGCACGGAGGCGAAACAAAGACCGGATTCAAAGGGATCGATATCTTCTGCCCGCCACGGGAAGACTGGATGGAGAAGTTAAAACAGGCCCTGAAAGAGGGCGAAAATGGATGAGCGAAGATTCAGGGCGCCGGCGATGCAGAGAGGTTTTACGAGGTGTGCTGCGGGCCGGAGTCTCATACAAACATGACGAGGAGGAATATCTATGAAGTCAGATCGTGCTGTTCCGACAATATTGGCGCTGGCAGCAGCAATATTCTTCACCTTCGCCGGGTTGACGACGGCAAAGGCAGAGGTTCTCAATCTGAAGTTCGCCCATTTCGGCGAAGAGACGCACCCTTCCAATCTCGCGGCCAAACAGTTTGCCGCAAAGGTCCTGGAGAGAACCAATGGTCAGGTAAAGATTACCATTTACCCCAACAATGTGCTGGGATCTCCGAATGAGCAGGCTGAACAGGTGCGGCTCGGCGCGATCGATATCGCGCTGTGCACCCAGGGTCAGTTGGATAAGTATGTGAAGGCCTTCTCCGTCGTCATGCTTCCGTTCATCTATGACGATTATGACCATGTCCACCGGGTACTGGACGGTCCTTCACGGGACTGGTTCAACCCGCTTGCGGAAAAAGAAGGGTTCGTGATGCTGAGCAACTGGGAATGGGGATTCAGAAACATGACCAACAATGTCCGCCCCGTTCTGAAACCGGAAGACGCGAAAGGCTTGAAGATCCGCACCCCGCCTGAGATTCAGCTTCAGGTGACCATGGAGGCGATGGGCGCGATTGTCACGAAGATCGCATTCCCGGAAGTTTATATGGCGCTGGCGCAGAAAGTCGTCGACGGACAGGAAAATCCCGTGGCCGTCATATATCACAACAAGTTCTATGAAGTTCAGAAGCACATGTCCCTCACCCGGCATATATACAACAACATGATCCAGGAGGTGAGCAAGAAGACCTGGGCGAAATTGACCCCGGAGCAGCAGACCATCTTCAGGGAAGAAAGCAAATCCGCCGGCGACTATATGCGGAAACTCATCATGAGCCAGGAAGAGTCCGACCTTGCCAAGATGGAGAAGGACGGAATGAAAATTGCGCGGCCCAATCTCGCCCCGTTCCGCGCCGCGATGGGACCGGCCTACGAAAAGATCGGCAAGTACTCGGGTGAGGAAAACGTGAAGAGGTTCATGAAGTACGTCGAGGATGCGAGAAAGAAATAGCATCGCTCCTGCCGTGGCTTTTTGCATCCGCAATAGGATGGACAGGCGGGTGATAATGGCTTCCATTACACCCGCCTGTATTGAACCCTTTGCTGGTGCCGATGGATCATCGACCGGGGTTTGAAAGGGAATTGCCATGATGACTGCTGCAATTTTCGGGGTGTTAATATTTTTGATCCTCATCGGGGTTCCGATCGCCTATTCCATGGGGTTGACGGCAGTGATTTTTTTCGTGGTTCTGGGGGAGACTGACGTTTTGTGCATGTTACCGGCGAGGATGTACTCCAGCACGACCGCGTTTACCCTGCTGGCCATCCCTTTTTTTATCCTGACCGGCAACCTGATGAATTCCGGCGGCATCACGCAACGTCTGTTCCAATTTGCGCATAACCTCGTGGGCCACCTGAAGGGGGGGCTCGGCCATGTCGTCGTGGTCAGCGCCATGATCTTTGCGGGCATGACCGGGGCGGCCGTCGCCGAGGCAGCGGCCATCGGAACGGTCGGCCTGGAGGGCATGACCCAAAAGGGCTATGATCGGACATTCGCCACTTCGATCATCGCCTCCGCCTCGACGATCGGGCCGGTCATTCCGCCGAGCATTCCGCTGGTCATCTACGGCAGCATCACCGGCACGTCGGTGGGCCGGCTTTTTCTGGGCGGTTTCCTTCCCGGTCTTCTGATGGGCGCCGTCTTGATGCTGATCGTTTATATCTATGCTACGAAAAGGAACTACCCCTGGGAGAAGAGGGCCACCTTCATGGAGCTTCTAAGGAGCACCTGGAGGGCGGCCAGCGCCATCCTGACGCCGGTCATCATCATCGGGGGGATGGTCACCGGAATATTCACGCCGACCGAGGCGTCGATCTGCGCCTCGGTCTATGCTTTGGTTTTGACGATGTTCATATTCAAAGAAGTCAGTTTAAAAGATATGTCGCGCATTTGCTGGGAAACGCTGGAGGCGTCCATTCGCGTGCTCTTCATCATCTCGGCGGCCGGCATCTTCGGGTGGCTTCTCATTCACCAGCAGGTTCCCGCGGCGGTCATCAAAGGCCTTCTGTCCCTGAGCAGCAAGACATGGGTCATCCTGCTGGTTATCAATATCATCCTGCTCACCCTCGGATGTTTCATGGAGGGCATCGCGGTCATCCTGCTGACGGTCCCGATCTTCATGCCGGTCGTCACCCAGCTCGGCATCGATCCCGTTCATTTCGGGCTGATCATCACCCTCAACTCGATGCTCGGCCTTCTGACCCCTCCCGTCGGCATGGTTCTCTACACGATGGCGAGTGTCGGCAAGGTGCCCGTCACGGCCCTGACCTATGAACTCAGGTGGCAATTGGCCGCTCTGGCGTTCGTATTGTTTCTGGTTACGTATGTGCCCATGATTTCGACCCTGGTGCCCAACCTGCTGATGGGCGCTGCAGGATAAACGGAGGAGGCAGATGAAAGGGGATTTTTTTCAGAAAATGGATGGGGCGTTGGGGGTCGCCATGCGGTGGATCGGCATCTTTTGTATGATGGCCCTCTGGGGCATTATCACGGTCACCGTGCTTTCCCGGGTAGTCCCGATCGTGTCCATGGGATGGTCCGATGAAATCGTGGAGCTGTTGTTTGCCTGGATGGTTTTCCTGGGGGCGGCGGAGCTGTGCCGTCAGCGGAAGCATTTTACCGTCGATCTGATCCCCAACATACTTGCCGGAACGAAGAAGGGGTATGCTCTGGGAATTGTAATCCAGTTGCTGGCGTTGGTGTTTCTTCTGGTCTTCACTTATCAAGGGGGCAAGGTGACGACGCTGGCGACGGACCGCTCACCGTACTTTGAACTGTCCAGAGTTTTCTGGTATGCGTGCATGCCCCTGACGGGTTTGATCATGACCGGCTTCACGATTCGTAATACCTGGCGACTCATTCGGGGCAAGCCTTTACAGCATGAGTGACAGGATGCATCCCTGCTCGGGGAAAGGGCAAAGAGAGGCCGATCCATCTGCACCAGGGTCACGAGGCAAGAGGGATGGGACTACGCGGGATATCAATCGGTTACGCTGATTCCTTTGATGAATCGCGGCTCATTCCGCTGGTCCGCGATGCGGATGCCATCATGGTCCGAGCGAACGGTTCCGCAGTGGCCGCTGCGGCGGGCGCGGCCGGGCATTTCACAGCGATGGCCCTCATGCTGCGGGTTTGCAGCCGTTTATTCATGGCACGGTTCGCCGGCAGCGCATCGGCTCCCCATTTTCCGGGAGCCGAACGACGGAGCCGAGGTGAAGGCGGCCAAAAGGCTCGCCGGCATCGCATCGGCATGCTTCCCGTTCAGTGCCGGCAATAGTTATAAACCCTTGACATTAATGAGAGGATTTAATAGTCAGTGGGCCGGATTCAATAATAAGGAACAGGTCTACCGGGTCAAATTTGAAGGAATGGGAGCAACTCGACATGGAAAACCAAACAAAAGATCGATACCTGATCAATTCAATCATCCGTGCCTGCAACATTATGAAGTGCATTGCCAATGAGAAAGGCAGTTTGAAGGCAAGTGATTTCGCTGCGCATCTCCGGCTTGATCGAAGCACCGTATACAGAATCCTCCTTTCACTGGAGAGCTGCGGGTTCATAGAAAAAGATGAGGATACGGGAGGCTATACAACGGGAATCGCAGCGTTTGAGTTCGGCAACGTCTATGTCAGCAATATGAATTTCATCAAAAAATCCAGACCCGTCATGTTGGATCTGTCCGTGCAGGTTCAGGAGGCCGTGCACCTTGGCGTTTTGAGCGGCACAGAGATGGTCGTGGTCGATAAGGTTGATTCCCCTCGAAGTGTCGGGATGATTTGCAAGATCGGTCACAAAGCGCCTGGGTACTGCACTGCAATGGGGAAAGTTTTATTGGCCAATCGGCCGGAGGATGAACTCGCCGCAATCGTGCAGACGATCGAATTGAAACCCTTTACCAAGGGAACCATCACCTCGAGAAAAAGGTTCATGGAAGAGATGAAGATGATTCGCACGCAGGGATACGCCTTTGATGACCGCGAGCATGAAGAGGATGTGGAATGCATCGCAGCGCCGATCATGGACCATCATGGGCATGTGATTGCGGCGGTCAGCATCTCAGGACCGCAAAGAAAGATCGACACGCCCCAGCAGCAACATTTCATCAATCTGGTCGTAGAGGCGGCTTCGCAGATTTCCTCCAAGATGGGTTATTTGAAATGACCGGGAATGATTCATCATTGAAATCGAAAACTTCTCCGGTAAATCCGTAGAGTCCCTATGCCGGGATCTCCACGCCAGTCTTTGCCTTGAATCTCACCGCGCCATGACTCGTCCAGCCCAAGACGCCATTTCCAGCCAATGTGATCAGAAGAAGCACCCATACCGAATCAACGTCGCCCAGGCCCGGTCCAAAGCATATAAACGGTAGATGTTCCTTGATAAATGTGCCATAGTATGACCCGGAAAAGCTCACTGGCCGGCCTTGACGGGGTGGGAATCGACGGGGTCGCCTGACGGAGAAAGACCCGCCCGATTCCGGCCCGGAACGCCGCTGGCCGGACGGACCGGCGGGAAACGATACGGGAAGGGCCATGGCTGGAAGGGGCGACTGGAGATGGCATGCGGCGGGAGGGGCGGCGATCCTCCTGTTCGCCGTGCTCCTGGCGATCCGCCTGGGGGTTCCGGGAGGGTTCTCCGCCCGCCCGGCCGGGATCGGGGCGGCTGTCCCGGCGGGGCTCCCCACGGGCGAGTCCTGGATGTCGATCACCCAGCAGGGCCGGAAGATCGGCTATGCCAACCGGATCCTGACCAGGACCGACGAGGGCTTCCGCTTCGAGGAGAGGATCTTCATGCAAGTCCGGACCATGGGGATCGTCCAGCCGCTGACCCTGCGGACCGAGGCCCGGCTGAAGGAGGACCGGACGCTCTCCTCCTTCCGGTTCGACCTCGCCTCCAACCTCTTCCGGTTCCAGGCCGAAGGGACCGTGAAGGGCAAGGAGATGGCCCTCCGGATCGGCGAGCCGGGCCGGGAGAGGACGGCCGTCATCCCCCTGGCCAAGCCCCCCTTCCTGGGCGGCGGGATCCTCGAATCCCTGGGCGCCGCCCATCTCCAGCCGGGCGAGGCCCGGGATTTTCCG
>JAJFUM010000234.1 GCA_021372415.1 Deltaproteobacteria bacterium
GGCCGCGCCCTTCTGAAGGGAATCATCTCCACGGCCCTGGGGCTCACGGCCGCCCTCATCGGTCAGGACCCCCTCACCGGGGCGGAGCGCCTGACCTTCGGATCAGTGACCCTCACGGTCGGCGTCGATTTCATCGCCATCATCGTGGGACTCTTCGCCATCACCGAGGTGATGGTCAACGTGGAACAGCGGATTACCACCATCAGCGAGGTGGAGGTCAAGGGCTGGCTGCCCTCCCGGGCCGACCTGCAGCAGTGCATGGGCACCTTCCTCCGCTCCTCGATGGTCGGCTTCTTCCTGGGGCTCCTGCCCGGCTGCGCCCCCTCGGTTACCTCCTTCGTGGCCTACGATGTGGAGAAGCGGTTCTCCAAACATCCAGAGCTCTTCGGCAATGGGGCGATGGAGGGGGTCGCTGCCCCGGAGACGTCCAACAACGCCACCTCCACCGCCGGATTCGTTCCTCTCTTCTCCTTCGGGCTTCCCACGGCCCCCTCGATGGCGGTCCTCCTCGGAGGGCTGATGATGTACGGCCTCCAGCCCGGACCGATGCTTTTCATCCAGAACCCGGATTTCGTCTGGGCGGTCATCGCCAGCATGTATATCGGCAATGTCATGCTGCTGGTCCTCAACCTGCCGCTGATCGGGCTGTGGGTCCGGATCGTCCGCATCCCCTTCTATATTCTCGGGCCGCTGATCGTCTTCTGCGCTGTCGTGGGGACTTACAGCGTCCGGTTTCAGACCTTCGACATCTGGGTCATGCTCGTCTTCGGGGTGATCGGCTACTTCATGCGTAAGTTCGGCTTCCCCATCGCTCCGATGGTCCTGGCGTCCGTTCTGGCCCAGATGCTGGAGACCGCCCTGGGGCAGGCCCTGCTCATCTCCCAGGGTTCGCCCATCGTCTTCTTCAACCGTCCGATCTCCGCGGTCTTCATGGCCCTGGCCCTTCTGTCCATCGCCCGGGGGATCTGGGCTCAGGTGAAGGCCAAGGCCCCCGATGTGGTCACAGACGATGAGTATTGATCGATTGCTTATCATCCCGCCGGCCGCGAAGCGGGTGGGTTTACAGGCAGATGCCCTCAGGACACGGGGCATTCAAGGCACCAGAACCGTCAACCATATTGAGGAGGGAAGAGATGAAAAAAATCATCATCGGTTTTATCGTCTTTATTGCCGTCACAGCCCTGGTCTGTGTCGGTACGTCCTCTGCAGCGGACAAGTTCCCCAGCAAACGAATCACATACAAAATCTGTTTTAATCCTGGGGGGGAATCGGACATTACCGCTCGGTTCCAGGAAGCGGCCCTGAAGAAAGCCCTCGGGGTGGATGTCACCATCACGTACCAGATTGGAGGCGGCGGAGCCCTCTGCTGGGCGGAACTGGTCCGTTCCACGCCCGACGGATACACGATTGCCGGCCACAACTTGCCCCACACGGTCCTGCAGCCCCTGGAGATGGGGAACGCGGGGTACAAGACCCTCGATCTCAAACAGATCTATATGTTCGAGAGCACCCCGAATGTTCTGCTGGTCCGCAATGACAGCCCCTACAAGACCCTCAAGGACTTTGTCGAAGCCGCCAAGAAGAACCCGCCCGGCGTCTTCACGGTCGGAGGCAGCGGCTCCTCCTCGGCGAATGACTTGGGGACCACGATGCTCAACGAGGCGGCGGGGATCAAATTGACCTATATCCCCTTCGGAGGGACCGGATCGGCGATTCCCGCGCTCCTCGGCGGCCACGTGACGGCGCTGATGACCTATTCCACCATGGCGGCCCAGCACAAGGGCCGCTTCCGCGCCCTGGCCATCGCTGCGGACAAGCGGATGGATGTCCTTCCCGACATCCCGACCTTCAAGGAACAGGGATACGACATCGTGGAGGGGGCCTATCGGGGTGTCGCCGCCCCTCCGGGGACGCCGGATGAGATCATCAAGGTCCTGGCCGACGCCTTTGACAAGGTCATGAAAGACCCGGATGTGAAGAAAAAGATGGATCAGAACGCCTTCAAGACCGAGTACATGGGGCCAGAGGCCTCGCTGGAACTGATGAAGAAGAAGATGGTCGAGTACGAGAAGATCATGAAGGATCTCGGGAGGATCAAGAAGTAGAAGCGGCCCCTGGAGATACGTCGTGGTTTGCTGTGGAAAGTTTTGCCGTCGGCTCCCCGTCCGTTGTGGGGTGGGGAGCCGAAAATTTCTAAGGAGACAAGGTCATCATGAAAATCACCCATGTGAGGACCGAATTGCTGCGCATGCCCCTGCCCCGCCCGATGCAGGCCGCCCACTCCACCGGCAAGAAGGGAGGACCGGTCGACAAGGTCAACATGCCGCTTGTCTTCATCTCCACCGAGGACGGGACGACGGGTGTCGGATACTCCTGGAGCCTGCTGGGGGGCGACACGGCCACACGCTGCATCCTCCGGGATGATTTTGCTCCGCTGCTGATCGACGAGGACGCCCTCGACCATGAACGTCTGTGGCACAGACTTTACAAACGGCTCCAAACGGGCGGACGCCGCGGTCTGGTAACCCAGGCCCAGGCGGCTGTCGATCTGGCCCTCTGGGACATCAAGGGAAAGATTGCCGGGATGCCGGTCTACAAACTTCTGGGAGGGCGCCGGGAGAGTGCGCCTGTCTATTACTCCGACGGTGGCTGGCTCTACATGAATGTCTCCGAGATGGTGGCGGCCTTCGAGCCGTATCTGGCCCAGGGGATGTTCGGTATCAAGATGAAAATCGGACACGCGGATTACCGGACCGACATCCAGAGAGTCCGGGAGGTCCGCAAGGCCTTGGGCGACAAGATCTGGATCGCCGTCGATGCCAATCAGAAGTGGGACTATCCGACGGCTGTGAGGGTGGGACGCGAACTCGAACAGATTGGGATCGCCTGGTTGGAGGAACCTCTACTGTGCGAAGACGTTCCGGGTCACGCACGGCTCGCGGCGGAGTTGGACATCCCCATCGCCCTGGGAGAGACGCTGGGGTCGCGTTACGAATTCGCCGCCTACCTGCGGGCGGAGGCGGTAGACATCCTGCAGCCGGACATCATCCGGGTCGGCGGCATTACCGAAATGGTCAAGGTGGCGACCCTGGCGGATGTCGCCAACCTGCCGGTGGAGCCTCACCACATGATGGAGAGCTCGATCCAGGTCGCCTGCGGTGTTCTGGATAGCGGTTCCATCGAATACATGCCCTGGTTGGCGAGCGCCTTCGCGGAGCATGTGACGATCAAGGACGGCCGGATGTTTCCGCCGAAGAAACCGGGTCTGGGGCTGGAGATTCCCGAGGAGACGATTCGACGGTTCCGCGTCGACTGAGATTCGGTTCGTCCCGAGGGTCGGTCGCCCGCCGGATTCCTCTATCGCCTCCAGACGGCCGTCCGGTTTCAGCCCTGATGTGATCCTGCGTCGTGAGATTGCCTCAGGCGGGACCCCGGGGCAAGACGGCGACCCGGTAGGTGACGGAGTCCCACTGCGGAATCCTCGGGCAACGGAGGGGGGAGGGTTCTCGGAACCGATCGGGGATATGGGGGACCTGGTAGCGGGGCGTTCAGGCCTCGACCTTCACGTTGCCCAGAAAGATGATGAACTTCTGGAGCAGTTCCTCGTCGAAGCAGCGCCGCATGCCCTCATCGCGGGCGTCCTGCGGAGGATCGTCGTTTCCGTTCTGCTCCTTCTGCAGACCGATCATGATCTGGGCGGTCTTGCTGGCCGCGACGGGGCCCTTGTAGGGACGGCGGGACGTCATGGCATCGAAGGTATCGACGATCCGGAGGACTCTGGCCAGTGTGGTGATGCTGGATCCTTCCAGGCACAGGGGATATCCCCCGCCATCGAAATCCTCATGGTGATGCAGGATGGCCTTCTTGACGAACACGGGGAGATCCGTGTCAACAAGCATCGCCAGACCGCTCAGAGGGTGGCGTTTCATGATCTCCCACTCGACCGTCGAAAGGGAGTCGCTCTTGTTGAGAATCTCCTTGGAAACGAAAGCCTTGCCGATGTCGTGCAGCAGGGCGGCGACGCCGCACTGCTTGAGTGCTTCGGCCTGCTGCCGCTGAGAGAGGTTCTGGTAACCGGGTAGGATCTCTTCTACGACGCCGGGATTGTCGCGCAGAAACGCGACGGTGAACCACAGGACCTTGGTGGCGTGCTCGTAGGTCTGGTAGTTGTGGCCGATCATCTTGGCCAGTGCCTGTAGGGACCCCGATTGCGTGATGAACTTCAGCGCGTTCTCGATCATCCTCTGCGTCTGCCGCAGGGCTTCCGTGCTCATGGTCCCCAACCGGAAGCAGGTTTCAAAGGCGGTCTTGACGACGTTCGTGGAAACCCTGCTGAAGATCGTCGCCTTCTGGTCGTTCGACGACCATTTGCTGTCGAGGATATCCCCGAGGTTGTCTTCCAGGTACTGATCGTATATGAACTGCTCCTCGATATCGATGTAGACCTCTTTCAGCCCGCCTTCGGCGAGCCGGTCGAGCTGTTCCGGGCGAACTTCCCTTCCTTCCAGCGCCCACAGGATGTATTGCCCCTGCGGGGATAAGACGTAAATCCTGAATTTCGGCAGGAATCCTGGGATGATTGCGCCCGGGGGAATCGCCAGGTACCTTCCTTCGTTCATGGGATCTACGCTCCTAGGGTGATGTGCTAATGGTATTGAAGACGGGCCGTCGCTTCCCGTCGTTCAAGGAAAAACTGCTGGGAAATATAGGAGAAACTGCAGGACGCGTCAAGATAATAAATGCCGGGATCCTCATAACGTCAGCCTCTCCGGGGTCAGTAGATCCCGAGGCCGCAGCCGGCGGCGAGGGTCGCCCCCAACTCACGGCACTTCTCCAGCGTCTCGGCGGTGACCTCCCCCTTCGCGATGAGGGGGTCGTACACCTTTCTGAGCTTGTAGCCGAGGGCGATCCTTTCGATGGCCCTCAGGGCGCCGCTCCCGTCGTTGCCGGCGCTGACGAAGACCACGTAGGGTTTTCGGAAGACCCTGTCCTGGGCTCCGTAGAAGGTCCGGTCGAAGAAGTCCTTCACCATCCCCGACATGTAGCCGAAGTTCTCCGGGCTCCCGACGGCGAGGCCGTCGGCCGTGATGAGGTCCTCCAGGGACGCCTCCCGGGCCTCCCTGAGGACCGCTTCGGTTCCTTCAATCCCCCGGGCCCCCTCGGCGACGGCCAAGGCCATGCGCCGGGTGTTTCCGGTCTGTGAGTGGTAGACGATCAGGATCCTGGGCATCGGGCCCTCCTAAACGGACGGATGATGCGTTGCAAACCCGGCCATGCCGCGTGCTGCTGGCAGGACAAAACGATCCTTGACAATATATCCCGAACCGTTAAGATAACGCAAAGGCTTTGACTGTTTTCATAGAGGAGGATAACCATGCCGACCTACGAATATGAATGCCAGGCCTGCAACAAGAAATTCACCAAGATCCTGAGCCTATCGGAGCACGGCAAGGAAAAGATTGCCTGTCCGAAGTGCAAGAGCATCAAGGTGAAGCAGCGTATTTCCACCTTCACGACCAAGACCAGCCGGAAGAGCTGAGGATTTGTTGCTCCTCCCCACTGTCCCATCCCTTCGCGGGGCGCCTTTCACCACCTGCCCGGCGCACGTTGACGGATTCAATCCGGAGAAGGAACGCGGCGTCCGAATGTCCCCGTCTCAGAGGCGTTGAACTGCCGGTGGCGGAGCCGGGGACTCGTCCCCCGGGATGTTCTTGCCGATGATTGTTACCACCAGATCGGCCACGAAGGTTTTCATCTGTTCGGCCTGGGCGTTCATCTGTTCGGAGGCGGAGGCGGACTCCTCGGCGGTGGCCGCGGTCTGCTGGGTCACCTTGTCCATTTCGGAGATGGCCTTGTTGATCTGGTCGATCCCCTG
>JAJFUM010000164.1 GCA_021372415.1 Deltaproteobacteria bacterium
ACGGGGCAGTAGAGTTCGATCCCGTCCCGGTCGATCATCCAGGCATAGCCCGTTTCTCCAATGGCGATACTTTCAAGGAATGTTTTTGAGACGACCTCAAAATCGAACTCGACGCCGAGACTCCCCCGATATTGACCGGCATCGAAAACCGGGACGTGGAGGACCACGCCCCGGGTCCCCTGGGCGAGGGTGAAGACGCCGCTCAACACGGGCCGGTGCGTCTGCATGACCTTCCGCACGTGGTCCCGACGGGAGATGTCCGTCCCGATGAGCTTTGGATCGTAGGGAACCCTATGGATGATCCGCCCCCGCTCGTCGACGCGCGCGATCGCTTTGACCCCCTGCTCATGGTTCCAGAGGATGAATGCCATCTGGCTCTTCCCCTCATCGTTGAGGCTGACGATGGACTCCCTCAGGGCGGTGCTCTCAAGAAGGGTGACCCAGTGACTGAAGAACTCCTCGATCCCTTTTGCCGCCTGTCGGGCGTGGATCATCTGCCTGGCATTAAGTTCGACGATGGCCGTCTCTTTGGCATTCTGGTAGAAGATATGGAAGAGGACCAAACAGGCGACGACCCAGATGGACAAAGCGAGAAAGCGGTATAGGTTTCTCACGGATGGGCCTCCAAGGGGATCCCCAACTGCGGGAAGGACGATCGGATCGGAATGGGGATCGGTCAACGGTTATGAAATGATATCACAGTCCAGGGGCCGAGTAAACGGCCGGGCCATCGCCCCTTTGCCCTTTACAGGGGCCCTCATCTGACCTAGAATATCCCGGAATGGGGGAACCGGGGCAGCAATCGGTCCTGGGAATCCGGAAAACCGGCCACAGCCGCAGGAAGGATATGAAGAAGATCCGGATCGGCATCAGCGCCTGCCTGCTCGGGCAGAACGTCCGCTACGACGGCGGCCACCGTCACGACCGATACCTCACCGACACGCTCGGCCGCTGGTTCGAGTGGGTTCCCGTCTGCCCCGAGGTGGAATGCGGCCTGGGGGTCCCCCGCGAGGCGATGCACCTGGTCGGCGACCCCGAAAACCCCCGTCTGGTCACGATCCGCTCCGGGATCGACCACACGGACCGGATGCAGGCCTGGGCTGCCGGGCGGCTGGAGGCCCTGGCCCAAGAGGGGCTCTGCGGTTTCATCTTCAAGAGCCGCTCGCCCAGTTCCGGAATGGCCGCGGTCAAAGTTTACGGGGCGTCCGGCCCGGCCGTGAAAAAGGGGGTGGGAATCTTTGCCGGGGCCTTCATGAGACGCTTTCCCCTCATCCCCTGCGAGGAGGAAGGCCGCCTGAACGACCCGGTCCTCAGGGAAAATTTCATCGAGAGGATTTTCGTCTACGGGCGGTGGCGCGAGATGGAGAAGCTGGGCCCGGCCGTGAAAGATCTGATCGCCTTTCACAGGGATCACAAACTCCTGATCCTATCCCACAGTCCGAAACACGTGACGGCCCTGGGCCGCCTCCTGGCCGATCCGGACCGGAGCGACCCGGGGAATCTTCAGGAGAGGTACGTCGGCCTTCTCATGGAGGGGCTCCGGCTGACCGCCACGGTCAGCAAGCAGACCAATGTCCTCCAGCACATGGCAGGCTATTTCAAGAAGCGGCTGACCCCCGACGAGAAGCGGGAACTGGGTGAAGTGATCGGGAACTACCACCGGGGGCTTATCCCCCTGGTTGTCCCGATCACGTTGATCAGCCACTACGTCCGCCTCTACGACGAACCCTACCTGAAAGGGCAGGTCTACCTGACCCCCCACCCGCTGGAGCTGATGCTCCGGAACCACCCCTGAGGCTGAGGCCGTCGCCGGCCGCAGCCCCGGGGTTGCCGTCGTACCGAGGCTATCCTTCCCCTCTTTTTTCCTGATCGGTATTGATCGCCCGGATCGGATAGGGGATCACGATCCCCTCCCGGGCGTAGCGTGCGTGGACCCTCATGATGAACTCGTGCTTGACGAGGTACTGGTCTACAAAGGACTGGGCCCGCAGGATCGTTGTAAAACCGATGCTCGAGTCCCCGAAGGTGTTATAACGGATGAAGGGGACGAACCCGGGGACGCCCCCCGGCACCTCCCGCATCACCTCCGCGGCGACCTCGCGGGTCACCCGCTCGACCTTCACCAGGTCGCTGCTGTAATGGACGCCCAGATCGACCAAGACCGCCATCTCCTTATCCTGGAGGGTATAGTTCGTCACGATCAGTTCCGTCAGCTTGGCATTGGGGATAAGGACGAGATTCCCCTGCAGTGTCCTGATCTGCGTGGTCCGCCAGCTGATGTCGTTCACGTGGCCCTCCTGGCCCGATTCCAGTCGCAGGTAATCCCCCACCCGGATCTGCCGGTTCACGATGATGTGAAACCCGGCGAAGAAGTTCGAGAGCGTGTCCTTGAGCGCCAGGGCGACGGCCAGCCCGCCCACGCCGAGGGTCGCCAGGATCGGGGCGATAGAGATCCCCAATGCGTTGAGGACAATCAGGGCGCCCACCGAGTAGACGACGATCCGGATGATGTTTTCCGTGAGGCTCGTCACTGGAAGGATCGATTCGATCCGCTCGGCGCGGATCCGGACCCAACCGCACAGGATATTGGACGTAACCATCACGACCGCCACGACCGCCAGGATGAAAAGAGCCCGGTTCGCCCTCTCGACCCAGGTCCCCGGCAGCCCGGAGACGCCGAGGGCCACATAGAGGGCAAGCATGATCCACAGGACCAGGAAGGGGCCCCGGATGGCGATGAGGATCATGTCGCCCACGCGAGAATTCGCGGCCCGCGCCCAGCGAGAGAGCATCGAGAGGAGATAACCCCGCAGGCCGTATCCGAACAGGAGGACCACGACGAAGGCCCCCATGGGCATCAACAAATCCAGGAATCGTTGGACCGATTCGGGGAAAATGGCCATCATATGAAGCACCTGACTCCTTTCAATGCGACCCGGCGTCGCAACCGTTGCCGGGTCTTATCACTCCCAAGCCGCTCCCGATGCTCCGTCCTGCGAGAGTCAGCGGGCGAGAAGTCGCTCGGCGGTCTTGACGGCCGCCACGCCGTCGCTCGCATAGCTGGCACCGATCGAATCGGCAAAACCCTCGGTGACGACGGCGCCTCCCACCAGGAAGGGCGTTGCGATGCCGCGTCCCCGGGCCATTTCGATCGCCGTCTTCATGTTGACCATGGTGGTGGTCATGAGGGCCGAAAGCCCCACCAGGTCCGGCCGCTCCCGTTCGATGGCGGCGATCAGCATCTCGTGTTTCACGTCCTTTCCCAGGTCGAGGACCTCAAAGCCATTGTTCCTAAGAAGCAGGAAGACGATGTTCTTGCCGATGTCGTGGACGTCCCCCTGGACTGTGGCCATGATGATCCGGCCTTTCACCTGCTGGGCAGAGGTGGACGCCTTCAGGATCGGTTCGACGACGCCAAACCCCCTCTGCATGGCCTCGGCGCTGGCGATGAGCTGGGGGAGGAAGTAGATCTTCTGCTCGTAGAAGGCGCCGACCTGCTGGATGGCGGGGATCATGAACCCGTCCACCAGGGCCTGGGCGGAAACGCCGCTGTCCAGGGCGGCCGAGACCAGTGCCTGGATCTCCTCCCGTCTCCCCTCGATCACGGCCTGGCGGACCTTCTCGGCCGGCGTGGCCGCCGGGGGAGGGGCAGCCTTACCGGCCGGCGCCGGGGCACCGGGGGCCGCCGCACCGCCGGCTGTGGCGAATTCGATGAACCGCTCGGCCTTCGGATCGCGGCCGCTCAGGACATCGGCGGCGAGTTTCAGGGCCGTCAGTTCCTGGATCATGGGGTTGGCGATCGCCATGGTGAGCCCCTCGGCGATCGCAATGGCCATGAATCCCGCGTTGATGAACCGCCGTTCCGGAAGGCCGAAGCTGACGTTGCTCACTCCCAGGATGGTCCGCAGGCCGGAGCTGCGGCACCAGGCGAGGGTGTTCAGGGTTTCCCGGCCCGCCCGGGGATCGGCCGAAACCGCCATGGTCAGGCCGTCGACGATCATATCCTCCTTGCCGAAGCCGTACCCCGCCAGGCGATTGCAGAGCTTCTCGATGACGGCGGTGCGCTCCCTGGCCTGCACGGGCACGCCGCCGCCCTCCAGGGGCAACAGGATGAACATGGCGCCGTACTTGGCAGCCAGGGGCGCGAGGACATCGAGCTTGCCGGGTTCGCCCGAGATGGAGTTGATCAGGGCCCGGCCCGGGTAGAGCCTCAGGGAGGACTCGATCGTGCGGACATCGGCGGAATCGATGCAGAGAGGCAGGTCCGTCGCCGTCGCGAGGAAGCCGACCACCTTGTTGCTGACGGCCGCTTCATCGATCCCCGGCATGCCCACGTTGACGTCCAGGACTTCGGCCCCTGCCTGCTCCTGCTCGCTCGCCGCCTGGCGGACGAAGGCGAGCTGCCCCTCCTTCAGTTCGGCCTGGAGCTGCTTCTTGCCGGTGGGGTTGATCCGTTCGCCGATGATCACCGTGGGGCCGCCGTCCCTGAGGACCAACGTGCGCCTGGCGGAACTCAGGGCACCCAGGGCCTGGACGGCCGGGGGCTGGGGCGTGACACCTTCGAACCCGTCCCGCAGGGCCGCGATGAATTCGGGGGTGGTGCCGCAGCAGCCGCCCATGATGTTGACCCCTGCCTCCACGAAGGCCTTGGCGTAGGCCCCGAACTCGGCAGGCCCCATCTCGAAGACGGTTCGGCCGTCCCTGAGCACGGGCAGACCCGCATTGGGCTTGGCCACGAGCGGGACCTTGGCGTAGGGCTTGAGGGCCCGGACGATCTCCAGCATCTCGCCGGGACCGGTGGAACAGTTGCAGCCCACCGCATCGGCGCCCAGCGCCTGGAGAGTGACGAGGGCCGAGAGGGGATCGGTGCCGTTGAGCGTCCTGCCGGAGGCCTCATAGGTCATGGTGACCATGCAGAAGGCCTCCGTCAGCTCGCGTACGGCAATCAGGGCCGCCCGGGTCTCCTGGATGTCGATCATCGTCTCGATGACGAAAAGGTCGACCCCGCCTTCGAGCAGGCCCCGGACCTGTTCCTTGTAGACCCGGACGGCCTCTTCGAAGGACAGGGGGCCGAAGGGCTCGACAAAGCGCCCGGTCGGCGCCAAGTCGCCGGCCACGAGCGAGCCCGGCACGGCCTTCCGGGCCAGCTCGGCAAGGCGGCGGTTGACGCCTGTGACGTCATGGCTGCCGTATTCTGCGATCTTGAGCCGGTTGGCGCCAAAGGTACAGGCGTAGACCACATCTGATCCGGCGGACTGATAGGCCCGATGGATCTCCATCAGCGGGCCGGGATTCTCCAAACACCAGAGTTCCGGGCAGACCCCCTCGGGCATCCCCCGCTTCTGGAGTTCTGTGCCGGTCGCGCCGTCCAGAAGCAGGACGCGCCTCTTGATGATTTCCAGGAGTTTCGCCTTGTCCATATCCGCTTCCTCCTAACGATGAAACATCCTGCCCGTCGGACTGCCCCCGTTGCTGGCCCCAAAGCGCGTTGGAAGGCCTCATGCGGGAATCCGGGGTCCCCTCAGGCGTTAACGACGCCGCAGATGGCCGTCACCGATTTCTCCGGCACCAGAATACAACTGTCCGTCAAGGTCACCCCAATCCGCTCGAGTCCCAAAAGACGGTGGAAGGTGCGCTGATACTCCAGGGCAAAGTCGCCGTAGCCGGCCGAATAACGCCGCGCCGTGAGACGGCCGCCGCGGCGGCGCAGCCCGCCTGCATGGTACGCCATAAGCCAACCCAGAGCATCGTCGGTCATCTCGCTGGCGACAGCATCGAAGACCACCGCCCGGGTCATCTCCCCGGTCCGGCCGGCAGAGGCAATGGCCTCCATGATGCCCCCTCCGGCGGTGGACCCCATGAGAAGCGCCTGCGTGCATCCCTTCAGGAGGCCGGCCAGGGAGGCGCTTTTGAATTCGTCGCCTCCCTCCAGGCCGACGCATTCGCCGTCGTTGGCTGCAATCCCGAGGACCCGGCTGACCCCCTTGAGCGTGATGAGCCCCGCGGCCTCGCGGACCCAGTCGGCCACCCACTTCTCCTGGGATTTGGGAAGGCGGGTCAGGCGCCTGCGAAAACCGAGGCGCCGCAGGATCGCCCCGGCAGGGATCCCGATCCGGATGGGATCGAAATAAAAAGGTTCCTCCATCCTCTTCCCCCGCATGTCATCCCCCGCCTGCCTCCCCCTGGGGTTCTCAGGAACCGCCGGATCGTCCACTCAGCCAAGCCCCCAAAGCGATGAGGACGGCGCCGGGGATCAGGCCCGGCCCCATCGCCCCGCTGAAGAGCATCCCGATCAGGACGGTCGATCCGATCGGAATGAAGTAGGCCAGTGTGCTGATCAGAGCCACATTGCCGCGTTTCACCCCGATCTCCCAAAAGTGGTAGCCCAAACCCACCGGACCGATCCCTCCGAAGAGGATCCAGAAAAAGGCCTCCGGCGTGAGGGACGGCAGGGCCTGCCACTCCCCGCGGAGTGCCGCGGCAATGGCGGCCATCACCGCGCAGAGGGCGAAGTGGAACGCCGTCCCGCCCTGCTCCTCGGGAATCCGCCAGCGCCGCAGAAGCACGCTGTAGCAGGCCCAGAGGAAACCGCCCAGAAGCGCCAGCACCAGGGGAAGCGGCTCCTCCGGCCGATGGAACAGCGATCCGCCCCATGCCACGACGATCCCCGAAAAACCCAGCAGGACCCCGCAGAGGGTCGGAAGCGGACGGATCCTCTCTCGGATCAGGACCGCTGACAGGAGGACGACCCAAACCGGCCAGAGGTAGTTGAGAAGATTCACCTGACCGATGGCCCTCTCCGGCGCGATCCCGAAGGCGAGGGCCAGGATGACCGTGTAGAAGGCGACCCCCCAGAAGCCGGCGATCATGACTTTGTGGGGGATGCGGATCAGTCCGCTCAGGGGCCGGCGTCGCAGAACCTGCAGGACGATGACCGTGAACACCCCTGTGGCCGCCATCCCCGTCAGGTAAGCCATCGGTCCCAGGAGCCTCGCCCCGCTGGCGAAGCAGACCCCGCTTGTACACCACAGGAGAATCGACCCCACAGCCGCCGCGGTCGCCATCCCCCTGTCTCCCCCCTGCCCGACCGGCAATCTCAACCTCTCCAATCCCCCCCGGGGAGCCTCTGGTTCAGTCCCTTCTATTTGTTTCATTTCCCCCGATTCGTCAAGCCCAAAAGGACGTCAAAAAAGAAAGGGAGGTGCAATCAGGCCTCCGGATGTGCTATTAGGAGGCTGGAAACTCCCATCCCCATCGGCGAACGAGGTCTTCCATGTCCCGGTTCTGGCCCTTCAAGACCCGCCCCACGCCCATCTGCCGTTCCACTCCACCCGGGGACGGCAGCAAACGCTGTCCCCATCGCCGAAACCGCGTCCCACGCGGGGCCGGACTCCTTGGCGGACTCCTGATCCTGATCGCCCTGACCGTACCCGCGGCGGCCGCAGAGGAACCGGCCCCGCAGCGTCCCCGGATCGGTCTCGTCCTGAGCGGAGGCGGGGCGCGCGGCTCGGCCCACATCGGCGTCCTCAAGGTCCTCGAGGAACTCCGAATCCCGGTGGACATCATCACCGGAACGAGCATGGGGGCCATCGTCGGGGGCTTCTACGCCGCGGGGAGCTCGCCTGCGGAACTGGAGACGATGGTCACGTCCATGGAATGGAACGAGGCGTTCCGGGACCGGCCGCCCCTGGAGGATCTCTCCTTCCGGCGCAAAGAGGACAGCGCGAACCATCTGATCAAGTTCGACGCCGGTATCCGGAATGGCCGTCTGGCCCTGCCGCTCGGCCTCATCCAGGGGCAGAATCTCAACTTCATCCTGAAATCGCGGCTGATCCATACGGCCTCCGTGGAGGATTTCAACCGGCTGAAGATCCCCTTCCGGGCCGTTGCCGCCGACATCGTGACGGGCGAGCCGGTGGTCCTGAGTAGCGGAGACCTGGCGACGGCGATGCGCGCCAGCATGTCCATCCCGGGGGTCTTCGCCCCTGTCGAACTGGAGGGTCGCCTCCTGGTCGACGGCGGCATCGCCGACAATCTCCCCATCGAGGTGGCGCGGAAACTCGGGGCGGACATCGTGATCGCCGTGAACATCGGCACCCTGCGGCGCCCCAGGGAAAAACTCGACTCGGCCATGGCGATCACCGCCCAGGTGATGACGATCCTCATCCAGAAAAACACCGACGAGCAGATCGCCACACTCCGCAAGGGGGACATCCTGCTCCAGCCTCCCCTCGGCGATATCGGATCGAGCGACTTCGACCGCGCGGCAGCGGCGATCCGGATCGGCGAGGGGGAAGCGCGGCGGCTGGCCCCCAGCCTCGCGGGGCTGGCCCTTCCTTCCGCCGCGTATCAGAACTGGCTGGCCTCCCAGAGGCGGGAGCCCTATGTCATGCCGATGATCGCCGGCCTCTCCCTGGAAAACACCTCTCCGATCGCCGACGAGGTCATCCGGGCCCAGATCAACACCCGCCCCGGAGATACCCTGGATCTTGAAACCCTGGAAAAGGACCTCAAGAGGATCTACAGCATCGATACCTTTGAAAAAGCCGATTTTCACCTCCGGCAGCGGGAAGGGAAAACCGACCTGCTCATCGAAACAAAGGAAAAGTCCTGGGGCCCCAATCACCTGCGTTTCGGTCTAGGCCTCGAAGACGACTTCAGGGGTTCGGCCACCTACAGTCTCTCGGCGAACTTCACCGCCCAAGGGTTGAACCGCCTCGGGGCCGAATGGGAAAATCAAATCCAGATCGGCGACACCCCCCGTTTCTTTTCCGAATTCTACCAGCCCCTCGACAACGCCCTCGGCTATTTCATCGCGCCGCGGATCGAATATCGATCCTGGAATATCAACGCCTTCTCCCAGGACGTCATGATCGCCCAGTACCGTGCCCGGGCCCTGGAAGGGGGCTTCGACGTCGGGCGCCAGTTCGGGAACTGGGGACAGCTGCGTGTTGGGCTGAGGCGGGGATTCGGGGATGTCGATGTGCGCATCGGCACGCCGGGACAGCCGGAACGCTTCAACTCCGGCGCCCTGTACGGCGCCTTTGCCTACCACCGTCTCGACAGTCTCTATTTTCCCCGTCACGGCACGGCCGCCGAGGTCGCCTGGACGGTTCCCCGGACAGAGCTGGGATCCGACTTCTCTGGGAACAACCTCACGGCGAACTGGATGACGGCCAAGACCTGGGAGAGACACACCTTTCTGGCCAGTCTGAGCGTCCAGAGCGTTCTGAACAGCGACGCCCCCCTCCAGGACAGCTATGCCCTTGGCGGTTTCCTCAATCTCTCGGGCTTCGCCAGCGACGAACTGAGCGGCCGTCACACGGGGCTGGGCCGGCTGATCTACTACTACCAGTTCGGCAGCGTGGGTCTCGGAGAGTTCCGGATGCCCCTGTATCTTGGCGGGTCCCTCGAGGCTGGCAACGCCTGGGAAACACGAGCCGACATCTCGGGCCGGACCGTGCTCTATGCGGGAAGTCTCCTGATCGGAGCGGAAACCTATCTGGGTCCCCTCTACATCGCCTACGGGCAGGCCGAGGGTGGCCACCGTTCCGCCTACCTCTTCCTGGGCCACAAATTCTAGAGGCCAGTCTGGGGCGGCCCCCGGGTGGCCGTATCCTCCCCTACGTCGAGCCCTACGTCGAGCGGATCTCCTGCCTCATGAAGACCAGGTAGCAGATCCCGAAACAGACAAAGGTGATCGCGATCAGGGAGATCAGGAAGGGCGCCACGACCACCACCGACTGCATGAGCGGCAGGGGGTTCTGGAAACGGGAGAGGGAGAGCCTCTCCAGCGGTCCCATCAGGACGAAGGAGCGGGGCGTTTTCCTGAGCGGATCGAGGATCGTCGAGGTCGCATCCCCGTAAAGGGTCATCGGGGAAAGAAGTGAGGCGGCCCGCTGGATCTCGCTGTTCTTGATGAAGTCGTCGGTCGCCTGGGCCATATCGGCCGTCTGGTTCATCGGGGCGATGGCGTCAGCGAGAAACCCGCCGCCCAGACCGATGAAGAAGGACAGGAAGATCCAGGCGGCCAGTGACGCCAGGGCTGAAGTGGCCGTGCTCTTGAACACCACCGAGAAGAGGATCGCCGCCCCCATCCAGAAGGAGATGTACAGGATGCTGAGGATAACGTAGATGACCAGGCGCCATACCTCGTCGGCCCCGGGCACCACACCGACCAGGCGGATGCCCAGGCCCGCAATGATCAGAACCAGCGATACCATGACGATGGTGATCATCGTCACGCCGGCCAGGAACTTGGCGTTGATGATCGCATCCCGGTAGATCGGCTGGGAGACGAGCTTGCTCAGGGTCCGGCCGCTCCGTTCACGGTTGATCGCGTCGAAGCCCAGGATGATCCCGATGAGCGGCCCCAGGAGGCCGATGAACTGGGTGAAGGAGAAAAGTTTCCCTGTCGAGGTGAACAGGAGCAGAAAGATGAAGTCCGGCTTGGCCATCCCCTTGAGCTCCTCCTGCATGGACATGCCAACCATCGAGGCGATGATCACACCGACCATGACGATGAGGGCCGTGATGAGCAGGAAACGCATGCTGCTGAAATGGTCCTCCATCTCCTTGCGGTATATGGTGAAGATCCCGTGCAACGTCATCCCTCCTTGAAATACTTCATGTAGATCTCTTCGAGGCTGTAGGACTCACCGGCCTCCCCCCCCAGACCGCGTTGGGCCAGTTCCGCGAGGGGCCCGGCGGCCACGAGCTTTCCCTTGATCATGATCCCGATCCGGTCGGAGATTCTCTGGACTTGGTCGAGCAGGTGCGATGAAAAGAAGATCGTCATCTTGCGGTCCCGGCTCAGGGAGTGGATCAGATCGAGCATCCGGCTGGTCCCGTCGGGATCGAGTCCCACCGTCGGTTCGTCGAGGAAGACCACCCGGGGCTCCTTGACCAGGACCTCGGCGATCCCCAGACGCTGGCGCATCCCCTTCGAATAGCTCCCCACCTTCTTGTCCGACTCCTTGGCCAGATCGACCTCTTCGAGGAGCTTCGCGATACGGGCCGCGGAGACGCGATCGGGGATCCCGTTGAGCCGGGCGATGTAACGCAGATTCTGCCTCGCGTCCATATCGTCGTAAAAGCCGACGTTTTCCGGAAGATAGCCAATCAGGGCCTTGACCTTCAGGGGATTCCGGGCCGGGTCAAAGCCACAGACCCGGACTTGGCCCGAAGTCGGCTCGGTCAAGCCCAGGAGCATCAGCATGGTTGTCGTCTTGCCGGCGCCGTTGGGCCCCAGAAAGCCGAAAACCTCTCCCTCCCTGACCTCAAGGCTCAGCCGGTCCACCGCCGTCTGCGCCCCGTAGCGCTTCGTCAGTTCCTCCATCCGGATGACCATCTCATTTTCCACTTCAGCGTCTCCCCATCTTCACAAACAGGAAAGCCAATCCCGCAATCACCAGGAGGATGATCCCGATTCCGATCCAACCCCAGGCCGACGAGGCCTTGACCGTCACCCGCATTTCCACGGTCTTGTCCGACTTCTCGCCGGTCGTCATGATGCCCACCGAGTAGTCGCCGACCAGGGACTGGCGGGCCGGGATAATCGTCACTTCGATCTGCTTCATCTCGCCTGCGGCCAGCGCCTCGAGTTTCTCCGGCTTGAACTTGACCTCCCAGTTCTCGGGCTTGAAGGATGAGAAGGAGATGTTCTTGTTCACGGCGGAGCCGCTGTTCCGGACGAAGAGGGAGAAGGTGACAGGCTTGCCCGCCATGGCCTCAAGCGAGAGGATCCCGTTGGGCGTCCCGGCGTCGAGCTTGTAGGTCCCGGTCAGGTTCACCGTGAGCTTCACTTCGGCCTTGCTGTCTCCGGAAGTGATCCGGACGACGATCGGGTATTCCCCCGAGGCTGCATTCTGCGTGGGGGTCACCTCCACGGCCACGTTCTGGCTCTGCCCCTCCTTCACCCGGATGCTGGAGATCTGTTTCTGTTCATAGGCGGGCTTGAAGTTGATCTCCCACTTCTCCGGCCCGATGGCGGCCAGGTTGAAGGTGCGCTCCACGTCGCCCTTGTTCATGACCTCGATGGAAAACTCGAACCGGGCATCGGTCTGGCCGCGCAGGACGGGATAGGCGGCGGTGATCTGGATGTTGTCCGCTCCGGTCTTCCGCTCCTGGACCTCCACGTTCAGGGTATATGCGGAGGTGAACTTCCCGTCCACGGTCTTCGCCTCGAACTGGAATGCGTATTTCCCGGGGCCGATCCCCTTGTCCGGGTCCAGGGTCAGGGCCAGGGCCTTGGTCTTCCCGTCAGGGACATAGACTCCCGTCACCTGAAAACGGGCCCCCTTGAGCGTCGCCTTCCACCCCTTGGCCACCGAAACGATCCGGACATCCACGTTCTCGTCGGTCCGCCCCTTGTTCTCCAGGGTCATGTCCATCTGGACAGTCTCCCCCCGGGCGACGGCGATGCCGGAATAGTCGGTGTACAGGGCAATGCCCCGCTCCGGCCTGTTGTCCTTCTTGTCTCCCCCCTGCTGCGCCGCAAATCCCGGCACCGCCAGCAGGATCAGAAAAACGACTGCAACAGCCAATGGTTGCCCCAGACGATACACACGACCCATGATAACCTCCTCAATATACTCGGACTTGATGTCGTTACGACAAGATGAACCGGGTTTTATATGGCGGGCATAAGATAATGAGGTATCCGGTTCCTGTCAAGGGAAAGTATCCTCTAAAAAAATCAAATGGTTAACAACCATCGCCCAGGGTCCGGGCCCTCCGCGGTGCCCCACAAGGCCCTTCACCGACTTTCCGCCAGGGCCTCGCGGCAACGGCAGGCCAGCGCGTGGAGATTGGGGAGGATCTCCGCCTCTCGGGTGACGGCAACGAGATTCCCCAGGGCGGAGGGGACATGGGTGAGGAACTGGGCCTTACCCTTCTCCATCCCCAGAAAACCGTAGGCCCCCAGGGCCTGCATCAGGCGCTGGGCTGAGGCCAGCAGGAAAGACTCCCGGAACGCATCCCGGGCCTGCGGGGAGCCGGAGAGATCGTAATAATCCCGCAAGAGCGCTCGGCGATCCTCCGCAGGGATCTCCACATAGGGGTCCCAGAGGAGCGACCCGAGGTCGTACAAAGGGTTCCCGAAGCGCATCCCCTGAAAATCGATCAGGACCGGCTCCCCTTCCAGGACCATCACGTTCTGGGATTGGAAGTCCCGGTGGATGAGGGAGAGGGGCGTCTCCATGAGGCGACCGGCCAAGGCAGACAGTTCCGACTCCAGGCGCTGCTCCTCTTCGCCGGTCAAGGAGATCCGGCAGAGCTTCACGACGCACTGCTCCCGGAAGTACTCCCGTTCCCAGCGGTAAAGCTCCGGTCCGAAGCCGGGCATCAGGGGCACCCCTCCCACTGGAAAGTCCTTCCGAGGAAATCCGTGCAGCAGGGCGGCCAGGACCAGGGTCTTCCGGTAGAGACCGCGGCGAAGCTCCCGGGGGGCATCGCGCAGGGCGAAGAGATCCAGATTCCCAAGGTCCTCCATCAGGAGGAACCCCCGGGCGGGATCGTGGCCGAGGATGGCCGGGACCCGCACGCCGATCCCGCGGAGGAAGCCGGCAATCCCGGCATAATAATTGTTCTCCTCGCGGACCCGGTTGTAGTGCATCAGGACGCAGGGAGCGATTCCTGGGCCCGTGACGCGGAAGTAGTCCCGATCGGACCCGCCGCTGCCGACGGGGTCCAGGGCAAGGCCCGCCTCCCGGGGTCGGCCGAGGATTCTGGAGACGAAGGACTCCGCCGCCGCCTGCCCTTCACCGTTCCCCGAGGGGACGGCAGCGGCCAACTCCCTGTCGGTAGACGGTTGGTCCCGTCCATCGGCCTGCCTCCCGTAGCGGAGTCCTGATACGCCCGGGCGGATCCGCTCGTAGGCCTCCAGGCTCCCGATGTCCTCC
>JAJFUM010000265.1 GCA_021372415.1 Deltaproteobacteria bacterium
GAGTTTCCGCTTTCAGGGAGAGGTTGCCGAATTCATCGAGATCCGCTTCCAGGGCGCGGGCCATCACTTCCAGAAAACGCCCGGTTCCCGCCGCACACTTGTCGTTCATCGTGAAGTTCGTGACCTTGCCGTTTTCGTCCATGACCACGGCCTTGCTGTCCTGCCCCCCGATGTCGATAAGCGAACGAACGGACGGCTCAAGCCAGCGGACACCGGCGGCGTGGCACATGATCTCGGTGATCGTCTTGTCGGCCATAGCCACACTCTTGCGGCCGTAGCCGGTGGCCACGATCCGGCCGATCTGCGCAGGGGTCAGTCCCAATTCCCCAATAAGTTCTTCGAAGACGCGCCGGCCCGCCAGCTCGGCATTATAGCCGGTGAAGATCACCCGCGTCCCCAGAAGGCCGTCATCCCCGAGAATGGCGGCCTTGGCGGTGATCGAACCGATGTCGATGCCGGCCGTGGGGTTCATATCACCGATGCCCCTCCGTCGACCGTAATCGTCTGGCCGGTGATATAGTCCCCATGGCTGGACGCAAGGAACAGGACAATCGGAATCAGATCGGCTGTCTCGGCGATACGGCCCTTTGGGATGGCCTTCACGATCTGTTCGCAGAGGGCCGGGGTCGACCAAAAAGGCTTGCTGAAATCGGTCCGCACCATGCCAGGGGCAACGGCGTTGACCTGGATGTTGGCGCCGGCCAGTTCGGAGGCCAGGACCTTCGTGAGCATCTCGATTCCCGCCTTGGCAATCCCGTAGATCCCCATCCCGGGAACAGCCCGCGTACCGGCAAGGGAGGAGATGTTGACGATCTTGCCCTGTTTGCGTTCCCGCATCAGGCGGGCAGCTTTCCGGGAGCAGAGGAATGCACCGGTCAGATTCCCCTCGATGATCTTGTTCCAGACGGCCAGATCCGTATCGGTCACAGAGGCCGTCAACAGATTCATGCCCACGTTGTTGACCAGGACATCGAGGCCGCCGAACCGATCAACGGCCCTATCGAAGAGATTCTCCACATCCTGTTCGCGCGCAACATGGGCGGCAACAGCCAGAAGATGTTCGGAAGCGCCAAGGGCCTCCTGCGCGGCAGCGAGATTCGTCTCCTTTCGGCCGCAGATGACGACCCTGGCCCCCTGGGCAAGGAAATTCCGGGCCAGATCCAGACCGATCCCCCGGCTTCCTCCTGTCACGACAACGACCTTTCCCTCTAGCCCATAGGACATGATGTTCATCGTTTCCTCCCTGAAGAAGATGATGCAATCGGCCTGCAGCAGCGGCCCGATGCTGCGGAACGGATGAGATGCCCTGCCGTGATGGCCCGGTGGGTGCACTATAGGAAAAAGAGAACCCCCTGTCAATGGAGACTAGGGTTCATCCTTCCCTTTACAGGAAGGCGATTTAATGCCATGATACGACGCGTCTGCCTAAGCGGACAGGGCAACAAAACGGTCCTGAAAGGAGAGACACCATGCCGACATTCGCTGAAGAATTCATGCTATTGGCCTTGAGCGACCCGAAGGGGGGCTTCGTCCGCGAACCTCCCGAGCGGTTTGAAAACGCCCTCGCCGGCGCCATCCTGATGGACCTGGCCCTCCTGAACCGGATCGACACCGACCTCGAGCATCTGATCCTCATTGATGCGAAACCGATCGGCGATCCCCTCCTGGACGAGGTGGTGGCGCTCATTCAGAAGTTCCCCGACTCCAAGAGTACCGCCTACTGGATTGAGGAAATCCGGTACCATATCGGCGAATTCCGGGATCTCATCATCAACAGACTGATCGACAGCGGCATGTTGAAGCAATCGGAAAAGAAACTTCTGGGAATCATCCCCCAGAAGCTTTACGCCGTCCCTCTAGGTCCGGAGGCGCGGGAAGTCCGTGAGCGGCTTCGCACGACGATCCTCAGCGACGACATCCCAGACCCCAGAGACGTCCTGCTCATCTCCCTGATGGTCTCCTGCAACCTCATCGACCGGCTATTCAGCCGTGAGGAGAGGGAAGCCGTCCTGGAGCGTATTGATCGGATCGCGCAGATGGACCTGATCGGCCAGGCCGTCTACAAGACGATCCTCCAGGAGATCATCATCCCCATCAGCTACTGACATTCCACGGAGGGAGGGCAATCCTTCCAGCCCGCTTTCCCGGCCCGTTTCGCATTGACATGAATGCAAGGGCGACACTATAATAGACTTAATCGGGGACGGATCGTCCCCGATGGATTTCCGTTGGGACGGTTTTCAATACTAGCGAAGGAGAAAACGATCATGAAAGTGAAGAAAATTCTCTATGCAGCAGCCCTGTCGGAGGACACCCATGGTTCATTCTGCAGTGCCATGGAAATCGCCAAGACCTTCGACGCCAAACTTTTCATCCTGCATGTCGTTGAAGAGCTGCCCCCCAGCACCATGGCCATGCTCCAGTGGGTGGACGCGGAAAAAATCACGAAGAAACATTATGAGGAATTCCGGATGGATAGTGTGGAGAAAATCAGGGCCCTCATCCAGAAGATCTGCGATGACGCGTTCAAGGACGACAAGACCTGCAAAGAGCGTGTCGAGGGAATCAAGGTCGTCATCGGTTATCCGGCCGACGAGATTCTTAAAAATATCGACGAGATGGAATGCGATGCCCTGATCATGGGCACCCACAGCAAGGGGGCCGTCACCCACACCTTCCTTGGCAGCGTGGCCGAGCGGGTCCTCCGCCGGAACCGTAAACCGACCTTCGTCATCCCCTCCCTGTAATTTCAGGAAGGTCGTCTTCTGGGGCCCTGCGTGTCCTGATGCGCAGGGCCCTTGTCATTCATCGCCGAAACTGATCCCCATATCGCGGGCCGTGAGAATCGAGTCGGAGTCCAAGGGCACCGATTTCATCTTTTCAACGGCCACCTCGAGCGGGACGGTCGCCATATCTGGCGGGGCCGAGGCAACCATGACATTGCGACGGCCCTCCGCGATGAAGCGAACGGCAGCGGCACCAAACCGGAGGGCCAGGAGACGGTCGAACGTGGTGGGAGATCCGCCTCGCTGCAGATGCCCGAGGACCAGAGACCGCGTGTCCTTGCCTGTCTGCTGTTGGATCTCCCTGGCCACCCATTCCCCGATGCCCCCCAGCAACACGTCCTGGCGTCCGTCCTCCGTCTTCCCCTTATGGATAACCTCTCCTCCTTCGGCCCGGGCCCCCTCTGCAGCCACGACGATGCCGTAACGCTTCCCCCGCAATTCGTTGTTCATGATCTTATCGCAGACGTTCTTGATCCGGAAGGGGATCTCGGGAATCAGGATGACGTCCGCCGACCCAGAGGTCCCGCTGTTGAGCGCGATCCACCCGGCGTTGCGGCCCATCACCTCAACGACCATTACGCGTTCGTGGGCGCTGGCCGTGGAGTGCAATTTATCGATCGCCTCCGTGGCCGTAGAAACGGCCGTATCGAACCCGAAGGTGATGATGGTGCTGGCCAGATCGTTGTCGATCGTCTTGGGCACACCCACCACAGGCATCCCCATCTGGGCAAAGCGGTGGGCGATGCGCAGGGAGCCGTCGCCTCCGATGGCGATCAGGACGTCCAGCCCCAGCCGCTTGAAATTGCTGACGATCTTATCGGAGACATCCCGGATTTCAATCTCGCCGAGAGCGTTCTTGAAGGGGAGCCGGAAGGGATCCCCCTTGTTCGTCGTACCCAGGATCGTGCCCCCCATGGAGACGATGCCCGTCACCTTTTCGGGCGTCAACCGGATGATCTGTTCGGTATCCAGCAAACCCGCGTATCCTGTCTGGATCCCGTAGACCTCCCAGCCGCGGCGATAGGAAGCCATCGTGACGGCATAAATCACGGCGTTGAGCCCGGGTGCATCTCCCCCGCCTGTATTGACCGCAATCTTCAACCGTTCATTCATCATCGCCTCCATATCCCGCCGAGTTTGAAAGAAACTGTTCTTGACAGGGGCTGATTATAATGAGACGTTCCTAAGTCGTCAAGGGATATGGCCCCCTTTCGGCGGCGGGACGGAGGTCTCTTGCAGACCCAAAAGATGGCCTCGGAGGGGAAAGGGGGATGCCCCCCATCAGGGGCCTTTCGATGATCTGGAAGAAAGGCTTTTTATGTTGAAGCGTTATCGGT
>JAJFUM010000309.1 GCA_021372415.1 Deltaproteobacteria bacterium
CGGGGGCCTGGCTATTGTGTCCGCCTTCATGCTGACCCTCATCGCCTGCGCCTTGCTCAAGACCCAGGTTTCCGAACCCCTCTTCTGGGACCGGCAGAGGGCTTTCGCCATCATGGGGGGCGCGATAGCTTTCGGCGTCGGATTCTACGACGATTTCAAACGGCTTGAACCATGGATCAAACTCATTGCCCAGATCTTGGCCGCTTCGCTGGCCTTTTACGGCGGGGTCCGGATCGAAGCAGTCGCAGCAGGCGAGATGAGCATCCGGCTCGGGATCTTGAGCTGGTTCGTCACCGTCTTCTGGTTTCTACTCCTGATCAACGCCGTCAACCTGATCGACGGCCTGGACGGCCTGGCCGCCGGGGTTGCCTTCTTCGCCAGCATGGTCATGGTGGTCATGGCGATCATGCAGGCCAACTTTTTGGCCGCCCTGGAATTCGCCGCCCTGGCCGGGGCGTTGCTGGGGTTTCTCCGCTATAACTTCAACCCCGCCAGCATCTTCATGGGCGACGGAGGGAGCTACTTCATCGGCTACACGATCGCAGCGCTCTCCATCCTGGGGTCGATCAAGAGCCAGGTAGGGGCCACGTTCCTCATCCCCCTGTTGGCCCTGGGCGTCCCGATCTTCGATACGATCCTCTCCCCGCTGCGCCGCTGGATCCGCGGCCGGAAGATGTTCCGGCCGGACAAGGGACACATCCACCACCATCTTCTGTCGATGGGGTTGACCTCGCGGCGGGCGGTCCTGGTGATCTACGGCATCTCCTGCAGCCTTTGCCTGCTGTCGATCCTACTGATCAACCTTCGGAATGAGATGGCCGGCCTCCTTCTGGTCGCCTTGGCTGCGGCCGCCTTCGTCGTCGTCCGGAAGATGGGGTACCTGGAGTACCTCGCGGTTGACAAAATCTCGGGATGGTTTCGGGACATCTCGGATGAGGTCGGGCTCTCGCGGGACCGGCGGACCTTCCTGAATCTCCAGATCGAAATCGGTCAGGCGGCCGGCATGGACGAGCTCTGGGAGCGGATCTGCCAGGCCCTGGAGATGATGCAGTTCGACCGGGGGGAATTGCATACCCTTGAGATCGGTGCGGCCTCGTCCCCGGCAGTCGAAACCGCCGGGGCGGCCCGATCCGAGGCAGGATTCGAAGTGAGTTCGACGATACCGCCGCCGGAGGGGCAGGACCGGAGACGCCGGTCCGCCAAGGGGCCTGGGCCCAAAACGACCTGGACGCACAAGGAACAGAAGGCAGGGCAATCGGCCCTGATCTGGGCCCGGGGATACCACCGCCGTCGGGAAGACGCCCTCAGCGTCGGCCTGCTTCGCGTCGAGATCCCGATCAACGACAAGCGCCCGGCAGCGGCCAGGCTCATCCTGATCAAGAACCTGGCCCAGGAGGCCATCCAGCCCTATACGATGCGTCGGGTGGAGCACCTGCGGCGTTCCGTCATGGATGCGATGGGCCGGCTGCATCCGGATATTTCCGCCAGGGCCGCTGCCCCTGCCCGCGGAAGACGATGGAAGCGCGTCAAGGCGAAGGCAACGAGCATGTCCAATCTGGGAGGAAAGCCATGAAGGCAGGACGCATTCTGGTGGTGGACGACGAAGAGGCCACCCGATCCATACTGGAAGATTACTTCACTGGAATCGGTTACGATGTCGTGACCGCCGTCAACGGGGAAGAAGCCCTGAAGAAGTTCACCCCCGGGACCTTCGACTGCGTCATCTCCGACCTTTTCATGCCCGGGGTCGACGGGATGGAGTTGCTCAAACAGATCCGGACCGTCGACGACGACGTCCTGTTCCTGATCATCACGGGCTATCCGATGATCGACAACGCCGTCAACGCCATGAAGGAGGGGGCCTACGACTACATCACAAAGCCCTTCAACATGGAGGACATCGCCATTCGGGTGGAACGGGCCATCAACGTCAGGAAGACGGAAACCTCCCTGAAGAAGGTCCGGGGCCTCTTCACGACCTTCATCATCATGATCCCGGTCCTGATCTGTCTGGGAATCATCCTCGGCTTCCTCTGGAAATAGGGAGGGGATGAAAAGGGAGAAGCTGAAAATAGGGTTCCGCCCCCTGTTTTTACTTCTGGTGCTTGGGTTGGGCGGACTTCCGATGGGAGGCGGCAGCGCACCAGCCGAGGCCTGGGCCGATGAGCTTCGCAGCCAGGCGATCCGGGGGGTCTTCGGGGTGCCTTCCGTGGCGGGGCTTCCGGAGGCGGGGCGGGAGGCGCTGCTCAAGAAGCTGCAGGGGCTCGATGCCGTCTTTGTCCCACCGGAGGCAGAGACGATCAAGTTCTTCAAGGCCCGGGGATTCAAGGTTTATCTGACGGCCAATGCCTTCGGCGGCAGGGAGGCATGGCGGCGGTACCCCGACGCCCGCCCGATCCTGGCGGACGGGCGGACCCTGGAGGAGGCAGAGCCGGGAGGGCACGGCGGCGTCTGCCCGACCCATGAGGCTTGGCGGGCAGAGCGGCTTGCAATGATCGCCGACTGGGTCCGGCGTTTCGGCGGCCCCGGGGGGATCGACGGGATCTGGCTCGACTTCGTCCGCTACCCCGGCTTCTGGGAAACGGCGGAGCGGAGGGTCCCTCCCGACGCCTGCTACTGTCCCCGCTGCCTGGCGAAGTTCTCGCGGGACAGGGGAATCGCCCTGCCTGCGGCAGCCGGCGGGAAGGCCATGGGTGCAGCAGAGGCGGCGGCCTGGATCCAGCGGCACCATCCCTACGAGTGGATGGCCTGGAAAAAGGAGCAGATCCTTTCCTTTGTCCGGGACGTCCGCGGCCTCGTCAAGGACAGGGGTTCCGCCCCCATTTTGCTCGGCGCGTTCATCGTGCCCTGGACAAAGGGGGAGCGGGACGGGGCGGTTTCGTTTCTCCTGGGACAGGATGCTTTCGAGCTTTCCGGGATCGTGGATGTAGTCGCCCCGATGCTCTACCACCGGATGGCCGGCCGACCCGTCGACTGGGTGGGCCGGATGACGGCCTATTACCGGGAGG
>JAJFUM010000318.1 GCA_021372415.1 Deltaproteobacteria bacterium
GAAAATCGGGATGAAGATCGTATCCAGAAATCCGTTCAACCAGGAAGTGAATGGGGAATTCGACCTGCTGACCGCTCGGCAGATCGAAACGGAAACCGCGAAGTCCCGCCAGGCGTTCCTCGGCTGGAAGACCACCCCCATGGCGCAGAGGCAGTTGCTGATCGGGAAACTTGCCGCCGCCATAGAAGAGAACGAACGACGGTGTGCGGAAACCATCACCCGAGAGATGGGGAAGCCCATCAAGGAATCCCTGAGCGAGGTCCAGAGGTGCGCGGGCATCTGCGCGTATTGCGCCGAGTACTCCGAATCGCTGTTCTCCGATGAACCCGTCCGGACGGGCTGCAGAAAGAGCTACATCGCCTTTGAACCGCTCGGTATCGTCCTGGCGATCATGCCCTGGAATTTTCCCTTCATGCAGGTGTTCCGATGCGCTATCCCGGCCATTGCGGCGGGCAACGTGGTCCTGCTCAAGCACGCCTCCAACGTCCCCATGAGCGCCCTGGTTATGGAGGAGCTGTTTGCCCAGGCGGGTTTCCCGTCCCACGTTTTCAAGACGCTCCTGATCGACGCAGCCTCGGCGATGAAGCTGATCCAGGACGACAAGGTGGACGGCGTTTCCCTGACCGGAAGCTACCAGGCGGGCGTGCAGATCGGGACCGCCGCTGGATCGCGCATCAAAAGGCAGGTGCTGGAACTGGGCGGTTCGGACCCCTTCATCGTCCTGGATGATGCGGACCTCGACAAAACGGCGCAGGCGGCCGTGCTGCTTCGGTTCCGCAACGCGGGCCAGACCTGCGTCGCCGCAAAAAGGTACATCGTGATGGAGTCGGTGGCGCGCCCCTTCACGGAACTGGTCATCCGACACCTCGGCACCCTGAAGATGGGAGACCCTCTAAAGGAGGAAACGAATCTCGGACCGATGGCGATGCGGGACTCCCTGAAGGATCTGCAGAGGCAGCTCGACGATGCCGTGGCAAAGGGCGCCGCAGTCGTGGAAGGCCCGGCTCCTCCCAATCCGTCCTTCTTCCGGCCCGTTCTGATCACCAATGCCAATCCCTCCATGGCCATTGCGCAGGAAGAGGTTTTCGGGCCGATCGCTTCCATATTCGTCGTCAAGAACGAAGAGGAGATCGTTTCTCTGGCCAACGCCACGGAATTCGGTCTCGGGGCGACCATCTGGGGCAGGAACCTGGAGCGGGCGGAGCAATTGTCCCGGAGGATCAACTCGGGGATCGTCGCCATCAACAGGGCCGTCCAATCCGACCCTCTCCTGCCGTTCGGCGGGATCAAGAAATCGGGCCTCGGGAGGGAGCTGTCGCACTACGGGTTCAAGGAATTTGTCAACATCAAGACGATCATGATGGACGAGGGCTGATCAAAATCAGCGGCAGGAGGGCTCGGCGGATCGGGGCGACGGTTCGGCATCCGGACCGGCCCCCTCGCCGGCCAGCCACGCCAGAAGATGATCCACCGCACGCTCCGCCAGGGCCCGGGTCCCGGCGGAGAGGCCGCGGTGAAAATCGAAATCGTAACCCCGGATGGAGATGAGCCTTCCCAGAGGTTCGTGTCCGTAGACGGCCTTGACCAGGGCCAGGAGCATCCCCGGCGTCAGGTGGTGGGTCAGGATCGAAGGGGTGTATTCCGGCAGCAGAGGGACAACCTGCAGATCGTTGATGTCCTCATAGACATGGGCATCCACGAAGGCGACCCGGTCATACCCGGAGAGAATTTCCATCAGGTCCGGCGTCAGCTGCGACAGGAAGACGGAATCCACCTTGGCCCCGAGCGTCTCCAGACCGGTGTCCTCCTCATCCAGCGGTTCCCCGCCCTGGCGGCGCCGAAGGGTGTTGATCACCTCGTAGGCGACACCGTCGTCTCCCCGGTCGATGTTCCCGAAACCGACGATCAAGGTCCGGGGTCCCTCCCCGGTACCGGAGTGCCCCTCTGCCGGCGAAGGGGCCTGCCCCCGTGGCGATTCCATTCCTCTCTCAGCGGGCCACGCGGTCCAAAACCCTGCCGTCCGCCGCAACCAGGGTAACCTCCAGCGGCATCTGCCCGATGGCGTGCGTCGAGCAGGACAGGCAGGGATCGTAGCAGCGGATGGCGGCCTCCACGCGGTTGAGCATCCCCTCGGTCAGGTTCTCGCCCTTCACGTAGGCCTTCGCCACCATTCCCGCCGCCGTGTGCATGGCCCAGTTGTTGTTTCCCGTCGCCACGATGAGGTTGACCCGGGTCAGGAGTCCATTCTCGTCCGTGCTGTAGTCATGGAAGAGGGTCCCTCGGGGGGCCTCGATCACGCCCACGCCCTGACCGGGGATCTTCTCTTCGGAGGGATAGGCGCGGATGTCCTTGGACAGGATCTCCGGGTCGTCCAAAAGCTGGCCGATGCGCTCCAGGCAGTGGAGGACCTCGATCAGCCGGGCGTAGTGGTAGTAGAGGGAGCCCTCGACGGGTCTTCCGCCGCCGATCGCCCTGAAGAGCTTGAACTCCTCCTCGGCCAGAGGCGTGCCGATCTTGTCGATCACGTTGAGGCGTCCCAGTGGCCCGACCCGGTAGAACCCATTCGGCCAGCCCGCCTTGCGGTAGTAGGGGAACTTGAGGAACGACCAGGGTTCCACGTGTTCAGCCACATGGGAAAGGTAGTGTTCGGGTCTGAATTGCGCCAGGTAGCGTCCCTCGGTGTCCTTGACCCGGATCTCGCCGTCGTAGAGCTGCAGCCCTCCTTCCTTGTCCACCAGCCCCATGTAGCCGGAGGGGAAACTGGCAAAGCTGGCCGCCGTCTCCTGGTTCGCCTCCACCCAGCCCTTCATGATAGCGATCGCCTCCTGGGCGATCGCCACCATGGCCTCCCGCTCGGTAGCGATTGACTCCCGGTCTTTCGGGTCCAGGGCGGCGTTGACGCCTCCGGTGACGGTGAAGTTGGGGTGGACCCGCTTTCCGCCGAGCCTCTCAATGATCTGCTGGCCGTAGCGGCGCAGATTGACGGCCTTGAGAGCCAACGCCGGGTTCGCCCGGATGATGCCAAAGACGTTCCGGTCCGCCGGAGCGGCGTCGAACCCAAGCAGCAGGTCGGGCGCCGCCAAATGGAAGAAGTGCATCCCGTGGGACTGCACCATTTGACCCATGTGCATCAGCTCGCGCAGGAGCTTCGCCGGACGGGGCGGCTCCAACCGGGCGACGGCGTCGCAGGCCTTGGCCGCGGCCAGGTGATGACTGACCGGACAGATGCCGCAGATGCGCTGCGTGATCTGGGGCATCTCATAGTAGGGCCGTCCCTCGCAGAACTTCTCCAGGCCGCGGAATTCGTCCACATGGAAAAAGGTCTGTTCCACCTCTCCTTTCTCGTCGAGATGAATGGTCACCCGCCCATGGCCTTCTATGCGCGTCACCGGCTCGATGGTGATCTTCCTTGCACCCATGGCATCGTCTCCTTAATCGTATGTGAAAAGTTCAGGCGGCAGGACGACAGGGGTCCGTCCGGCAAGCAGTTCCGACAGGGCGTAGAAGAATGCGTCCGCCCGGGGGGGGCAGCCGGGGATGAAGAGGTCCACTTTGACCACTTTGTCCACCCCCGTGACCGTCTCGAGGGGTTTCCCCAGCTCGGGCGAATCGGGGATGATCCCCTCCACGACGCTCTCCGTTTCGAGGTAGGCCCGCTTCAGGGCGGCCTCCGTGCCCACGAGATTGCGCATCGCGGGAACGCCTCCGAAGGTCGCGCAGTCGCCGACAGCGATCAGGATCTGGCACCGCTCCCGCATCCGTTTGGCGACCTCGACATTGTGGCTGTTGCAGATCGCGCCTTCCAGGATCCCCACCGTGACCCCATCCTCGGGGGGGTGTTTCAGGTCGGTCAGAGGGGAGGAGGTGAATTCCACGGCATCCATCAGCTTGACGACCCGCTCGTCGATATCCAAAAACGACATGTGGCATCCCGCACAGCCGCCCAGCCAGTCCGTAGCGATTTTGACCTTCTTCATATCCGTATCTCCTTGATCGCGATCATTTCCGAAGTGACGCTGCAACGTCCTCCAGGGAGGCGCCGACCTTCATCCCCAGTCTTTCCGCCAGAAGCGCGAGGATCTCCCAGTCCGGCTTGGCTTCCCCGGCCGGATCCACCGCATGCTGGACCTTGAGGGTCCGCCCTTCCGTGTTGGTCAGGCTTCCCGAGCGTTCGGACCAGATGGCCATGGGCAGGACCACGTCCGCCCGCCGGGTAAGCGGAGAGGCGAAGCAGGACTGGACGACGACGAAGGCATCCTTGTCGATCCTTTCCGCCAGTTCCGCGCCTTCCCCGGCCTCTTCCCCGAGGAGGAGATAAAGCGCTTTGATCCCGGCGGGCTGGAGCGTCCCGGCGAGGCCGAAGGCCTTGGCGGCCCGCGTATTGACGCCCGGCTCCAGGGCAATGAAGGCGGCCTTCTTCTGCAGGCGCTTCAACATCCCTGCGGCCCCATCGGGAACCGCGGCGCCGTACAGGACCACGGGGTTCGCCGCGCGTTCGGCCATCTGAACAGCCTGGTCCAGGCCGTCCATAGCCAGGGTCATCGAGGCGAAGGGGGCAAGGCCGTTGGACTCCCCGTCGACCAGGACGAGCCGGGCCCCGCCGTCCACCGCCCGTTTGATCAGGAAGGCCACAACCGGCTGATCCTGGAGAGGATCGGCGCCGGCCAGGAGGATGAGGTCACTCCCGGCCAGGTCCGCCAGGGATCCTTTGGGTTTCCCAAGGGCCTCGGAGACCGCCGGGTTGAGCAGGCCGATCCGGCTGGCCTTGAGGGTCTCCTTGAAAAGCCGGCCCGTGAGGTAGAGGGCTTCGGTCGTGGCGTTGCTGGAGGCAAGCACCCCAAGATCCCCCTTCCTGCCGCTGAGACCTTCGGCAGCCACACGCAGGGCCTCCTCCCATCCCGCCGCCTCCTGTCTTCCGTTGCGGCGGACGAGAGGCCGGAGCACCCTCTCCCGACCGTCGTAAAGCGGGGCGAAACGGCCCTTCTGGCAGAGGAGCCCGCCGCTGACCTTGGTATCCCAGTCGCCCTCGAGGCGCAGCACGCTGTCGCTGCGGGTCACGATCTTCATGCCGCAGCCTACGCTGCACTGGCTGCAGGCGCTTTCAACGTACCGCATCTGGGCGTTCCGGCCCATGTAGGCGCTCCGCTTGTCGATCAGGGTCCCGGTCGGGCAGACCTGCGCGCAGGTGCCGCAGGAAACGCAGGTGGATTCCCCCCAGGGGAGGCCCAGGTCGGCATGGATCATCGACCGGGCGCCGCGCTGCCGGAGACCCAGGGTATGATTGGCCACCAGTTCGCCGCAGGCGCGGAAGCACCGGCCGCATAAAACGCAGCGGTTGTGCTCCATGAGGAGGTACCGGTGCGAGGCATCCACGGGGAAAGGGTTCAGGTAGGTCGGATATACCCAATGGTTGATGCCGTAGCGGTATCCCAAGGACTGCAGTTCGCAGCTCCCGCTCATCTCGCAGTACGGACAGTAGTGGTTCCGTTCGGAGAAGAGCAGATCCAGGATCAGCTTCCGCGCGCCGACCACCCGGGGGGATTCCGTCAATATCTCCATGCCGCCGGTGATGGGAAAGGTGCACGCCGTCTGCAGAACGCGCTGCCCCTTGACCTCGACCACGCAGATGCGGCAGGAACCCGCCGGACGCAGCGCTGGATGGTCGCAAAGCGTCGGGATATCGATCTTCGCCTGTCTTGCCGCCTGGAGGATGGTGGTTCCGGCGGGGACGCTGACCGCTTGGCCATTGATGGTAATTTTTGCCATCTCCATCGCTTGCCGAGCCTCCTTTCAAAAGAAACCGTTAAAGATCAGGGAAAGCCGTCACGGGAATCAAGACCCCGCTGATCATCCGTTTCCGAGTCCCGCAGGGGAAGCCCTGACGACCGGGCAACAGGGAATAAATATAATGTGCTATGCTTCTTCCGATTTGTCAAACACTGAATTTATTTTCCTAGCCCCTCAATTGGCCATACCAGAAGCATATCATGACTTGACATTATTTCCATATTAGCATATGCAGGCTACGACACAAGCGGATATTGCGGCCGATCCACGGCGCGTCAGCGGACGAGCATATGCAGCAGAATCCACATTTCTCTTTCGGGAATCATCAGCGGTCTAAGTGGGCGGAATCACCGCCCAACCACCCACACTGACAACCGTTTTCCAGTTTTCATCCGTGAAAGGGGGAGACATGGGCAAGACAAAAGATCCCTTATACGCAAGAACCGTAAGCCAACAGTACCAACAGTGGTACTCCCACTGTCGGGAACATCTGGACCAGATGGACAAGACCCTGCCGGAACCCCGGGTTGACCTTCAGGAGGCCCTCTCGACCCAGGGGATCAGCCGGCGCGACTTCCTCAAGTGGACGGGCCTCACCACATCGCTGCTCATGCTCCCGCCCCTCTTCAAGCCCCTGGTGGCCCAAGCGGCGGAGCAGTTCAGCCGCCTGCCCGTCGTCTGGCTCCATTTCGCCGAGTGCACGGGGTGCAGCGAGGCCTTTCTGCGCACCAGCTATCCCAACGTGGACAGTATCCTCTTGGACACGATCTCTCTCGAATACCATGAAACCCTGATGGCCGCCGCCGGCGACCAGGCGGAGCAAAACCTGGAGAAGGCCCTCCATGACTTCGCGGGCAAATTCGTCTGCGTCATCGAGGGGGCCCTGCCCCGGGGCCTGGACGGGAAGTACCTGACCCTCGGCCCGAAGGGGAAGACCGGCCTCGAGGTGGCCAAAGAGGTCACCTCAAAGGCGGCGGCCGTGGTCTGCATCGGGAGCTGTTCGGCATTCGGCAACGTCCAAGCCGCCAAACCCAATCCCACCGACGCCGTGGGAATCTCCAAAGCCCTCGGGATCCGGACGGTCAACATCGCCGGCTGTCCGCCAAGCCCAGCCAACTTCGTCGGCACGGTCCTGCACTACCTGATGTTCGGCTCTCTGCCTGCCCTGGATTCCCTGGGGCGGCCGGTATGGGCCTACGGCAAGCGGATTCACGACTTCTGCGAGCGGCGCCCCCACTACGACGCCGCAGAATTCGTCGAGGAGTGGGGAGATGCGGGCGCCGCCAAGGGCTGGTGCCTCTACAAGGTTGGCTGCAAGGGACCTTACACCTTCGCCAACTGCAGCCGGGTCCGATTCAACGACGGTGTCTCCTGGCCCGTCATGGCTGGCCACGGCTGCATGGGCTGTACGGAGCCAGCCTTCTGGGACACCATGGCCCCTCTGGAAAAGCCCATTGATGACAAAACCATCGGCGGCGGGGAGAGGACCGCCGACAATATCGGACTGGCGCTTCTGGGGGTTACGGCGGCGGGTATCGCTGCCCATGCGGGGCTTACGGCCATCCGGCACAGGGGCAAGAAGGATAACGGGGACGAAACGTCCCATCCAGAATAGGCGGGAGGAATCCAGATGACCAAACGAATCATCGTTGATCCCATCACGAGGATCGAGGGACATTTGAGAATAGAAGTCGAGGTGGATGGCGACAACACCATCCGGGACGCCTGGAGCAGCATCACCCTGTGGCGGGGCATCGAGACCATCCTCAAGGGGCGCGACCCGCGGGACGCAGGACTGATGGTCCAACGTTTCTGCGGGGTGTGCACCTACGCCCACTACGAGGCGAGCATTCTGGCCTGCGAGGACGCCTTCAAGGTGAAACCGCCTCCCAACGCGAGGATCGTCCGGAACCTGATCAACGGCGCCCAGTACCTCACTGACCACATCATGCATTTCTACCACCTCCACGGCCTGGACTGGGTAGACATCGTCAGCGCCCTCAAGGCGAACCCCAAGAAGGCCGTCGAGATGGCCCAGGCCTACAGCCCCAATCCCTACAACTGCTCCGAGACCCACTACAAGGCCGTCCAGGAGCGCCTCACCAAGTTCGTCCAGTCGGGACGCCTGGGGCCCTTCGCCAACGGCTACTGGGGGAATCCCTCCTTCAAGCTCCCCCCGGAGGCGAACCTCGTCATCGTCTCCCACTACCTGGACGCCCTGCAGGTCTCCAAGATCGGCGCTCAGATGATGGCAATCTTCGGCGGGAAGAACCCCCATCCGCAGACCCTCGTCGTCGGCGGCATCTCCTCCGTCATGGACACCCTCGACGCCCACCGTATAGGCGAGTACCTCTTCCGTCTCAAGGAAATCAAGGCCTTTGTGGAGACCGCCTACCTTCCCGACGTCCTTCTCGCGGCAACCTACTACAAGGGCGAGGGGCTCAAAGGGATCGGCGGCGGGGTGAAGAACTATCTGGCCTATGGCGGGTTCCCCCTGGACGACGACTGGAACCGGCTCCTCTTCCCACGCGGTGTCGTGAAGGGCCGCGACTTGGCCAAGCCCCTCAAGCTCGACGAGGCCAAGATCACCGAGGAGGCTACCCACGCCTGGTACAAGGGGTCGGAGCCCCAACACCCCTACAAGGGGACGACGGAGCCCGAGTACACGGGCTACGATCAGAAGGGAAATCTCAAGGGAGCGGAGAAGTACTCCTGGTGTAAGGCACCCCGCTACGACAGCGAGCCTTACGAGGTGGGTCCCCTGGCCCGGTTCCTGGTCGCCTACGCCCAGGGGCACAAAGAAATTACGGGTCTGGTGAATTCGACCCTGAAGGCCACGGGCCTGCCGGCGACGGCCCTTTTCTCGACGCTGGGAAGGACTGCCGCCCGGGCGCTGGAGACCAAGTACGTCGGGGACCACATCGAGGAATGGGTCAACGAACTGGTGGCCAACCTCAAGGCCGGCGACACCCGGACCTGGACCCGCTGCGACGTCCCCGAGAAGGGGGAAGGCCGCGGCCTCACGGAACCGCCGCGGGGCGCCCTGGGGCACTGGATCCGGATCGAGAACAAGGTGATCGCCAACTACCAGGCCGTTGTCCCCTCGACCTGGAACTGCTCCCCGAGGGACAAGGCAGGCAAGCGCGGCCCCTACGAGGAGTCGCTCATCGGGACGAAACTGGCCAAGGTGGACCAGCCGCTGGAGATCCTCCGGACGATCCACTCCTTCGACCCCTGCATGGCCTGCGCCGTCCATATCATCGACCCGAAGACGGACACGATCCGGCAGTTCAAGGTATCCTGAAAGGAGGCAACCGTGGAAACCATCACGCCCAAAAAGGAATGGTCCGTTGCCATCCGCTGGAACCACTGGCTGATGGCCGTGTCCATCTTCATCCTCATCGCGACAGGTTTCTACATCGCCTCCCCCTTCACCATCGCCGGAGGCGAGACTGTGGACAAATTCACCATGGGAAAGGTCCGCTTTTGGCACATCCTCTTCGGGGTGATCCTTTCCTTCCTCTTCCTGTGGCGGCTCTACCTGGCCTTCTTCTCCCGCTTCCACGCCGATTGGAAGGACTTCTTCGCCTGGACGAGGTGGGCCAATTCCATCAAGCAGGTCCGTTTTTACATGCTGATCTCGAAGGACCCGCCTGAGCACACCCACCTCTACGGGCCGCTCCAGTCCCTGGCCTATGCGGGACTCCTGATCATGGTCCTGTTCATCGTTCTGACGGGCTGGATTTTGATGGGGGCGGGCTACGGCGCGGGCCTCACGGCCTTCGTCTACAAAATCGTCAAACCCGTGGAGAACGGAATGGGAGGGCTCGCCATGGTCCGGTGGATCCATCACCTTCTCATGTGGGGATTCATCCTCTTCATCGCCGTTCACATCTACATGGCCTTCTGGTATGATGTGATCTTCCGGGAGGGGACCGTTTCGTCGATGATCAGCGGCCGGGTGTTTCGCAGGTCCCACGAGTAGGGCTTTTAAAAACAGCCGTCGCGCATCGAAGGGGGGGATCTCTAGGCCCCCCCTTTTTTCGAGGTTTTTCATGGCGGGCAAAAGGCCGCTCACGATCCTGGGGCTGGGCAACATCCTTCTGGGCGACGAGGGCTTCGGCGTCCACTTCGTCCGGTGGTTTGCCCGGCGGCACCGGCTCCCGCCGGAGGTGGATCTCGTCGACGGGGGCACGATGGGTTATGTCCTTTTGGACACCCTCTGCAACTGCGAGGCGATGATCGTCGTCGACTGCCTCAAGGCAGCCGACACCCCGGGCTCCCTCTACCGCTTCGACCGGCGGGAGTTGGAGGCCCGTCTGCCGGCGCCCACGTCGGCCCACGAGGTGAAGTTCGCCGACGTCCTGTGCAAGGCGGAGATGATGGGGGAGTGCCCGGAGATCACCTTCCTGTGCATCGTCCCGGAGCGGTATGGCGAGATGGACCTGGAGATGACGGCCACGATGAAGGATCGGTTCCCGGCGATGGAGGCCCTCCTCATGGCGGAGCTCGAGGCACGACGGATCGCCACGGAGGCCGTCGATGCATGAGCTCTCCCTGACCCGGTCGCTTCTGGAGATCGTGGAGGATTACGCCCGGCGTGAGGGGTTCACCAAAGTCCGCTCCCTGAAGCTCTCTTTCGGGCGCCTCTCCTGTATCGATCCCGAGGCTTTTCGGTTTGCCTTCTCCGTCCAGGCCCGGGGGACGAAGGCCGAGGGGGCCGAGTTGGAATTTGACATCCGTCCGGCTGTCCTCTATTGTTTCAGATGTGAACGGGAGTTTTCCTCCGACGCCTTCCGTCCCGCCTGCGTCCACTGCGGTGGGGAAGAGGTCCTCCTGACGCGAGGCACGGAGGAGATGAAACTCTTAGAAATGGATGTAGATTAGGAACCGTCATGTGCATCGCCTTTCCCGGAAAAATCCTCTCCATCGACAAGGACAACTTCGCTGTCATTGATATCAGCGGCACCCGGCGGGAGGCCTGTCTGGACCTCCTCGACGGGGAAGTGAAAGTCGGCGACTACGTGATCTGCCACGCCGGGTTCGCCATTCAACGGGTCGACGAGGCTTCTGCCAGGGAAAGCCTGGCTCTGCTCAAGGAACTGATCGACCATGAGATATATTGACGAATACCGGGACCCCCACCTCGCCCGGGGACTTCTGGACCGGATCGCCCAGCGGGCCGCCGGGATCGGAAGGCCCGTCACGATCATGGAAGTCTGCGGGAGCCACACCCAGGCCATCGGCCGCTACGGGATCCGGGCCCTCCTGCCCCCCAACATTCGCCTCATCTCGGGACCCGGCTGCCCCGTCTGCGTGACTTCGGTCCGGGACGTGGATACGGCCCTCCATCTGGCGGGGCTGCCGAATCTGGCCTTCGTTGTCTTCGGCGACATGATGCGGGTCCCCGGCACAAAGGGGGGCACCCTCCAACAACTCCGGGCCGCCGGGGCCGACATCCGCATCGTCCCCTCCCCGCTGGACCTCCTGCCCATGGCCGAGGCAGAGCCCGACCGTGAGATCGTCTTCATGGGGATCGGCTTCGAAACCACCGCACCGACCGTCGCCTCGGTCCTCCGGACGGCCCGGCAAAAAGGAATCGCCAACCTCTCGGTCCTTTCGGTCCACAAACTCGTCCCGCCAGCCCTGCGGGCCCTCTTGGAGGACCCGGCCCTTGCCTTGGACGGATTTCTCTGTCCGGGCCACGTGAGCGTCATCATCGGCTCGAAGGCCTATGACTTCCTCACCGAGGCAGGGCGCGGTGCCGTCGTCACCGGTTTCGAACCGGTAGACATCCTGGAGGGGATCTGGATGCTCCTTGAGGGTCTCGACGGACCGAAGCGGGAGGTAGCCATCCAGTACGGCAGGGCCGTACGGCCCGAGGGAAATCCCCGGGCGGCGGCCCTGATGTCCGAAGTCTTCAAGACCGGAGACGCCGAATGGCGCGGCCTTGGGAAGATCAAGGACAGCGGCCTTTTCCTGAGCAGCGGCTATGAAGGCTTCGATGCCCGGCGACGTTTCCCGATCCCAGATCTCCCCTCCGCCGAGGCCAACGGCTGCGCCTGCGGCGAGATCCTCCGGGGGATCCGGGAGCCCGCGGACTGCCCCCTTTTCGGGCAGGCATGCACGCCGGCCCGTCCGGTCGGCCCCTGCATGGTCTCCTCGGAGGGGACCTGCGCCGCCCGGTACCGGTATGGATGAAAGAAGCAGGAGAGCCATGAAGACGATGATTACGGAATCACCGTCTTGTGACTCGGATTCGGAAAGAGGAATCTTTGGGCGCTGCCCCTATTTTCTGTTTTAAGGAGATGACGACATGAAGGTCCAGGTAGTGAAAAACGTCCTCGATGCCAACGACCGGATCGCCGACGAGAACCGGGCGCTGTTCGACCGTAAGCGGATTCATGTAATCAACCTGATGAGTTCCCCGGGGGCAGGCAAGACCAGCCTCGTGGAGCGGACCATCCTCGCCCTTCGGGACCGGTACCGGATCGGGGTCATCGAGGGGGACATCCAGGACACCTGCGACGCCGACCGGGTGGCCGCCCTGGGGATCCCCGCGGTCCAGATCAACACGGGCGGAGGATGCCACCTCGATGCGAACATGATCCGCGAGGCCCTGGCAGGACTCGACCTGGACGCCCTGGACCTGATCATCGTGGAGAATGTGGGGAACCTCGTCTGCCCTGCCGAGTTCAGGATCGGAGAAAACGCCAAGGTGATGATCCTGAGCACCCCGGAAGGGGCGGACAAGCCCGCCAAGTATCCCCTGATCTTCCAGAAATCGGCGGTGATGCTCCTCAACAAGACGGACCTCCTGCCCCACCTGGACTTCGACCTGGCCAAGGTCCGGCACGACGCCCTGTCCCTCAACCGGGACCTGACCATCTTTGAGGTCTCCTGCCGGACCGGAGAGGGCCTCGACCCATGGTACCGCTGGCTGGCCGGGCAGATCGACGGGGATGCGGCACGCAGTTCCCGATGATCGGGGCAGGCACCGCGCGGCCGGAAGAAGGGAAGATGGGAGCGGTCCCCGCAGGCCGGCAAATGGTTTTCGCGAGTGGCACCGAAACGGTCAAACGATCGGGAGCTTCCCCTGATTAGGGGAGAGGCAGAGATGGTGGTCAGGAAGCGCGTCTTCTTCGAAGGGGTGGTCCAGGGGGTCGGTTTCCGCCCCTTCCTCTGGAGGCTCGCTGATCGGAACGGACTGGCCGGTTTCGTCCGGAACCGCTCCGACGGCGTCCTTGCCGAGGTGGAGGGACCTGCCGAAGCCGTGGAGGCCTTCCTAGCCGGGATCGAGAAAGAGCTCCCTCCCCTGGCCGACGTTGTCCGGATCACCCAGACCGAGCTTCCCGCGCAGAACGCGGCGGGGAGGGGTTTCGTCATCGCCCCCAGCGACGAGGCAGCCCCCCGGGATACCCACATCCCTCCCGACACGGCCACCTGCCCGGACTGCCTCGCCGAGCTCTTCGATCCGTCGGACCGCCGCTTCCGCTATCCCTTCATCAACTGCACGAACTGCGGACCGCGGCTGACCATCATCTCAAATATCCCCTACGACCGCATCCACACCTCCATGGCCTGCTTCCCCCTCTGCCCGGACTGCCGCAGGGAATACGAAGACCCCGCCGACCGCCGCTTCCACGCTGAGCCCAACGCCTGCCCGGTCTGCGGACCGCGGCTCGAACTCCTCGACGGCCGAGGCCGGCCTCTGGAGGGCGATCCCGTCCTCCGGGCCCTCTCGCTCATTGAGGAGGGGGAGGTCCTGGCCGTCAAGGGGCTGGGCGGCTTCCACCTCTGCTGCGACGGCCGGAACGACGAGGCGGTCAAAAGACTCCGGTTCCGGAAGTGCCGGGAGGAGAAGCCCCTGGCCATCATGGTCCGCGACATCCAAACCGTGGCCCTTCTGGCCGAGATCGGCAGCACCGAAGAGAAGCTCCTCCTCTCCCCGGAGCGCCCCATTGTCCTGGTCCCAAGGCGGGAAGGGGCGCCCGTCTCGGCCCTGGTCGCCCCGGGAACGGACCAGTTGGGGATCATGCTCCCCTGCACCCCCCTCCAGCACCTCCTCCTGTCCGGGAAGCCGACGGTCCTGGTCATGACCAGCGCCAACCGGACCGACGAGCCGATCTGCATCGGGAACCGGGAGGCCCTGCGGCGCCTGGAGGGGATCGCCGACGCCTTCCTGGTCCACGACCGGGACATCCTCGTGCGCTGTGACGACTCGGTGGTCATGGCCGAGTCCAGCGGCCCCTACCCCCAGCGGCGCTCCCGGGGATACGCCCCCAAGCCGATCCCCCTGAGGGCCACTTACCCGGAGGTCCTGGCCCTTGGCCCCCAGATCAAGGGGACCCTCTGCGTCTTGAAGGAGAATTTCGCCTTTCTGAGCCCCCACATCGGAGACCTGGAGACCCCCGAGGCCAGGGACTTCCTTCGGGAGAGCCTCGCGCTCATGGAGCGGATCACCCAGTGCCGGCCCCACCTGGTCGCCTGCGACCTCCACCCGGAGTATTACACCAGCCGGATCGCCCGGCTGATGGAGGACCGGCAGATCGTCCCCGTCCAGCACCACCATGCCCATATCGTGAGCTGCATGGCGGAGAACCAGCTTACCGGGGAGGTCATCGGTCTGGCCATGGACGGCACGGGCTACGGCCCCGACGGCCAGGTCTGGGGCGGGGAGTTCCTCCAGGCCGACGAGCGGGGCTTCATCCGGCGGGGCCACCTGCGGTACGTCCCCCTGCCCGGAGGGGAGAAGGCGATCCGGGAACCCTGGCGCATGGCGGCCTCGCTCCTCAGGGAGGCCTTCGGCGCGGACTGGATGGAAACGGCCCGGCGTCTGAATCTCCCGCCGGTCTCGCAGGCGGGGCGGCGGGAAGGGGCGGCGGACGATCCCCTCGCGGGCCTGGAGCGGGCCATGGAGGCCCGTATCCTTACCCCCTGGACCTCCAGCCTGGGGCGTCTCTTCGACGGCATTGCGGCTCTCCTGGGCCTCCGCCATCGGGTCAGCTATGAAGGCCAGGCAGCGATGGAGCTGGAAGGACTGGCCCGCCGGGGAGGGACCGACCTCAAGCTCCCCTTTGCCATCGGGAAGGCCGATGCGGCCGAATCTCCCGGCCCCTCAGGGTGCGGGCCGATCCATATCCTCGACCTTCTGCCCGCTGTCCGGTCGATCACGACGGCTCTCCTGGAGGGCCGTCCCCGGGCGGAGATCGCCCGGGCCTTCCACGACCTCCTCCCCGGGGCCATGGCGGCCGTGGCGGAGCGGATCCGGGCGGAGACCGGCCTCGACCGCATCGTCCTGAGCGGGGGCTGCTTCCAGAACCGCAGACTTCTGGCGGGCTCCATGGAGGCCCTCCGGAAGGCCGGCTTCAAGACCTTCCACCACCGTCTGGTCCCTACAAACGACGGCGGCATTTCCCTCGGCCAGGCAGTCTGCGCCGGGGCCAAAGACAAAGGGGAATTTTCGAGGTGACCATGCCATACGACCGAATCCTTCTGGAACACGGCGGGGGGGGGCTCCTCTCCAACGAGTTAATAGCAGGGACCTTCCTGCCCCTCCTGAAGAACCCACTCCTGGAGCCCCTCGAGGACGGGGCCGTCTTCGAGGCCGGCGGTGCAAAGCTCTGCTTCACCACGGACTCCTTCGTTGTCCAGCCCCGTTTCTTCCCGGGCGGGGACATCGGATCCCTCGCCGTTCACGGGACGGTCAACGATCTGGCCATGTGCGGCGGGACCCCGCTGGCCCTGAGCGCCGGCTTCATCCTGGAGGAGGGATTCTCCATGGCGGAGTTGGAGCGGATTGTCCGATCCCTTGCCGAAGCGGCGAAAAAGGCCGGGGTTGCCGTCGTTACGGGAGACACGAAGGTCGTCCCGCACGGGGCGGCGGACGGCCTGTTCATCAACACCTCGGGAATCGGGATCGTCCGCTACGGCAGTGCCCTTTCCGTCCGGAGCATCCGTCCCGGCGACGCGGTCCTTCTGAGCGGACCCATCGGCGAGCACGGGGCGGCCATCCTTTCGGCCCGCTCGGAGCTCGGCCTCGTGTCCGAGGTCCTCTCCGACTCGGCGCCCCTGAACGGCCTGGTGGAGCGGATCCTCGCGGCAAGCCCGAACATCCACTGCATGCGCGACGCCACCCGGGGAGGCCTCGGGGCGATCCTGGCGGAGATCGCGGGCCAGTCCGGGATGCGGATCACCGTCCGGGAGGCTTCCATCCCCATCCGGGAGGAGGTCCGGGGGATCTGCGAGATCTTCGGCTTCGACCCCCTCTTTCTGGCCAACGAGGGACGGATGGCCCTCTTCTGCCCGGAGGAGGACGCTGAGAAAGTCCTTGCGGCGATGCAGGGACATGATCTGGGCCGGGAGGCCTGCCGCATCGGCACGGTGGCCAGCCACCAGCGGGGAGGCCTCGTCCTGGAGACCGTGATCGGCGGCTCCCGGGAGATCGACCTTCCGACGGGAGAACTCGTCCCCAGGATTTGTTGAAGGCCTGCCGGAAAAAACCTTTGACAGATCGCCCCTGTCTATCCCATACTTCCCCTCCGAACGGGCGGCCGCGGCCCAGCGGGAGTGACCCGACCGGCAAGCCCCCATACGGAGAGGCGATCAGAACCATGGAGATAGATGAGAAACTCGGACGGCTCCGGTCGATCCTGAAGGAGATGGGGGGCGTTGTCGTGGGCTATTCTGGCGGCTGCGACAGCACGCTCCTGGCCGCCGTGGGCAGGGAGGTCCTGGGGGACCGGATGCTCTGCGTCCTGGCTTCGTCGGAAACCTATCCCGGCTCGGAAGTCGAGGAGGCCCTGGAAACGGCCCAGAGGCTGGGCATCGCCGTCATCCGGATCGAGACGGATGAGCTCAAGGACGAGGCCTTCGCGGCCAACACCCCGGAACACTGTTAGTTCTGCAAGCGGGAGCTCTTCAGCCGTCTGGTCGCCATCGGCAAGGAACGGGGGATCGCCTGGGTTGCCGACGGTTCGAATGTGGACGATCTGGACGACTACCGGCCCGGGGGCCGGGCGGCCGCTGAGTTCGGGATCCGGAGCCCGCTCCGTGAGGCGGGCCTCACCAAGCAGGAGATCCGGGAGCTCTCGCGCCGGATGGGCCTTCCGACCTGGGACAAGCCGGCGTTTGCCTGCCTTGCCTCGCGGATCCCCTACGGGACCAGGATCGAGCCGGCCGTCTTGAAACGCCTGGACGAGGCGGAGCGGTTCCTGAAGGACCTGGGGTTCCGCCAGGTACGGGTCCGCCATCACGGGACCGTGGCCCGGATCGAGGTGGAACCGGCAGAGATCGCCCGACTGGCCTCTCCGGAGATCCGCCGGCAGGTAACACAGAAGTTCATGGAGCTCCAATATCTCTACACGGCGCTGGACCTGGACGGTTACCGGATGGGGAGCCTGAATGCCGTCCTGGACCGCACGCCGCCGGTGTGATAGGAAATCCCGCGGAGGTTCTCCCCTCGCGTTTTATCCCTGAAACGGGCCCCGATCGGGTTGCGGACGGGGCACGAAAAAAGGTGCCATGGACAACGGAAAGCTCAAGAAGATTCTCGAGGCGGTGAAAGCGGGCGACATCCCCGTCGATGCAGCGATGGAAAAGCTCCGCGGCCTCCCTTACGAGGATCTGGGGTACGCCAAGCTCGACCTGCATCGGGCGATCCGCACGGGCTTCCCGGAGGTGGTTTTCTGCCAGGGGAAGACCGCCGAGCAGTGCGTCGGGATCATCGGGCGGCTGGCCCTGCACCATGCCAAGGTCCTGGCGACACGGGTGACGCCGGAAATCGCCCGTCAGATCGCCTCGGCCGTCAAGGGGTGCACCTACCACGAACTCGCGCGCCTGCTGGTTGTCGAGCGGCCCCTGAAAAGGCCGACCCGTAAAACAGCCGACCCGGCCACGCATCCCGACAAGGGGAAATACATCATGGTCCTCTGCGCGGGGACGGCGGACCTGCCCGTGGCGGAGGAAGCCGCCGTGACGGCGGAGACGCTGGGAAGCCGCGTCGAGCGGGCCTACGACGTGGGCGTCGCGGGACTCCACCGCCTCCTCGACCAGCGGGAAAAGATCCTCAGGGCGAATGTCCTGATCGTCGCCGCCGGGATGGAGGGGGCGCTCCCCAGCGTCGTCGGGGGGATGGTCTCCTGTCCGGTGATTGCGGTCCCGACGAGCGTTGGCTACGGGGCCAGTTTCGGGGGGCTGGCCGCGCTTCTGGCCATGCTCAACGCCTGCGCCACGGGGATTGCCGTCATGAACATCGACAACGGCTTCGGGGCGGGGTATTTCGCCCATCTGGTGAACCGATGAAAATCGCCTATTTCGACTGTTTCTCAGGAATCAGCGGCGACATGACGCTTGGGGCCCTGATCGGGGCCGGCGCCGACGCGGAAGGCCTCCGCAGGGGCCTCGCCAGCCTGGGCGTCGCAGGCTTCAAGATCGAGGTCGGCCGCAGGATGGCCGGCCCCATATCGGCGACGGACGTCGCCGTGATTCTCGACGAGGATCATCATCACCCTCACCGGCGGCTCGGGGACATCCTCAGGATTATCGAAGGTGCTGATCTCTCCGAACGGGTCAAGCGGACAGCCACCGGGATCTTCCGGCGCCTCGCCGAGGCCGAGGGAAAGGTCCACGGCCACTCGCCCGACGAGGTCCATTTTCACGAAGTCGGGGCCCTCGATGCGATCGTCGACATCGTCGGGACGGCCCTGTGCCTGGATATGCTCGGCTGGCCGAGGGTCGTCGCAAGCCCCCTGCCCACCTTCCACGGCTACGCCAAAGGCGCCCACGGGACATTCCCCCTGCCCGCGCCGGCCACGGCCGAGCTCCTGGTCGGCGTCCCCTGGCGGAAGCTCGATATCGAGGGGGAACTGGTGACGCCGACGGGCGCGGCGATCCTCCGCGAGATCGCCTCGGAGTTCGGTCCGCTGCCCGCCATGCGGATCGAACGGATCGGTTACGGAGCCGGCAAGAGTGCCTTCGGGATCCCCAATGCCCTGCGGGTCATGGTCGGTGAAGAAGAGGGCGCCGTCCTCCCATCTCCCGAAGACGTCGCGCTGATCGAGACGAACCTCGACGATCTCAACCCCCAGTTCTACGACACGGCCATGGAGAAGCTCTTCTCGGCCGGGGCCCTGGACGTCTTCCTGAGCCCGATCCAGATGAAGAAGAACCGGCCGGGAACGCTCCTTTCGGTCCTCTGCGAACCCGGAAAGGCCGAGGCGATGGCCGGGATCGTCCTGGCCGAAACCTCGACCTTCGGGGTCCGGATCTCCCGCCGGGAGCGGGTCTGTCTGGAGCGGCACTGGGAGGAGGTCACGACCGAGTTTGGAACGATCCGGATCAAGGTCGGCGAACTGAGGGGCAGGGCGGTCACGACCGCCCCCGAGTACGAGGACTGCAAGAAGGCTGCGGTACAGCACGGCGTCCCGGTCCGCGAGGTTTATGAAAGCGCCGCAGCCCGTTACCGGACGAAAAGATCGTAGCCGGTCCTGTCCATCCCATCCCAGTCGGAAAAACGGAACGGATCCAAGCTCGCAAGATGGCGTGGAGCCGTAACCGCTATCGGCCGAAGACTTTTTTGAGAAGGTCCGTTACCCGGGCGGCCGGGTCTGTCCGTATCTTTTTCTCCTCCTCCCCGATCATCAGGAAAAGACCGTCGAGGGCCTTGTTCGTCACGTAGTGGTCCAGGTCCACCGACTCCGTCTTCACCAGGGGGACCTTTTCCAGGGGTGCCGTCATCTCCTTGTAAGCCTTTGCCACGCCGACCTTGTCCATGCTGGAGGTAACCACCGGCTTGAATTCGTCGTAGAGTTTGGCGAACGTCCTTGCCTTGAAAAATTCCGTGGCCGCCGTATCACCGCCCTGCAGGATCCCCCTGGCATCGTCGAAGGTCATCTCCCGGATGGCGTCGGCAAAAATACGGGCCGCCTTGGGCGACGCCGCCTCGGCGGCCCGGTTCATGGTCAGGATCAGGTTGTCCACCTGCCTCTGAAAGCCCAGTTTGGACGCCCAGTCGGCCATTGTCTGGATCCGGTCGGGCAGGAGGATCTTGACCATGTTGTTGCCGAGGAAGCCGTCCACTTTCGAAAGCGACCTGACCGCATTCTCCGTTCCCACGGACAGGGCCTCCTTGAGACCCGAGATCGTCGTCCGGTCATCTGGCCCGGAGAGGCCCTTGACCGGTTCCGATCCCAGCAGGTCCTTCAGGGCGTCGAAAGGACCGGCATGAACAGGAACGGCGCCGATGCTCAAAAGGATGGAAATGGCCAGAACCATTGATTTCATCTTATCCTCCCGTTATTTTGGCTTATCCATGGTCCGGGTTTCTGTTTCCCTCTTTAGTCTTCATGGTGATCGCAAAGGGCTCCGGAAGTCAAGGACGGAACTCCCTGCCTTCCTACTCTTCTTGATTTCCGTCGCAGATCTTGATAAGCGGAATCCAGGAGTAAAAATGAAACATTCCCTTTTCAGGTTTCTGTCGTTGTCGGCGGCATTCTGGCTGATCGCCTGCGGCGGAGGGGACAGCAGCGGGGGCGGGGGCGGCTCGACAAACTCAAGCACGCCGGCCCTCTCCGCCGTCGTTCTGACGCCCTCCTCGGTAGCGGCGGGGAGCACCGTCACCTTCACCATCACCTTTTACTACACCGATGCCCTGGGTGACCTGGATGGCGGGGTCGTGTACCTGCAATACAACGGCGTGGACAACAATTTGGCCACTTTCGGAAGCAGCTATGCAGGCAGCACGAGCGGATATGCCGTCTTCACGCTCTCCCCGCTCGCCTTGAATTCGACAAAGGGAACCGTTACCATCCCCGTCTCGATCGCCGACAAGCTGGGGAACAAGTCCTATTCATACAACTGCACGATTACCCAGTCCTGACGGGATCGATCGTTGCATCCGAACGACATCATTTCCACAGGAATATAAGTTACCTATTATTGGAAATCCTTAATAACATCTGTCTAATTATTATTGACTGTTGACTTATAACCGGGGCATTGATATGAGACCGCCGTAACTAGATGCCAAGAATGCTTGATCTGTCACATCCCAAGGCCCCTCTTCAAACGTGAAGCTGGGGCTTTTTTTCTTCTATTTCATTCTCAAGAGAGGGGGATATGACTCGACTTCGACGGCAAGAAGAAAAATCCATCTTCAAAACCTTATCTCTATTGTTCGCATTGCTTTTTGTCGCGGCCTGTGGCGGCGGGGGCGGCGGGGGTGGCAGTTCCACGAACGGCAGCATTCCGACCATCTCGGATGTCACTCTCTCGCCCTCGGAGGCGGTGGCAGGAAGCTCCGTATCATTCAATATGCGTTTTAATTACACGGATCCTTTCGAAGATCTGTATCACGGGCATGCTTACCTCCGATATAATGGAACCGAGTATGAAGCGGCAACCCTGGCTGGCGAATTTATAGGAAAATCAAGCGGTACAGCAATTTTATATCTTTCGTCCATCACCTTGAATTCAACCGTGGGAACCGTTCCGGTTTCTGTATGGATTGCGGATAACGGGGGAAACAAATCTAACGAAGTTTCCTTTAATATCAATCAAGTTTCCAGCTTATGTGCCAGCATATTATGCCCCGCTTCAAAAGGCTATTGAATTCCCGATTGAAAAAGGAGCGATGAATCCAGCTATTTCCCCGGCGGATTGACGCAGGAGTTTTTGTGATCTCCGGTCCCGGTCAGGCCCTGCAGGAACGATCCCAGCCTGTTACGGATCCGACAGGCGTCGATGTTTTTCCCCTAATTCGATATCCAAAAAGACTGTGATGAGATCTTTTTCCCATCGAAGTACGTCTCGATCCGCCAACGCCCCGCATACCTCGATCCCATGATCCCGTCGAGGAAGTTGGAATCCAGGACCAGCCAGGCATAGGCCGTGTATTCCCCTCCGGGGACCGGCTGTTTGACCTGGTGGACGTAAGGCTGCGGCTGTCTTCCCCTGAACGGGGCGATCCACCTGAATTCGAGCCGGCCATCTTCGCTGGGATGAAAGATCAGGACGGCGGTGATCCGGTTTCCCGGCCTGAAACGATCAGACTGGGATTCCCTGAGCGTCTGGATCTGATCGCGGCGGATCGGCTCCTTGACGAAGACGTTCTTGCACAGGAACAGATCCTGGGCAAATCCGGACTCGCCGCCGGAGAAGAGCAGAATCGCAAGCAGCAGAACCGCCCATCGCTTCATGTTCATGCCGTCACCGAGCGATCTTGGTTTCTCGATCCAACCCCCGTATGGTCTCAATGTGTTTGCACGATTGGATCATTACGCTTTTTCGACCCAACCCCGCTCTCCTCCAATCAACACCCGCCATCCAGTCCTCTTATTCAGATCGATGGGCTGCCCTCGGCGGAACAATCCGACCATGCAGGGAGAAGAGGGAGGTCTTTTCCACTGCCCCGCTAGCGTCGCTGGAGCGAGAGCGGGAGCTCCAGGTTGTTCGCCTCCAGGAGCCTCGCGTCCGAGAGGATCTCCGAAGCGGGGCCGTCGGCGACGACGCGCCCGTCGCCGATCACGATGCAGCGCCGGCAGACGTCGAGGATGAGGTCGAGGTCGTGGGAGGCGACGAGCTTGGAGTGGGTGAACCCCTTGAGGAGTTCGATCAGGAGCCGCCTTGACTTGGGGTCCAGCGTCGCGGCCGGCTCGTCCATCGCCAGGATGTCCGGCTCCATGGCCATGACCGCGGCGATCGCGACGGCGCTCTTCTGGCCGGCCGAAAGGTGGTGCGGCGGCTTCTCCACAAGGGGAAGGCCGTTGACCAGCGTCAAAGCCTTCTGGACCCGTTCCCGGACCTGGGCCTCCTCCAGACCGAGGTTGATCGGACCGAAGGCGACATCGTCGAAGACCGTGGGCATGAAGAGCTGATCGTCGGGGTTCTGGAAGAGGACGCCGACCTTCTTGCGGATCTCCCGCCGGCTCTTGACCGTCAGGGCCAGATCCCCGATCGTCACCGTCCCGGATACCGGCAGCAGGCATCCGTTCAGGTGCAGGAGGAGCGTCGATTTCCCCGCCCCGTTCGCCCCCACAATCCCCACCGACTCGCCGTGGGTGATCCGGAAGCTGATCCCCTTGAGGGCCTCGGTCCCGTCGGGATACCGGAAGAAAACGTCCTTGAATTCCACCAGGTGATGGCTCATCGGAACCACCCCTCAGCCAAGCGCCCGATCCCCTCGGTCACCGGGAAGGCCCTGAAGACCCCCAGGAAGACCGCCGTCGTCACGAGGAACGCCCAATCCCTCCCCCCCATGCGGAAACGTTTGAGCGTCGGGACATCCCCCTGAAAGCCCCTGGAGAGCATGGCCCGATAGACCCGCTCGGCGCGGTCGACGGTCCGTAGAAACAGGATCCCCAGGAGGCGTGCATGGACCCCCACGCCCATCCCCCGCCCCCCGAAGGAACGCAGGTCGTGTGCCCGTACGATCCGCATCGCTTCCTCCATGAGCACGAAGAGGTAGCGGTAGAGGAACAGGAGCTGCGAGACGAAGAGGGCCGGGAAACCGAGTCTTCTGAGGGCATGGCAGACGCCGGGAAAGGAGGTCGTCGCCACCAGGAGGAGCGCCGCGCCGGTCGTGAGGACGAACTTCAGGAGGATCGAGAGGAAGGAGAGCCACCCCGCGGAGAGGGGCCATCCCGCCACCACGGCGACGGTCCGGGTGTCCAAGATCGGGTTGAAGACCCCGATGAAGAGGGCAAAGGGGGAAACGAAGAGGATCTTCCTGAGGACGAATCGGGCGGGGATCGCGCCGAGCGTGATCAGGAGGACCGGAAAGAGGAAGAAGGGGACCAGGGCCGCGACCTCGAAGGGGGGAAAGGAGACGACGGTAACGATGAAAAAGGCCGTGGCCAAAACCTTGGCCCGCGGGTCGAGGCGGTGGACGAAGGTCTCCCCGTAAGAGAGCCGATCGAGGCGGCCGATGTCGAAGTAGCGCTCGTCGAGGGTCATCGGTTCACCCCGGGCATCGGGGCTTCGCCTTTTCCGGTCGCCCGGATGGGCTCGGGAAGGTGGTGTTTCGGAAGGGCCCTTTTCACTACGTATGCGACCTCCGGCGCAGCGTCCGGATCCCAAACCCGATGAGGCCCACGATCCCCAGGACGATCCCGGAGCCGATGAGACCCGCCGCCGAGGTGCCTGTTTCGATTGCAGGCCAGGCCGGGGCGGCCTCCGCCTTCCCGTCGCCCCCAGCCTTGAAGCTGTAATCGGGGAGAAAGGCGGTCTTCTCCTGGAGCTCCCTGAGCGTCCGGGTGATCCCGCCCTCGGCCTGCACCAGTTCGGCTGAACCGGTGATCCTCTCGATGGACCACTCCAGGCCGTCGGGAAGCGTCGAGGCGAACCAGGAAAGGACACCGCCGGTGACGAGGGTCATGACCCCGAGGGCAATCAGGGCCTTCCGCAGCGGCCGCCCGGGGGCGACGGGCCGGGAGGCAGTGACGCCCTCGACGATCTCGGGCCGGGTCCCCAAAATGTACAGGACAATGCCGCCCGTGACGACCCCCTCGACCACCCCGATGGCCAGATGGATCGGCTGCATCAGCCAGAGGAACGCGGCAAAGGGGAGCTCGCTGATGCCCGAGGCGAGGGTCTCCAGGACGACGGAGAAGGCCCCGAGCTGCAGGGCCACCAGGGAGCCGAGGACGGACGCTGCAAAGATTCGGACGGGGCTGCGGCTCCTGCCGACGATCGGCTTGTAGAGGAGCGGATAGACCAGGCAACAGGGGTAGAACCCGAGGTTCCAGAGGTTGCAGCCCAGGGCCAGAAGGCCGCCGTCGGCGAAAAAGAGGGCCTGCACGGTGAGGACCGAGGCCATGACCAGAAAGGCCGCAGGCGGCCCCAGGAGGATGGCGAGGATCATCCCGCCCCCAAGATGGCCGCTCGATCCGGTCCCGGGAATCGTGAAATTGATCATCTGGGCCGCGAAGATGAAGGCCCCGAGGACCCCCATGAGGGGGATGAGCCCCTCGTCGATCTGTCTCTTCAGTTTCCGCGAGGCCCAGGCCGCAACAGCGGCGGAGCCGGTCCAGAGCGTCGTCCCGACGGCGGGCGAGAGCAGGGCGTCGGCCATGTGCATGCTCGTATCTCCTTTCTCGACTCGGGTTCTCCAGGGCCGGCCGTCAAAACTTGACGGCCATGCCCGCCATGTAGGACCAGTCTGTCTCGGCCGAAGTCAGGCCGTACTTCACACCGAGGTCCACGTTGACGTTGTCGAACAGGGAGTAGATAATTCCGCCGATCAGGAAGGCGGGGTCCCTGTCCGCTGCCTTGTCCCGGTTACGTTCGGCGCCCACGTTCCCGACAATCGTCAGCCCCTTCAGGATCTCGTAAGTCGCCGCGAGTGAGGCGTGCCAGAGGTGCTTCTCCTCGTCGGCCTTGCTCTCGTTTCCGATATAGCCGAGATTCGCGTGGAAAGCCCAGGGGGCCGACTCCCAGGAGCCGAGCAAAAAGGTCTGATATCCGGTCCTGCCGGTGCCGAGGCCTTTTGCGTCGTTTCCGGTGGGAAGCCGGAGGCCCGGCTTGATCCCCAGGCTCAATCCCTCGGACTCGAAGAAACGCCACTTGAGATCGAGCGTCATGTCCGAGAAGCCCTTCTCGTCATAGGTCGTCACCCCGTCCGCCTTGATCTCGGTCCACCGGTAGGGAATGCCCAGGACCAGGTCGGCTGTTTCGATCAGGCCGTAGGAAAGGGTCGTCGCGGCCTGGACGCCCTTCGACTCGGTGGAAACGCTGCCGACGGTCTCCTTGTCGGTATCGTATTGGCCGGTGACCTCCAACTGGAAGCCGCCCTTTCCCTGGGTCCCCGTGTCGTCCGTGATGAGGGGATGGCCGGCCCAGGCCATCGTGCTCACGAAGACAAGAATGGGGAGAGCCATCCATACGATCCAACGACGCAGGCCCATGGTCTTTTTATTTTCCTTTCCTTTCGGCAGCATGCCATGAATTCAAGAATGGTGTTACGTTCTGATAAAAAAATAATACGCTACTCGATCTCCTTGCCCGTGCTCGACATGCTGAGGGTCCCGTGCCGGACCCCCTTGATCGACTTGAGGGCATCGGCCAGTTTATGCACCTCCTCGGCCTTTCCCCGGGCGGCAATGATCTCCAGACAATTGTGGTGATCCAGATGGATGTGCTGGGTCGAGATGATCACCTGCTGAAAATCGTGCTGCGTGTCGACCACCTTTGCCAGGACATCCTTCTTGTGGTGGTCGTAGATGAGTGTGATGGCCCCGGCCACGTCACGGCCCTCCCGCCACTCCCGCTGGACGAGTTCCCGGCGGATCAGGTCCCGCAAGGCCTCCGAGCGGTTGGTGTACTGACGCTCCCGGATGAGGTCGTCAAACCTCTCCAAGAGGGGTTGTTCCAAGGATACTCCGAAACGGACCAGGTCAGACATACTGTCCCCGTATTACGTTTTATTGGATTCATAGCACGTTCTCGGCCCCTGTCAAGAGATTTCTGGAGGCGGGACAGCCTTCCCCCTTTACGGGATATGGAAATTGACTCTTTGGTACAGACAGGCTATTGATAAACCTGCCAGGGAGAGAAAGGACATCGGGCAACCTCTTGGAGATGGAGGTCGGCATGATCAAGATCATCGTCATCGCGCCCTATGAGGAATTCGGCGAATTGTTCCGTGAGACCTTTCGTGAGCACGACGAAAAGGTCCACAATGGGCATGCGGAACAGGGCGAATACGAAATCGAGGTCATTGTCGAGTACCGCCATGAAACGATCCAGAAGATGAAGCTGGATTGCAACGTCGTGATCGCCCGGGGATTTTCGGCGCAGTTGCTCGGAAACATGGACCCCTACGTGCCTGTTGTGGAGATCCCTGTCACGGCCAACGACATCATCCGTTGCCTGATCGAGAGCCGGGAACGTTACGGCGACAGGAGAATCGCCGTCCTTGCAACAAGGAATATCATCTACCAGGCGGACAGCCTGGCGGAGATGATGGGCCTTGATATCCAGACCATCCTGATGCCGTCGCAGTTGGGCCGGGAAACGCAGAACGCCTTCGAAAAATTGAAAGACCGCGACAGCGTGATCCTGGGGGGAAAGCCGACCTGCGATTTCGCGCGCAGCATCGGCATGGACAGCATCATGATCGTCTCGGGGAAGAACGCGATGTGGCAGGCCATCACCGAGGCAAAAAGGGTGGCCTATATCAGCCGGATCGAAGAGGAGAAGGCGCAGCGGTTCAAGACGATCCTGGATCACACCTTCGACGGCATCATTTCCCTGGACAAGGGAAACCGCATCACCGCGATCAATGCGACCTGCGAAAAAATCCTGGGGATCACGACCCAAGCGATCATCGGCAGGCGGATCGAAGAGGTCCTGCCGAGATCGCCGTTCAGCGAATTGGTGAGCGGCACGGACTCCTGCCTGGACGAAGTCGTCAAGCACAACGGCATCCCCCTGGCAGTCAACAAGACGGACATCGTCCTCAAGAACGAGCGGGTCGGGTCGGTCATCACCTTTCAGTACGTATCCAGGATCCAGGAGGCAGAGGGAAGGATCCGGACCAAGACCACCGAGCGCGGGCATGTGGCCAAACACCACTTCAGCGACATCCTCGGCCGCAGCGAAAGGATCCAGGCAACCATCCAGATGGCCAGGAAGTTCAGCCAGGTCGATTCCAACGCGCTGATCGTCGGCAGGAGCGGCACCGGCAAGGAGATCTTCGCCCAGAGCATCCACAACGCAAGCAGGAGAAAACATGAGCCTTTCGTGGCGATCAACTGTGCGGCCATCCCGGAAAACCTGTTGGAGAGCGAACTTTTCGGCTATGTCGAGGGGGCCTTCACGGGGGCGGTCAAAAAGGGGAAGCAGGGGCTGATCGAATTGGCCCACCGGGGAACGCTTTTTCTCGACGAGATCAGCGAAATGCCCCTGGCGCTCCAGGGGCGGCTCTTGCGGGTCCTGCAGGAAAAGGAGCTGATGCGTCTGGGACACGACCGGGTCATCAGCGTGGACGTCAGGATCATTTCCGCCACGAACAGGGACCTGTCCGATCTCGTCGAAAAAGGAAAGTTCAGGGAGGATCTCTACTATCGACTGGATGTCCTGAAGATACAGCTCCCCTCCCTGGACGAAAGGAAGGAGGACATCCCCCTGCTGGCGGAAAACTTTATCCGCGATTATGGGGAGAGTTCCGGCGACGGCAGGACATTCGAATTGACCGATGGGGCCAAGGCCAGGCTCATGGACATGACCTGGGGCGGCAACATCCGGGAGCTGAAGAACGCCTGCGAGAGGCTGGCCGTGTTGAGCGAAACCCACGTGATCGACGGGATCGACGTGGAACGGGTACTGGACTACAAGCCGGGAAAAACCGGGGGCTCGGAGAGAGGGGGCGGCGTTCCTGCCACGGGACCGAAGCGGGATAGGGATTTCCCCGCGGACCTTGAGGACAGGAAGCCGGAGCGACTGGACCGAACGGCCATGACCCTGGAAAACATCAGGGACCTGTTGAAACGGGGTTACAACAAGACGAGAATCGCCGAGTTCTATGGCATTGACCGGACCACGCTCTGGCGACGCATGAAGAAATACAAACAGATGGGGCAGTAACCTTCCCCCCCTTCCCGGAGCAATCTCCAGGGAGGACCGGGAAGCTCCCGCAACG
>JAJFUM010000325.1 GCA_021372415.1 Deltaproteobacteria bacterium
CAAGTGGGTGACGGCGGCCGAACTGGCCGAAGAGGGCGTCGAGGAAATGCTGAAAACCTTCCCCGGGTATCGATAATCCGCCCGGCTGACCGAAAGGAATTGCCGGTCCCGCGTCCCGCCCGGGGATACGCCGGGAACAGGCTTTGTTATGGAGCAGAACCGGGCCACCGGTTCCGGAGCAACAGTCCTTGATTATCATTCCAGCAATCGACTTACGGGGCGGCAGGTGCGTCCGGCTCCTGCAGGGCGACTTCCAGAGGGAGACCGTATACAGCGGGGATCCCGTGGAAGTGGCCTGCCGGTGGGCCGCAAAGGGGGCTGAACGGATTCACATCGTCGACCTTGACGGCTCCCGCGAAGGCCGTCCCGTCAACGACGGGGTCATCCGGCAGATCCTGTCCGCCGTTGGCGTTCCCATTGAATTGGGAGGCGGAATTCGGGAACTCGCGACGGTGGAGTACTATCTCGAGATGGGTGTCGGCTGGGTCATCCTCGGCACGGCGGCCCTGAAGAACCGCGAGTTCGTCGTCGAGGCCTGCCGCCGATTTCCCGGCCGGATCATCCTCGGCATCGACGCGAAAGAAGGAAAGGTTGCCGTCGAGGGCTGGACGGAGGCCACGGGCGCCGATGTCCTCGAGGTGGCAAAGCGCTACGAAGGGTTGGGCCTGGCCGCCCTCGTCTATACGGACATCAGCCGCGACGGCATGGAAACAGGGGTTAATGTGCCCGCCACGGAGCGTCTCGCCCGGTCCGTGGGGATTCCCGTCATCGCCTCGGGCGGTGTTGCGGGGATCGGCGATGTCGATAGGCTCCTGGCCGTTGCGGACTCCGGAATTCTTGGCGTGATCACGGGAAAGGCCCTGTACACGGGCGCCCTCGATCTGGAGGAGGCAATCCGGCGAACAAAAAAAGATGTCAAGAAGGTTCAAGGTTAGAAGGCTGGAGAATCGGCAGGCATTGGGTCTGCTGGAAGCCTGTCCAAACTTCTTGCCTTCTCAACCTCTTAACATCGCGAGGCGTAGGGAAATAGATCGAAATGGGCTTCCGGTTGCAATCAGGAAGCCGTCTGACGCAGCAGCGACAGAGGAGGTAGAGGGAGATGAACGATTGCATATTCTGCAAGATCGTCAAAGGGGAAATTCCCTGCAGCAAGGTCCTGGAAACAGACAAGATCATCGCCTTCAATGACATCCATCCTGTGGCGCCTGTCCACGTCCTCATCGTACCGAAGGAACATATCGCGACCTTCAACGACCTCGGGGAAAGCCAGAAGGACATACTGGAGGAGATGGCCCGGGCCGCCCAGAAGATCGCCCGGGAGAAGGGGATTGCCGAAAAGGGCTATCGGGTCACCGTCAACGTCAACCCTGACGGGGGCCAGCTCATTTTCCACCTTCACATGCATGTTTTCGGGGGGCGCAGGCTCACCGATGCGATGGGTTGATCGCGGGACGTTTCCCGTTGACTCGCAGGGCCAAAACTGATAGGGAGTTTTCGGCCGTAAAACAAGGGATTAAGGGACATCAACGTCTTCGGGGAGGAAGGATATGAACAACGAAAGACTGGTTATCTGGTTTGACGAACTTCAATTAAAAGATATTCCCGAGGTGGGGGGAAAGAACGCCTCACTGGGCGAAATGAGGCGGAACCTGCAAAAGAAAGGGGTGAACATCCCCGACGGGTATGCCATCACGGCAGCGGCCTACCGCCACCTCATCAAATCGGCAGGGATCTGGGACAAGATCAAGGAGGTCCTCAAGGACCTCGACACCCACGATATGAACAATCTCAGCACGCGGGGGAAAAAGGTC
>JAJFUM010000337.1 GCA_021372415.1 Deltaproteobacteria bacterium
GCATCGATCCGGAGGGATATAAAGGCTAAACGCAGATCCTACGATGGGTTCTTCAAGGCGAAGGTCGTTTGCGAGTGGATCAACGGCAAGGGGAGCCTCCAGGATTTGGCGGCCCGGTACGGGGTCCACCCCAACCAGATCAAGAACTGGAAGACGCTGCTCCTGAAGCGGGCCGGCGAGGTCCTGGAGGACAAGCGGCGCTCCAGGACCACCTATTCCAGCAAGGGGTTCCGGGCGGGATTGGGGCAGGGCCGCGGAATCCGGTTGGACCAGTAAGGAGGGGCGCCATGACTGGGAAATGCAAAGGCGGCCTGCTCGCCGCGGCCCTGCTGGTTTTGTCTGCCGCAGCAGTGGGATGCGGGATGGAGGAGATGGCCAGCGTTTGACGTGACCGCCCAGTCGTCATCGACGGCAGGGACGATGGTTCCGAATGGAAAGGTGCCCTGCATACGGTGGCCAAGGGCGAGCTTACCGTCGGGCTTCTCAACGACGAGAGGATGCTGTACCTGCGCCTGTCAACCCGCAATCGCGCCATCCAGAGGCAGATTCTGAGGGCCGGCTTGACCCTCTGGTTCGATGAGACCGGCGGCCAGGCGAAGACCTATGGAATCCGCTTTCCGCTCCCGCGCTCCGGCCCCCCGACCGATCGGACGCCTCCACAGGACAGGGAAGGCGGGAGAAGCGGGGAAGGGATGAAAGGGCCGGGCGACGATCGCGTAGGATTAGGTGCGGTCCAGTCGGATATCGAGGTCTTCCGTCCCGACAGCAAGGAGCACAGCACCATCGCGGCGGAGGATTCCTCTCCCGGCGGCCTCCGTTGCCGCCTGGGGATCTCGGCAGGGAACCTCGTCTACGAGATCCAGATCCCCCTGCTCCGGAGCGAGGCCGCTCGCCACGGCATCGCCCTTGCCACCATGAAGACGATCGGGGTCGGTGTGATCACCGGGCAGGACGAACAGACCCAGCAGTCGCCGGGGGGCTGGGGCGGCGGCCCGGACGGCGGAGGAGGGCCCGGCGGCGGTATGGGCGGCGACCGGGGAGGAAGGGGAGGCGCAATGGGGCCTCCGCCTCAGGGACCTCCGGGAGGCAGGGATGCCACCCAGGAGAAGACCCAGTCGGTCGAGCAGTGGCTGAAGGTCCGGCTGGCCGAGCGGCCCTGAGCGGCTCGAACAAACGTTACATTTCTTTACACGGCTTGGCCGTGATGTTGCATCGGAAATCCCAATGACGTGCCGCCGAAGCCGTTGTGGATAGGGGAAAGATCGCCTGCCTCGATCCGATCGGGGCCCTGGGCAACAGGTGGCACAGACCTTCAGACTGCGGCCATGTCGGATATCGAGGGGAGGTGGAGGCAGCATGGATGTCGGGGAGGATCGGGAAAGCGGCGCGCCGTCGGCGGGGATCGAGGACGTCGCCTCTCTCCGGGGGGAGTATCCCGCGTCCCGGTGGTCCCTGAAAAACTCCCTGAGGGTCGAAACCCTGCTCGCCGGGCTCGATGCCCCGAGCGATCCCGCAGCGAAGGACATCTGGGCCCAGAACCAATTCGAGATCTTCAAGAGGCGATACGGCCTGCTCCGTCCCCCCGGGACCTTCAGGGTCCTGATGATCGCCGCGGATACCAGCGGATGCGGTTTTGCCAGGATCGAACGGCCGGCGCGATACCTCAACCGCCATCCCCGGCTGGCGGCCTTTCCCACCGTCAAGGTCACCCCGGAGTTGATCCACTGGGCCCACGTCATTGTCTGGCAGAGGCAATACAAGGACAGCATGCTGCCTTTCTTCGAGATGGGCCGAGGGCTCGGCAAGGTGCAGGTCTTCGACATCGATGACAACCTCCACGCCGTCCCCAGCTACAACCCCGCCCATGCCACCTACCACAAGGGGACGAAAGCCTATGAGGACCTGATTCGCTGGATGAGGCGGTGCGACCTGGTGACGGTGAGCAAGCCGGAGCTCGGCGAGTTCTACCGGGAGTTTGCGGGTATACGCTACGCCGTCCTTCCGAACTGCATCGACTTCGAGGCGTTCCCGCAGACGAACGGGTTCCCCGGGGCGAGCGGCCCGGTGCGGATCGGCTGGGCAGGATCGACGACCCATTACGAGGACCTGAGGATCGTCTCTGATGTCTTTCTGGAACTGAAGAAAACTTATGGGGACCGCGTCGAGTTGGTCCTGATGGGCTCCGACGGCATCCGCCGCACCGGCAAAAGGGACGGTGGGTGCGGCGTGGACGACGGAATCGATCCGGGAGGTCTCGACGGCGAGGACATCCTGAAGGGGGTGGCGCGGGAATTCCACGAACCTGTTCCCACGGAGGCGTATGGCCGGGCCCTCTGCGAGCTTGGCCTCGACATCGCCGTCATTCCCCTGGCCCGGTCCCGGTTCAACCTCACGGGAAAGAGCAACATCAAGTACCTGGAGATGAGCGCCGCCAAGATCCCCTGCATCCTCTCCCGGGACACGGTCTACAACGAGGTGAGGCACGGGGAAACGGGATTCCTGGCCGGCAACGGACGGGAATGGCGCCAGTGCCTCGATCAACTCATTGAGGACCGGGACCTGAGACGGCGGATCGCCGGGAACGCCCACCGCTACGTCAGGACCCATTACGATTTTGCCGACAAGGTCCGCCTGTGGGCGGAGTTCTATCTGGAGGCGCATCGGCTGAAGCATGGAAAAAAATAGGAGAAGGAGAACCAGGGGGATCTTTCCTGAGAGCCAGGTTGCCCATCGCTGGATCGATCCCCTCGAGGAGGCCGGCGGCAGCGGCGTCGAATTCGGACCTGCCGCGCACAACCCCTTCGGGTTCAAAAATTGCGTCTTTGCCGATCGCGAGGCCCCCTCGGAAGGGTCGGCTTATCATGCGGCGCAGATGAAGTTGGCCAGACAAGTGGTGCCCACCCAGGTGGTGGCCGAATTGGGGAAGGGGCTGCCCAGGGATGTCTTCGGCGACGAATCCTTCGATTACATCGTCACGAGCCATGTCCTGGAGCACGTCTGGGACCTTCTGAGCTGCTTCGAGGAAATGCATCGGATTCTGAAACCCGGCGGCCGGATGGTCCACATCCTCCCCCACCGGGATCGCATGTTCGACAGGGACCGGCCGCTGACCACCTGGGAGGAACTGGTGGAACGGCACCGGCACCCGGAGGACAACCCCAACGAGGACCAACACCATTCGGTTTTCGACACGGCGCAATTCTTGAGTGTTCTGAAAAATATCCCTACCTTCAGGCTGCTGGACCATCTCGATGCAGACGACAAGGTGGGCAACGGCTTTTTGGTGGTCATGGAAAAGATCTAGGCGCGATTGCGAGGATTGGAGGATGGAGAAGTCTTATGCATCCGACGGCTCTAAGGTCCTGTAAGCAGTTTTTCGAGGTCTACGGTGAATCGCTGCCGGGAACGGTCGTGGCCGATGTGGGGTCCCAGGACGTCAACGGGTCACTCCGGGATGTCTGCCCCCTGTCGTTCCGGTACACCGGCGTCGATTTCGTCCCCGGCAGAGGGGTCGATGTGGTCCTCGAGGACCCCTACCGGCTTCCCTTCGAAGACGAGAGCACCGATGCGGTTCTCTGCAGCTCCTGTTTCGAGCACGCTGAGCTGTTCTGGCTCCTGTTCCTGGATGTCCTGAGGGTCCTCAAACCCCACGGGCTGTTCTATCTGAATGTCCCCAGCAACGGCGCGTTCCACCGTTACCCCGTGGACTGCTGGCGGTTCTATCCTGACAGCGGCAAGGCTCTGGTCACTTGGGCGAGGCGCAACGGCCTGAAAACGGTCCTCCTGGAGTCCTTCACCTCGCAGCAACAGGAGGACATCTGGAACGATTACGTGGCGATTTTCCTGAAGGACGAGGACCATCTGGCCCGGTACCCGAAACGGATCTCGGATCTGTGCAACGATTACACCAACGGGTACGTTTTCGGGGACGAGGCCGTCCGCAATCCCTCGGTGCTCAGCGAGGACGAGGTCCTCCGCGTCAGGGCCAATAACCGCATCCTCCAGTTGAAGGGAACGCTGGAAGGATTCCTCATGGAGAGGGATGTTCCGGCCGCGGGTCAGGATGCCCGCGTCCGAAGGCCCCAGCCGGTCCGGGCCGTACGGCATGGGTCTGCAAAGGGAAGGGGCGGGAGACGTCCGTGAGGGGCGCCCTGCAGCGAAGGAAGCATGTCGCGATCACTGCCACGGGTCGGTCATGGTGACAGGGCTGTTGGGGAAAATAAGGGCGCCGCTCAGGATCGGCGGGGTTTTGCGGTCCCTTCGTCTGTCCGGGAAAGGACCGACTTCTCGTAGTCGATCAATTTCCGGGTTGCCTTGAGCGCCCGGTAATAGCGCGAGGCGAGGAGGTGCCCGCTGATTTCGTCGATCAGACTGAGCGAGCTGGGGACCGCCTGGACGAAGGACCGGACGAGCTCCCAGTAGAGCTTGTGATGGACCGTGAGATTGTCCTGGTCCAGGTACATGACCTGGATGACGAAGTAGATCTTCTTGGCGGGCGAAAGGGCCTCCTTTTCCTTCAGGATATCCTTCTCCCTCAGGATCGGGACGTTGTTCTCGACCAGGAAACTGGCGGCAGTCGGGCCGTTGCAGATCGATGCGCCGGCGATGACCACCCGTTCGTGGGGTTTCAGTTGGATCTTCAGGGCCATGGGATTGTCGGTCCTCGCTTGTCCACGCTGATGGAGGATTGCCGCCGGTGGAAGGGGTGCTCTTCCACCGGCGGCTTTTTGTACTCCCTTACGGGAGGGATGTCAATGGGTCATCGGTTCCGTCCCGGCAATCCCCTTACGAGAAGAGGCTCAGGACGGCCTGGGACGCTGAATTGGCGATGCTCAGCGAGCTGATGGCAAGCTGCTGCTGCGTCTGGAGCGTCGTCAGGTTCACGCCCTCCTTGGTCGTGTCGGCGTTGACAAGGTTGGCCGATCCGTCCTCGAGGGTCGTGATCAGGTTGTCGGTGAAGTCGCTGCGGGTTTCGATGACGCTCAACTGGGTGGAAAGGGTCTTCGATTTGGCCCTCAGCGTGTCCTTGGCGGTATCCAGCTCGGTGATCAGGGCATTGATGCCGGTCTTGGTGACGGCGAAGTCCCCGCCTGCGGTCGTGCCGGTGTAGAATGCACCCGACGTCGCGTCGGTCAGGGAAAGGCCCGTCGTAGAAGCGTCGAAACCGGTCAGCGTGACCTTGGATTCGCCGTCTTCGTCGAAGACGACGTCGAGGGTCTGGCTGGTCCCTCCCAGGAGGTTGACGTCCCCATAGCCCGAGTCCTCGGCCAGATCGTCGATGTCGTCCATGATCTCGTTGTACTGGGAGACGTAACCGGCCATGTCCGAGTCGGTCTCAGCCGTCAGGGCCGACTGGAGAATGGCCTTGGCGTCGGAGATCAGATCCTTGATGGCCGTGATGCCGTCGTCGGCCGCCTCGATCGTCTGGATGGCTTCGCCCATGTCGTCCTTGAGCGTCTGGAGGTCCGACGCCCTGTCCAGATGGGCTGCAGAGGTGAAGTAGGAAATCGGATCGTCCAGGGCGCTGTTGACCTTCTTGCCCGTGGTCAATTTGTATTCCGTTTCATCCATCAGGGACTGGGTGGCCTTGAGGGAGCTCAGGTTCTGCGACAACGATGAAGATAAAGATACGGTAGCCATGATTGTTCTCCTTTTCTGGGTTTTTGGCCCGGCCTTCTGCCGGGGGTTTGAGAATGGCGGCCGATGCGAGCATCGGCCCTTTTTGTTTCGGCGCGTGTCCGGACGCTTGCCTTGCTGGGATTATCGGTGCGGGGATCGGCGAACTTAAATTAAGAAATGTAAAGCTGCGGCAAACGGGAATGGCGCAGCAGCCCAAGAAAACGGGAAAGCCTGGCCCTGCAAGGGCTCCCACTGGCAAGGCCCCGGCAACTTCTTCCTGAACGACCGGGAAATTATTGCCTGGCGGGTGGAAAGAATTGCCCGGACCCACAGGGACGGGACCCGTCGCTGTGGGGGAGAAAGAGCGTGGAGAACAGACTTGAAAAATTTTTTTCGGGTATGCATAGATGACAGGATGCGCGGACAGATTCTTGCCGTGAGGTCACTTAATAGAAGGGGCGGTGGTGAAGGGAACGGCGCCCTTCCAACGGAAACCTTGAGGGTGACTTCATCGGTCATTAGCCCCGGCTTCGCATCCGCAGATCTGCCGGGTGCTTCCCGCAGCCGCCTGGGATCTTGCCGATGAGACGAAGAGAATTCCTCCGGGCTTGGAGCTCTTCGGCGCTTCCACCTCAGTTTCGGAGCAGCCCTCCACGCGGAGATCCAGGCCCGCGGCATCGCTCCCGTCGCACTTCACATTCAGGCCGTCCGGATAGGTGATGACAGTGACGGAATTCGTGCCTTTTGCTGCGTCATTTATCAACCTGGAAGGGGCCTCAGGGGACGTCCTGATTGGCCCGGGCATTGCTTGAATTCAGGCTGTACGAATTCGACAGAGAATTGTAAAGATTTGTATAGATAGACGACAGACAGATAGGCTCTTTAGGGGAAAGTAAGGGCAAGGCCGGACACGTGACTTGGGGGTCGTGGTGTCCGGCCCTGCGGGGCGAGTGGCTAGAAAGCACACCCGTAATTTATCTTTAAACCATTTCCGTGCTTTGTCAAGCCCTCTATTAGATTCCCTCCTTCATACCCGAGAGAGAATTCCAGGCAATTGAGGATCGCCGAAAGGAATCGGAGATCCTGTGTGAATCGGCATTCCTGCGATTCGATGGGACCGTCCGCCTCTGCGGAAGATCCCCACCGCCGGGGCGTCAATTCGTAACTTATAAAGACCTAAGGAGGAGACCATGAGCACAACGGCGATAAGTTCGGCATTGTTGGGCGTCTCTCAGACAAGCAGTTCCTCAACGACTGAGACGTCAACGACGGATTTCCTGACACTCCTGTTGGCCGAGTTGGAAAACCAGGACCCCACCGATCCTATGGACACGGCGGAGCTCACTTCCCAGATGGCGACCATGACCCAGGTGGAACAGGCCGTCCAGACGAACGAGTATCTGTCGTCCCTGGTGGACTACGCCTCATCCACCAACAACGCCTCGGCCGTCTCCTGCATCGGCAAGACGGTGACCGCGGACACGAGCGAGATCACCGTCTCGAATGGGTCTGCCTCGGAAAACCTCATCTTTAGCCTCGCCGATGACGCCGCCGAGATCACGATCACCGTCTCCGATGAGGACGGCAAGACGGTCAAGACGATCACCTGCGAGGACCTCGACTCCGGAAGCTATTCCGTGACCTGGGACGGAACCGATGAGGATGGCGAAACCGTCGACGACGGCACCTATACCTTCTCCGTCTCCGCAACGGATTCGGACGGAAGCTCGGTGACTGCATCGACGATCATCGAGGCCGAGGTGACCGGTGTGGCCTTCAACGACGGGGTGGCCTATCTGGTAACGGAGGCGGGCGCGATCGCCTATGGCGATGTGATCATGGTCAGCAGCACGTCGTAAGTCCGGTCTGCCGGGTTGAAGGGACCCCGGGACATCGAAAAACCACAATTCAGGAAAGGATGGAAGAATTATGAGCAGCTCCTTAATGACCAGCGTCAGCGGCCTGAAGGCCTTCAGCGAGGCGATTTCGGTGATCGCCAACAACATCGCCAACTCGTCGACCACGGCCTATAAGTCCAACAGCGTTACCTTCGCCGACCTGCTCAACCAGTCCCTCTCGGCCTCCGCGGTCGCTTCCACGGGATCAGGCGTGACCGTCAGCAACATCGCCACGAGCTGGTCCCAGGGGAGCACCT
>JAJFUM010000353.1 GCA_021372415.1 Deltaproteobacteria bacterium
CTCGAGGACTTCCTGGATCGTCCGGTCGGAGGCCGCCGTCATTTCGGTCCTCCCGGTGCGGAAGAAGACCCGGTAGGTTACCGGCGGATCGGGCCTGGCATCAAGGGCCTCCCGGAACATGGCCTGAACGGTCCGCTCGTCCAGAGTCTTCGGCTCGCCGGGAGCCCGGTCGATGCCGGTCGTCTCGACGGCCTGCCAGGGCCGGTCGAGGACCTGGGACCCCTTCTCGGTGACCACCTCGATCCGGCCGACCCGTCCGTCGGCCTCCGGCATGACGACGAACAGCGCCGCCCTGGAGCCGCACCCAGTCAGGACCAGGGCGGCCGCAAAAACGATCCCGGCGCTTTTCAGATGGCCGAGCGCTTTTCCCATGGTCCCATCCACCCGTGAGATCCCCGACGCTGCGACGGCCCGGCTCCTTCCCTACTTCCCCCCCGACCCGCGGATCAGCCTGTCGAGCCGGGCGGCCTCCTCTTCGGTGAAATCCTTCAGGTCCTCGCCCTCCTCCGAAATCGCCAGATAGGTTCCCCGAATGCCGCAGACGGCCGTTCTCGTCTCGAAACGGACGGCCTCGGGTCTGAGCTTCGCGATCAACCCGGACAGGTAGACCAGGGTGCCGCACTTGAACCGGTAGATCGCGGAGAGTTTCTTTTCGGCAGGCTCAAAGGCGAATTCCTTGAATTCCAGCCGCGACTGGGGACCGATCGAAAGGACGCTGTCGTCCTTCATGATCACGCCCATTGATCCGTCCCGGCCCGTGACGATCTCGTCCTTCTCCATCAGGGCGTCGCCCGTTTTGGCAGGGAGGGCCTTCGCCTCCCTCTCGATGAGGGCCTCTCCCTTGACGGTCTTCACGACGCCGACCTGCGGCCCGGCCGCCCCGGCCCCGTTTGCGCCAAGGAAAAGCGCCAGACCCATCGCAATGGCAAGCAGGGATTTCATAGCATCCTCACGATTGGATCGGTTGGTTACCGCCATCTTACACATCTTTCGCGGGGAGTCAATCCATCCTTTTTCCGCCCGGTTGCAGGGACCGGCCCCGTTGCGCCGGGCCGCCTTGGATCGCGGGGCAGCAGGCGATTCGGCATCCGAGCGTCAAACGCCGGACATTGGAGCGGCCCCGAAGGCCGGGTGCCCGCTTCCCGAGGATCGGGCCGGGCCGGTCGCTCAGGGGACGAGAAGCTTGATCACCATCAGGAGGACCACCCCGATGAAGACCCGCTTGATCCAGACGTTCCCGATCCGGTCGGCATAACGGGCCCCGAAGTAGGAGCCGATACAGGCGCCGGCGAACATGGCCGCGGCCAGGGGGAAATCGACGGCGCCGTGGCAGGCATAGGTGATCCCGGAGGTCGCCGACAGGGCGATGGAGCCGAGCTTCAGCGTGGCGGCTCCCTCCAGGAAGGTCTGGCGGAAGACGAGAATCATGATGTAGATCAGGAACGTGGCGGCGCCGGCCCCGTAGAAACCGCCGTAGGTCCCCACCAGCAGGCTGAAGAAGATCCCCTTCGCATAGTCCGGGACGGTCAGGGGGCCCTCGGCCTTCTCGACGCCGAGTCTGGGCTTGGCGGCGATGACGATCAGAAGCGACACCGTCATCGCCGCGATGAGGATCCGCATTGTCGCCGGGCTGATCTGGAGGGCGAGGTTTGCCCCGAGAAAGGAACCCACCAGGCAGGGGAGACCTACCATGAAGCCGATCCGGTAATTGACCAGTCCCTTCTTGTGGAAGGAGTAGAGCCCAGCAATCCCCAACCCAGAGACACCCAACCGGTCGGTGCCGATCGCCGTGTGGGGGGGCAAGCCCAGGAAGATCAGCACGGGAATCGAGACGAAGCTGCTGCCGCCCACCAGCGTCGCGAAGACGCTGCTCCCCAGGCTCACCAGAAACATGATGAGCAGATGTGAGATGTCCATGGTCCTTTCCTAATCCTGAATCATCCGCCGCCGGTTCCGACCGCGGCGTTACGGTGACTTTACCACAAGACGGCCCCCCAGCCCGTACCGCTCGGCGCTCAATGCCATTTTCCTTGACAAATCCTGGGGCTATCCATTATCCTTCGCGTACCGGCGGGGTCCTCTCCAGGCGGGAAAGCCCGTCCCCCAGCCCGACAGGACCGGGGGAAAGAAAAAAACGGAACGACTGCCGGAGACGCCGATCATGATTGCCGCTGCCCTGCACGGGATCCTGAGTGGATGGGGGGAGCCATGGGCATGGGATTGGAAAAGAGGAAGTTCCAACGTCTTGATCTCCAGTTGGACGTTGACGTCGAGATCGTGACCGCCGGGGCCTCACCGTCCAGCGGCCCCCCGCTGCGGTTCAAGAGCCGGAACCTTTCCGACAGCGGGATCTGCCTGGAGGCCAACGCCATCGAGATCGATGCCATCTCCCTCATCTCCGGGCCGCCCGGGGCACGGGACAACCGTCTGCGGATGAGGATCTCGCTCTTTCCTGACGAGGTGCCCTGCGAGGCCTTCGGGGAAGTCTGCTGGTACGACATCGCCCGGGACGGATCGGAATTCCGGTACCAACTGGGAATCGATTTCATCAAGGTCTCTGAGGATGGAAAGGACCAACTGGCGAGATTCCTGAAAGGCGTCAAACCTGACACGGGTCTCCTGCATAGACTCTTCGGATAACTCCCTCCCCCCTCCGCGCACAGGACCGCCGGGGAGGTTCCCGGCCTGCCCTACTGCTTCGAGAGCGCGCCCTGCTGTCCGCTCAAATCCACGCGGCCCAGAAAGATGATGAACTTCTTGAGGATCTCCCCGTCGAAGCACCGCCTCATCCCCTCGTCGCGGTCGTCTTTGGGTTGATCGCCGTTTTCCTGTTCCGGCGGTGTCCCGATCATGATCTGCATCGTCTTGCGGGGGGGCATGGGGTCCTTGTAGGGGCGGCGGGAGGTCATGGCGTCAAAGGCGTCGACGATCCTCAGGACACGGGCCAGGGTGGTGATTTTCATCCCCTCGATGCTCATGGGATAGCCGCCGCCGTGGAAATCCTCGTGGTGGTGAAGGACCGCCTTCTTGACGAACCCCGGGAGGTCCGTGTCCAAGAGCATCGCCAGGCCGTTGAGTGGATGGCGCTTCATGATCTCCCATTCGATCTCGTTGAGCGGTTCCGGCTTGTTGAGGATCTCCGTCGCCACGAAGGCCTTGCCGATGTCGTGGAGCAGGGCACCGACGCCGCACTGCCTGAGCATCTCCATCTTCTGCTTTTCATTCGCCGCCTGGTAGCCGGGCTGAATCCCCTCCAGGACGTCCGGGTTCTCCCGGAGGAAGGCCATGGTCAGCCACAGGACCTTGGTGGCGTGTTCGTAGGTCTGGTAGTCGTGTCCGATCATCTTCGCCAGGGCGTTGAGGGATCTTGATTCGGAGATGAACATCAGGGCGTTTCGGACCATGGTCTGGGTCCGCTGGAGCATGTCCGCGGTCATCGCCCCCACGCCCAGCGAGGCCTCGAAGGCCGTCTTGACGACATTCGTCGAGACGTTGCTGAAGATCATCGCCTTGTGGTCATCCGAGGAATACTGGTTCGACAGGATCTCCCCGAGGTTGTTCTCCAGATATTGGTCGTACTGGAACTTCTGCTCCAGGTCGACGAAGACCTCCTTCAGACCGCCTTCGGTGAGCCTGGCCAACTGTCCCGCACTGACCTTGTTGCCCTCCAGGGCCCAGAGGACGTACTTCCCCTGCGGGGAGCGGACGTAGATCCGAAAATCGGGCAGGGCACCCGGGACGATCGAACCGGGCGGGATGGCCATGTATCTTCCGTCACTCAAAGGAAAGATCTCCTAACAGTTGTGCCTTCCCTGGCGTCCCGGTTCACTACGCGTATCGACTGACTCCAAGCCCGTCTGGGCCGAGGTACTCCTCGACCAGTTCCAGCATGGCGCTGATCTTGAACGGCTTGGAGAGGCAAGGATAACCGTACCGCAGCACGTCCTCCTGCAGGTCCTTCTTCAGATTTCTCAGGCCGAAAAATCCGCTGATGTAAATGACCTTGATCCGGGGATAATCCTGACGGATCTTCCGGACCATCTCGATCCCGCTCATCCCGGGCATGACCACGTCCGTGAAGAGGAGGTCCGGTTTGAATTTCAGGAAGGCCTCATAGCCTTTGTCCCCGTCGACGGCCACCCGGACGTCGTAGCCCTCCATCCTGAAAACGTCGCGCAGGGTGTCCTGAAGGCCGAACTCGTCCTCCACCACCAGGATCCGCTTCTTGGTACGGACTTCCTCCTGCGGCTGCGTCTTCCCGAGCAGGCTGATGATCTCCTCGTCGCTGGCTCGCTCGATCAACTCGCTGGTTCTGTTGAGCCGCTGCTGGATGCTCTTGGCTTTCTTTTCGTTGCCGGGATTCAGGTCGGGATGGTAGACCTTGCTCAGCAGGTGGTAGCTGTGTTTAATGTAGGAAAGGGCGCTGTTGCTTCCGAACTCTCCGTAGATCTCACGGGCCTTGTCCAACAGGCCCAGAAAAATCAGCTCCCGTTCCAAATTCAACAGATGCTCCGTCATTCGATCCGCACCTCCACCCACTCTTGCATCGGGCTCCCCTACCGTGCATGAGACGTCACGTAGCGGAACGATTATGCTCTTTTTTAGTTCTTGTCAATTAAAACCTGCAGTTACCCTACAAAAAACCCCTCTCCACCCCCTTCGGGTCCGAAGGCTGGATTCGTGTCTAAAATGAACCACCACATGGCTGCGAAGGGGGTTGACACCCCGCCCGATTGTCCCTATATTGCCAACACCGGCAGGGTTCAATCAGGAGCGTGCGTTTCCCACAGCCGGATTTTGGCCTGCCGGCCCGACAGGTCACAAGGAAACGGCCCTTTGGCCAGAACGCCGGGCGACGCCGGCGGCCACAACCCCGAGGACGAGGATGAAATCGTGAACATGGACCCCCTGTTCCTCTCCCGCATCCAGTTTGCGGTCACCGTCTCCTTCCACATCCTCTTCCCCTCGATCACCGTCGGCCTTTCGGTCTGGCTGGCCCTCCTGCAGGGCCTGTTCATGGCGACCGGCCGCGACCTTTACCGCCGCCTTTTCGACTTCTGGCTCAAACTCTTCGCGCTCCTCTTTGCCCTGGGCGTTGTCACCGGGATCGTCCTGGCCTTCCAGTTCGGCACCAACTG
>JAJFUM010000361.1 GCA_021372415.1 Deltaproteobacteria bacterium
TAGCTGCCGTAGCCATCAGCTGTTTCACGGGCCTTGATCCTGAGGTTCGTGATGTTGAGGGAGTTCAAACCGACATAACCGCCGGCGGCTGTAGTAGCCCATGCGCCACCGGTAAATGACGCGCCGCTCCAATAACCGTCCACACCGGAGGAATCGCCCCAGGCAACGGTGTTCATGATGATGTTCATCTGCAGGTCAGCATTGATGTTCACACCGGCCTGACCGGTGACATCGGAAAGGGTGGAATCTGATACCGGCGTCATCGCCATGACTGACAGCGGCAGCAACATAAGAGCCAGAAACGTCAATACTCTCTTCATAACTTAATGCCTCCAATGTATTTTTTTTGTTACTTTGCTTTTCTCACCAAAATACTTCGCCGTTCATTTCCCTCTTTTCAACAGCCTTGTTTTTCTTTCTCCGCATCACCCCTTTCTTTATATTTTTTCATTTGAAACAACAGGGCTGGGAATGTGCTCCACATGGAACCATTGCCAATAATAAAACCTATGAAACCCTAAGCTTGCCCTGTTTATTCCTTCTTCTCACGGGAGGGTGTCCGGTGTTACCGTAGCCCTGTCCATCTCTACCCACCATCCCGTGTATCCAGTTTTCACACCAGTCCTGTCCAGCGTGACCGAGAAATTGGAGTTGTTCCCGTAGAGCGTGCGGGCGCCCAAGGAGATCCTGCGGCCGTTCACCCATGGGGTGGTCTCGTTTTGATTGGTGGTTGTGTCCAAGCGTATGATCTTGCCGCTGAAGGAGTTGAAGTCAGCAGTGATGGGCCCTGTCAGGTCGGGGGTGCCTATCGAGATGTAGTTGAGCTGGCGGTTTGCCGGGTCGGTGAGGCTGGAAAAGCCGGCTTCGAGGTATACCCCTTTTATCACCAGATCCTCGGTGGAAGACCCGAAGGATACCGTCGTCCAATCCTGGTCCCAGCCGTTCAAACCGCTGACCGGATCGGCATAGTAGCCCATTTTCAGGGAGGCAACTTCGGTGTAGGTCGCAGCGTTCACATTGAAGAAGGCCCGGGCAACGCCGGTCGTCGGATCAAGGGTGAACTGAGAGAACCCTTCTCCTGTAACCTCCGACAACACTTCATCCGACACTTCCCACATCCATGCATGGGCAGGTGATGCCCAGACGCATATGAGTATGAAGGCAAAAACAGATAAACGACTCTTCATCGAACGCTCCATCGTAATGGCATTTTCTCCATTGATGAATTTTCCCCCAAGGCTCATGACCTCCAAAATAAGCAATAAGAATGCCATATAAAATTATCTATAATTCAATTGGTTATCATCTATTGGTCGACTGCCCGGGGAGAAAAGAGAAATATTTTTCCATGGCGGGAAGAAAAGGTTTTCTTGGAACAAAAGAGGGCGATCCAGCCATAACCTCAGTAATTTTTCAGGTTGTTTCTTCGAGCATGCTTGACGTGCCCGGCCCGGAAACGCTCCATTCCATCCAGGGGTCCTGCGGTGAGGCGGCAAATGACTGATCGAAGCAGAAGGACTCGGCAGGGGGCCGGCAGCCCCTCTGCCATCCAATACCACTTAATTTATATTATTGATTTACTTTCACCGCAAGGCCGCTGAAAGATTTCACGCCGGAAGCGCCATTGCCGTTGGCGCCTATGGCCAGGACCCCCCGGTTCATCTCGACACCGTTGGTGTTCATCTCGCTCACATAGGTCGCCAATCCTTCCAGGTCGACGCCGTCGATGTTCATCCTCACCCGGTACACGTTATATGTATCATAGAGTATCGTGATTCTTCCCGTATAGGTGTTGTTATCGTCGACGATCGTGATATCCCCCCCGGTGGTGCTCGCCACGTCGGGGGTTATCGTCAGGATGGCCGTGTTGCCAGATACGCTCGCGTCCACGATCCGCCAGTCGCCCTGGTAATTTTCCACATTCGGCCGCACGGTATAGGTCGTATTGTAATACAAGGCAAAGGGAAGCGCGTCGTCCGACGCATCGCCGTCCTCTGTCCACACCCCCCAGATGAGCGCCCGCTCGGCGACATACCCGGTGAGTTCGAGGAGGGTGTCGCTGTCTGCGCCGTACAAAGCATCTTTCCAGGTGTATTTCTGGAAGTTCCCGTCGAAGACCGTGGTGCTCACCGTGATATCGTTGTTGCCTTCATATTGCACCACGTCGCCGATCAACCTCGCTTCCCGGTCCTCGGTGATGACGCCCACCAGGAACGTGGTGCTTTCTTCGGCTATCAGGTAGCCGACCCAGACCCCCCCCGGATTCTGATTTACGATGGGCTCGGAGCCTCCGTCCCCCGAGCTGCCGCCACTGGAACACCCTGCAGACAGCAGAATCGACATGCACAAGAAAACGATTCCAAGTCTCACCTGCCTCATGCTCGGACCTCCTCGGTGAAATCGAATACATTTTATCAGATCTCCCTGGAAGGTTCCAGCACAAATGAGACCTCTCCCGGGGCGTTCATCCCCTGCGGACCTGGGAAATTATTTTTCCAGGAATGGACAATTATTTTCTTCATGCCTGCGCCCATCGGGCACTGAGCCTATCATTATGCTTGATTATCAAGACGTTATCTACGAACCCCCCTGTTTTGAATCTTGCAAAACATCTTTAACGGCTTTCGGTGGCGTCTGGGAAAATCTCGGTACGATGGTATTATATTAACGAGGTAAATGTGCCCATGTCTATATGTTGTCGGGGAATGTCATCCAGAATTGTCGCATGCGCTTTCTTCGTTGCCCTTTCGCTGGCGCCCTTGTCTTTCGCTTTCTCGGCGGTTACGGATGAGCCGGCTGGAGAGGACGTGATTATGCCGCTTTACGACGATGACGCCATCGTGCCCCCTTCCCAGCCGGAAGCCCGGACAGCGGATCTCTCCACTCCCTCCACAGGAGAACCCTCTGCCCTTTCCGGGGAAGAGGCCCTCCTCGCCCGGTCCACGGGCAGGAAGGCTGAGCCCATGGACCCAATGCGCTCCTATTTCGTCCAGACCGGCGGGTCCCTCCCCATTTACGACGAAGACTTCAGGGAGTTCGTCGACTACGGGGGGTCGGTCACCCTGGGGCTGAAGCGGAAGGTCATGGACCATCTTTATTTCATGCCTGCCCTGGGCCTGAGCATCCTCAACGGCGACTGGGACTGGACCGGGCAGCGGGGGTCCATGAAGATCGAAGAGCGGATCTACAACACGACGTATGGCGATTACAACGACGACCTCACGCCCGGAGACGTCAACCCGGTGAATACCGGGGACGGCTACATGAGCGGCGGTGAGGCCGTGGTCCTCAACGCGGAGTTCCTCCGCAGCATCGACCTGCAGACCAGCATGTACCTCATCCCCCTCACCCTGAACCTCAGGTACCAGCTCCACGACGACGGGGTCGAAAAGATCAACCCCTACCTCGGTGGAGGCATAGGGGTCTGCTGGGCCAAACGCGACATGGAAAGCAGGGCCCTCAAGGAAAAGCAGTACGCCGGGCCGGACTATTACCTGGACTTCAACGACAGCCAGACCGTGTACGGGGGCGTGCTCCAGCTGTTCGCGGGCATAGAGATACCGTTCCGGAACAATATCAAGCTCGTGGCCGAATCAACCACTGCCCTGTACGACCTGAACAAGTTCGACCCCATCCTTTCGATCTCCCCGAACAGGACGTCCGCCATCGACCCGGCCACCTGGTCTCTTGAAGACCCATACGAGATCGGGGTCTTCAAAGAAGAGTTCGTCACCTCCCTTTCCATCGGGATCGTCGTTCCATTCTAACCCGTCCCTTTCAATCTGCCGCTCCGGAAGGGATGACGCACCAGCCCGGGGCAGGTGCTTTCCCGCGGAGGTCTGGCAAAGATCCGGGTCCGGGTTCTTTCAGGATACACCTGCATATTTGTGGACCGGACCCCACTTGTGATAGATAGATCTTCAGCACTCATGAAATGCAGCCGCAAGGAGGAACGCCGATGCCGCCGCACATGACGGTCGGGACAACAAAAGGGCTGGAAGACCAGCTCGATGAGCTCAAGAAAACTCAGGAAGAGCTCCGCATCAAGGAGTTCGCCATCGCGTCGTCCATCGACGGCATCGGCATCGCCGACCTCGAGGGCAACA
>JAJFUM010000366.1 GCA_021372415.1 Deltaproteobacteria bacterium
GGGATTGTTCAATGCGTGAATCGTGGATGGCCTATCTCCTTCTCTGCGCCGACGGGAAGATCTACTGCGGCGTTACCAACGATATGGAAAAGAGGCTGGATGCCCACAACCGGGGCATCGCCTCCCGGTTCACCCGGGCGCGGCTGCCCGTGACGCTGATGGCGACAAGCAGGGCCATGGGAAAGGCCGAGGCCTTCCGCCTGGAATACAAGATCAAGCGGCTCCCGAAAGAAAAGAAACTGGCGGCGCTGACCTCCGCACAACGCCGTCCTCGAACAAAATAACCGTCATCCTTGACGGCTCATGGCAGGCAACCGGCGCGGTCAGACTGAAGTATTGACATTTGCCCTGCTTCGATGTGTAACTGTCAAGGCTGACCCCGGCAGAGCTGAGTCAGGAAAGGAGCAAGAGCATGAAGAAATTGATATGGATCGTATTGTTGCTGTCATTGTGCGCAGGCCCGGCGTTTGCGCAGGACGCCGGCAAGGGAAACCCTACCGTCGTGATCAAAACCAGCAAGGGCGTCATCGAGGCCGTGCTCTTCAGGGACAAGGCGCCCATCACGGTTGATAATTTCATGAAATATGTGGATTCCGCATTCTACACCGGGACGATCTTTCACCGGGTGATCAGCGGCTTCATGATCCAGGGCGGCGGCTTTGACCGCTACTTCACCCAGAAGCCCACCCGGCCGCCGATCAAGAACGAGGCCGCCAACGGGCTCAAGAACGAGCGCGGCACGCTGGCCATGGCCCGCACGCCGGCGGTGGATTCGGCTACCGCACAGTTCTTCATCAACCTCAAAAACAACGCCATGCTCGACCACGGTGCGCGCGATTATGGATATGCCGTCTTCGGTAAGGTCACAGCGGGCATGGACGTGGTTGACGCCATCGCCAGTGTACAGACCGGGCCGCAGGGTCCGTTCGATTCGGACGTCCCCCGCAATGCCGTGATCATCGAGTCGATCCGGGTCAAGTAGTTGATCTTTTTATTTCGGATGGAGAAAACCCTGACATGACACACCGGCTGCTGAAATATCGGACCGTCACGCTTGTGCTCTGCCTGGTTTGTTTCTCAGTCAGTCCATGCCAGGCAGCCGCCTCGGTTTTTGCCGAAACGGCTGTCATTCTCTTCTACATCAAGGAATACGCGGCCAGGGAGGACGTCGACTCCTACTCCGAACTCGCCACCGACCTGAAGCTGAGCTCCAGGATCGTCGATTACCACTTCATCAACGACAGGAATGCTTTCTTTGACAGGGAGGGCCGCCGCAAGTTCAACGTCCTGATCCTTCCCGGAGGGGAACCCTACCGGTGGTTCGAAAAGATGACCGGCACGGGAATCACCTGCGACGGGGTCAAGAACATCCTGGACTTCGTATCCTCCGGGGGTTCCGTCATCGCCGTCTGCATCTGCAGCCCTTCCATGTTCTCTACCCGACAGGTGTGGATCAACCCGAATTTACCCCAGGCCAAAAGAGGGCAATGGAAACGGACGAACGCGTGGCCCGGCGCATTTCAGCATTTCTGCGGCGTCCACGCATTCAAGGGAACCCTGAGAGGCCCCCAGGAAAGCAACCGGCCCTACCCCAAGACCCGATTCCTCCCCATCCGAATGAACCCGGATCACGAAATCGTCAAAGAGGCTAAGCTCCCCCCCGTCATCCATCAACTTGTCGTCGGAGGCGGCTCCATCTTCCCCGATGAGGGCCAGCCCCTCGAAGTCGTGGGATGGTTCCCGAATAATACACCCGCCATCGGCGTTGTCCCCTACGGAAAGGGCCGCATCATCATGTCCAATCCGCACCCCAACATCACAGGTCAGAGAGCCGAGTACTGGCGTGAGAAAGTCACGACGGTTCATGCATCCCGGTGGGGGTGGACGACCAGGATGATCGAAGAAGGAAAGGCCGAGATTCAAAAGGATAAAGACCCCGATGGCCCCGAGCCGGACCTGGCGCTATCCAGGGCCATGCTGTCCTACGCGTATAAGAAAGCCGCACAATCGAGGGACCAATAACCGTTCGCGGATACAGGGATAGAGTATACCGATAATTTCTCACGTCAAAGGAGAACGGCATGGTGATCATTACGAGCAAATATGTGAAACCGCTGGACGTGATCGATTCCCTGCTGGCCGATCATCGAAAGTTCCTGGATGATCAGTACAAGCAGTCGAAATTCATCTTTTCCGGGCCCCAGAACCCGAGGGTCGGGGGATTGATCCTTGCCAATGTCGGGATCGATGAAGCGCGGACGATCATGAAAAAAGACCCCTTCACGATCCACGGAGCCTCAGAGTATCAGTTCATCGAATTCACACCGGGCAAGTACGATGAACGATTTGCGTGCTTCGTAAAATAAGGAAATCGCGAACGGAGTGACAGCGAATGATGACAAAAGAGAAAGCAAGAGAGTTTGCCTCGCGGTGGCTGCCCGCGTGGACGGGAAACGAACCGGAAAAGCTGGCCGCGTTCTATTCCGATGACGCCTTTTATCTGGACCCCGCCGTGCCCGTAGGGATCCAGGGAAAGGAAAAGCTGCTTGCCTACTTCCGGAAGCTCCTGGCTCAGAACCCGGACTGGGTCTGGACCCAGATCGAAGCGATCCCGATGGAAGGCGGATTTCTGAACAAGTGGCTGGCCAGGATTCCCATCGGGGATAAAATCATCGAGAGCATCGGCGTCTGTTTCGTGCAGTTCGACGACGGGGGAAAGATCCGGCGCAACGAGGTCTACTTTGACCGGACCCAGATGATGCTGGAAATGTCCCGATTAAGACAGGTCAAGAAAGTTGGCTGACGCGTCCATCGAGTTCACGGAACCCTTCGAGCGGGCCCTCCGGCTCATGGAGGAAACGCGTCGTCACGTCTTCGTCACGGGCCGCGCAGGCACCGGCAAGTCCACCCTGCTCCAGTACTTCAAGGCAAACACAGCCAGGCAGGTGGCGGTCCTGGCCCCCACGGGCGTTGCGGCCCTGAATGTGGGCGGCCAGACGATCCAGTCCTTTTTCCGGTTCTAGCCCGACGTGACGCCCGAATCGGCGCGCAAGCGCATCCGCGGCGAGGGCGCCGGGATCTACCGCAGGCTCGACGCCATCGTCATCGACGAGGTCTCCATGGTGCGGGCGGACCTGCTGGACTGTGTGGATGCATTCCTGCGCCTCAACGGCCCCGAGGCGGGCGCACCCTTCGGCGGCCTGCAGATGATCTTCATCGGCGATCTCTACCAGCTTCCCCCCGTGGTGAGCGCGGCCGAGAAGATGCTCTTCAAGACTCTTTACCCGAGCCCCTATTTCTTCAGCGCCCTGGCCTTCCAGGGCCTGGAGATGGAGTTTGTGGAGCTGGAGAAGATCTACCGCCAGCAGGACGGCCGCTTCATCGACCTGCTCAACGCAATCCGCAACCGCACGGTCACCGGGGAGGACCTCGAGCTTCTCAACTCGCGCTTCGATCCGGACTTCGAGCCCCCCGCCGACGAGTACTACATCCACCTCACCAGCACCAACGTCCTGGCCGACGGCTACAACGAGGAGCAACTCAAGAAGCTCAAGGGCCGGACGTGGACCTCGACGGGAATCCTGGAGGGCGAATTCGGCAGGGAGTATCTCCCGACGGCGGTGGCGCTGAAACTCAAGAAGGGCGCCCAGGTCATGATGCTGAACAACGATGCGGGCGGACGCTGGGTGAACGGGACGATCGGCAGGGTCACGGGGTTCGGGAAAGACCCGGAAGGCGGCCCCCTGGTGCGCGTCCGCCTGAACGACGGGCGGCTGGTGGAGGTCGGGCCCAACACCTGGGAAATCTTCCGGTTCTTCCTGAAGGACGGGCGCCTGGACTCGGAGGCGGTGGGCATGTTCACCCAGTTCCCCCT
>JAJFUM010000371.1 GCA_021372415.1 Deltaproteobacteria bacterium
CCGGTCACGGCCATCGGCCGTGAAAATAGGCTTTTCAGACAGGCCGTTGCCGGAACGCGCCCCTGACCCGGGCGCCTCTTCGCCGGAACGGATCGCTATTTCATAGGGATTATTATTGCCGTTGCCCGCCGGGCGGGTCGAAGAGGGACGCCTCCGTGACCCATCGGGCAATGCTGCATGTTTTTCCCGAGCAAACAACGGCGCAGGCCGTATATCTCATCCCGTGAAAGGAGCTCAGGAACATGAACATTCTGATTTTCGGACCGAACGGCAGCGGAAAGGGGACCCAGGGCGCGGTGGTGCAGAAAAAGTACGGCGTGCCCCATATCGAAACGGGCGTGATCTTCCGGGAGAACATCAAGAACGGAACGGAGCTGGGCAAGAAGGCCAAGGGCTTCATCGACCGTGGAGAACTCGTCCCGGACGAGATCACCGTCCCGATGATCCTCAACCGCCTGCGCGAAGCGGACTGCGCCAAGGGCTGGCTCCTGGACGGTTTCCCCAGGAACCTGGTCCAGGCGGAGGCCCTGGGAAAGGCCCTTGACGAGGCGGGGATGAAACTGGACTGGGTGATCGAGATCGTCCTCGACCGCCAGATCGCCAAGAAGCGGATCATGGGCCGCCGCCTCTGCGCCACGGACAACAACCATCCCAACAACATCTACATCGATGCCATCAAACCCGCCGAAAAGGACGGCAAGCCCGTCTGCCGCGTCTGCGGCTGCGACAAGCTGACGACCCGGGCCGACGATCAGGACGAGGCGGCGATCGACAAGCGGCACAACATCTATTACGACGCCAAGACGGGAACGCTGGCCGCCGTCAACTACTTCAAGGGCCGCGTCAAGGTCCTGGAGATCGACGGGACCCCCGGCGTGAAGGAGGTCTCGGCGGCCCTCCTGGCCAAGCTCTCCTAGGACCGCTTTACCCTCTCTCCCGAAGAAAGGCCCTCGGACCCGGGGGCCTTTCCCGTTTCGTTTCAGGGTTTACTCGGGACCCCAATCGTGGTAATGTCCCCGGAAACAAAGCCCAAGGACCTATGGACCAGATCCGAAACTTCAGCATCATCGCCCATATCGACCACGGCAAGTCGACCCTGGCCGACCGGCTGATCCAGTACACCGGCGTCGTCAGCGACCGCAACTTCCAGGACCAGATCCTGGACAACATGGACATCGAACGGGAACGGGGGATCACGATCAAGAGCCAGGCGATCTGTCTGCCCTACCGGGCGAAGGACGGCCGGACCTATGCCCTGAACCTCATCGATACGCCGGGCCACGTGGATTTCACCTACGAGGTGTCCAGGTCGCTGGCCTCCTGCGAGGGGGTCCTCCTGCTGATCGACGCCGCCCAGGGGGTCCAGGCCCAGACGCTGGCCAACCTCTACCTCGCCATGGAGCACGACCTGACGATCATCCCGGTGATCAACAAGATCGACCTCCCCTCCGCGGATCCGGAGCGGGTCATCGAACAGATCGATTCGGAACTGGGACTCGACCCCGACACCCACCTGAAATGTTCGGCCAAGGAGGGGACGGGGATCGAGGAGATCCTCGAGGCCGTCGTGGAGCGGATCCCCCCTCCGAAAGGGGACCCGGCGGCGCCGCTGGCCGCGCTGATCTTCGACGCCAAGTACGACTCCTTCCGGGGGACCGTGGTCCACTGCCGTCTCTTCGACGGGACGGTCAAGGCCGGCGACGTCATCCGGCTCATGTACAACAACGCCACCTACCGCGTCGAGGAGGTCGGCCGCTTCCTCCTGAACCGCGAAAAGCGCGAAAGCCTCTCGGCCGGCGAGGTCGGCTACATCATCGCCGGTGTGAAGACCGTCTCGGACGTCCGGACGGGCGACACGATCACCCTGGACCACCGTCCCTGCGCCAAGCCGCTGCCGGGATTCAAGGAGGTCAAGCCCGTCGTCTTCGCCTCGATCTATCCGATCGCCTCGGACGACTACGAGGACCTGGCCGTCTCCCTGGAGAAGTACAAGCTCAACGACGCCTCCTTCGTCTACGAGAAAGACTCTTCGGCGGCCCTGGGCCAGGGATTCCGCTGCGGCTTCCTGGGGCTCCTCCACCTGGACATCGTTCAGGAGCGCCTCGAGAGGGAGTTCGACCTGTCGATCATCCTGTCGGTCCCCTCGGTCCGCTACCGCTTCACCCTGAAAGACGGGACGACCTTCTTCGTCGACAACCCCGCCCATTACCCGGACCCCATGTCGATCACCCTGTCCGAGGAGCCCTACATCCGGGC
>JAJFUM010000375.1 GCA_021372415.1 Deltaproteobacteria bacterium
GCCTTTCCGTTCCGATGAGGTCCACCGGTTCGGACGGTTCTATTTCGACGGATCCCAGCATATGATCCGACCCATCGATTACGCCTCCCTCGGCTGCGAGCGCTCACGGTACGACGGGATCTTCCTCAGCCTCGCTTCGGAATTCCATAACCATGCCGATGTGGAACTGGCCGAAAGGATGATCCGGGAGAACATCGAGGCCCTGATCAGGCTCTGGGAAAGGCGGGTTTGATTTTCGTTGACAGCGCGTCCCCGGTCGTTTAGTCTTGACCGAATGCATTTCCCTCCTGGTCCGGCAGGGGGGGAGTGGGGCAGAAAATCCGGAGCTGGGGGACGGGATGATGGAGGGCAAACCGGAGATCCTCTTTTCGAAGACGGTCATTGAGGGGCGGGTGAGGGAACTTGCCGGACGGATCTCCGGGGAATACGCGGGGAAAAATCTCCTGATCGTCGGCGTTCTCAAGGGGGCCTTCGTCTTCATGGCCGACCTGGTCCGCGGACTCGACATTCCCTGTCGGGTCGATTTCGTCCGTCTGGCCAGCTACGGGGCCGGCTCGACCAGCTCGGGCAAGGTCCGGATCACCAAAGATCTGGAGACGGACATTGCCGGGCGGCATGTGCTGGTCGTGGAGGATATCGTCGATACGGGCCTGACCCTTGCCTGGTTGGTGGAGACCCTTCGGCAGAGGCAACCAGCCTCCCTTCGGGTCTGTGTCTTTCTGGACAAAAGCCAGAGGCGCCAGGTCCCTTTCACGGCCGACTATGTGGGCTTCACCATCCCCGATGCCTTCGTGGTCGGCTATGGGTTGGATTTTAACGAGGACTTCCGTTTTCTGCCGGATGTTTGCGTTCTCAGAGAGATCGCGTGACAGGGAGGAACTATGATCATTCAGTGTCGGAAGTGTGAAACACGTTTCCGGTTCGACGATTCCCTGATCGAGGGAGACGGGGTCTGGGTGCGTTGCAGCCGCTGCCAGGAGGTCTTCTTCCAGGAGCGCCCCCCCGGCCAGACGGCCCCTCCCGCGGAAGCAGGGGAACCGGAGATTCCTTCCATCCGGATCAGCGAGGCCAGACGCATTCCGGAGGAAAGTTTCGCCCTGGCCGACGAAAAACCTGCCGTGACGCAGGAGGAACACACAGCCCCTGAGCCCTCGCCCGTTGAGAAGGGGGCCGGAGAGGTGGTCCCCGAGATCGATGCGGAACCTTCGCCTTCGGCGGTCGGAGCGGTCATGGAGGAACCGACCCCGGAGCTTTCCCCGGGGGACGAAGAGATCCATGAAACAGAGGAACCTCCGGAGGTAAAACCAGCGGGAAGAAGGTGGGGACGGGCGCTGGTGAGGATCGTCGCCATGCTGGTCCTGGCCGCCCTGATAGCGGGAGGGGTCTATCTCTGGCTCTTCCCCGACGCGCAGCAGAGGGTCCTCGAGTCAGCAGCCCCCTTGCTCAGGGAGATCCCCGGGATGGAAAAGATCGTCGGGACGGCTGACAAGTCCTCCGAAACGGCACTGGCGCCGATCCGTCTCAAGGATGTCCGGCAGCGTTCCATGACGAACCTCCTTATGGGGAACCTCACCGTGATCGAGGGAATTGCCGTCAACCAGTCCCCCTACCCCCTGGCGAAGATTCGGATCCGCCTGGTGATCTCCGACGCCTACGATGTCGTCCTGGGAGAGCGTATCGTCTACTGCGGCAACATCCTGACCGACGCCGAGCTCAACACCCTGGCCGAGGCCGAGATCCTGCGGGAACTCTCCACGCCCCAGGGAACCGATGTCCCCAATGAGAAGGTCGCCCCAAACGGCGGCGAGATTCCCTTCATGATCGTCTTCTCTCAGGAGCAGGCCGGGGCCATCAAGACGGTGGTGATGCCCGCGGGTGCCGAACGGGCAAAGTGATTTTCTCTTTGGATTCGGAGGTGAGGGGCGCGGCCGTGAGGACCGCGCCCTTTTTTATTTCCCGCCGAGACCCAGGAGTTCGTGGATCCGGTCGACGGGGACGGCTCCTCGGCGCAGGATCGTGGGCGGCCACGAGGTGACGTCGATCAGGGTCGAGCCCAATCCTCCGGGCGTCGATCCCCCGTCGACGACCGCGTCGAGGTTTTCTCCCAGGGCGTCGATCACCGCCTCGGCCGAGGTGCACTCCGGAGAACCGGAGAGATTCGCGCTCGTGGCGGTCAGGGGGCCAGCCAGGGAACCGGCCAGGAGTCTGGCCACCGCATGGCTGGAGACCCGGACCCCGATTTTCCCCGTGCCGGCCGTCAGTTTCGGAACGACTCGCGGGGAGGCGTGCAGGACCAGGGTGAGCGGACCGGGCCAGAAGGCGTCCATGAGTATCCTCCCGGCACGGGGAATCGTCTCCACAAGGGGGGGCAGGTCCCGCTCATGGGAAATAATGAGAGCGATGGGGCTTCGGAAGTCCCTCCCCTTGATCCTGAAGACCCGCTCCACGGCCGCTTCACGGCGCGCGTCGGCACCCAGGGCGTAGAAGGTCTCCGTGGGGAAGGCGACGACTCCTCCCCCACGCAGGATTTCCCCCGCCTCTCCAACGGCCCTTTCGTCCGGCTGGCCGGGATCGATCTTCAGGACGAGCATTTCAGGTTTTCGTGCTTCCGCTCCACGTCGCTGGCCATCTTGCGGACGTAGACCTGGAGTTTCTTCTGGAGTCCCTCGTCCTCCAGGGCAAGGATCCGGACGGCCATCAGGGCTGCGTTTTTTGCCCCCGCCTTGCCGATGGCCATGGTCGCCACGGGGATCCCGCCGGGCATCTGGACTGTGGCCAGGAGGG
>JAJFUM010000384.1 GCA_021372415.1 Deltaproteobacteria bacterium
CGATCGGAGGTATAGCCGTGGTGCTCTTTGAGCACGACGGCCTTCATCCCGTAGCCCTTGGCACCTTCCGCTGCTTCCGCATGGTCTACCAGCCGGGGGAAGAGGCTGGGGGTGGAATGGACATGCATATCCACCGCGCCCTTCAAGAGTTCAATAAATTCCTCACGCATCTGCAATCCTCCTGTTTCTGGGGAGAATAGGGGTGACCTTTCTATAGCCATTTCTTGAATTTTTGTCGAGAATAATCGCTGGTTAAGAATCGTTTCCGTCCGTTCGGATTTGGTAGTAGAGATGCCGATTTTTATCTTATGGGGCTGGCGCAGAAGGCCCCTCAAGGGATTGCCCGATCCTTATAAATGCCCTTGACACGTGAGTTAACATTTACTACTTATATAGAAAGTGATCACTCACTTTTTCAGCGCTCCCGGTAAAAGCAAGAGGAATCTACTGATTCATCATATCCCTGGTAAGGCTGGTCAGGCCCGTCCTGAGGCGGGCACAACAGGGTGCCCCCGGTCAGGCCAGGATTCACAAGCAAGTCGTCAGAGTCAGGAGCGGAATCAAAAAGGGGTGTCGGAAAAGGCGTGTCCTGCCGAATAACTTGACGGAAACGGAAAAGGAGGCAGCATGTACTTCTGGGCCATCGTTGGGCCGTTCGTTGGGAATTTTGTCCTGTGGGCCCTTTTCACCATCATCCCCATGCCAGCCGTGCTTCTCGGTATCCTGACCGTCGGCACCGGCTGCCTGATGCTATGGGGCATCGTCTACTTCCTGAATCTGGCCGACAAGCGCCGGTCAACGGGCAGGTAGCTGTAACGCCCGACTCCGGGCGCCGGGATGGCCTGCGCGGCATTGCCTTTACCTCATGCTAGGGATCGGGGCGGCCGCATTCCATAAAGCCATGCGGCCGCCCCGATGGCCGATCAGGCCTTGCCGTAGAGGTCCGGGATCGCGAATTCGAGGCCGAGCTCGGTGAGCTTCTCGGGCGTGGGGTTGCCCGTTTTCAGGTCCCAGCCCCGGTAGGTGTAGTAATCGTCCTTGAGCCTTTCAAGGGTCTCCCTGGTGATCACGCTTCCCTTCATCGGTCCGTCCGGGACCGGTTCCTCCATGAAACGGACCGGGAGCCGGTCGTCGTTCCGGGTGAAGCCCTCCCGGGCAGAGCAGCAGCGGATCATGTTCCACTGCCGTTCGGCGATCCGGCGGGCGTCCTCGTAGGTGAGGTTCCAACCCGTCGCGGCGTTCACGGCCTCATAGGCGTTCTCGCTGATCCTGAGAGGCCCCCAGAGGGGCTCGCCCAAGTGGCACAGGAGCGCCGAATCGCAGAAGATGAGCCAGTGGTTCACCTCGGCGGCGAGGGCGCCCTTGCCCTCAAGGGTCTTGCGATCCACCAGGCCGCTCTTCTCGGCCGTCGGCCGGATGTCATGGTGGCTGCCGCCGCGGGGACCTGTGGCGTAACCCACGGCCGTGGCGGGGAAGGGCCGGCAGGTGTGGCCTGGCCAGTCGAGTCCCTTGTTCTCGATGGTCCAGCGTTCGCTCCCCTTGCCGACGATCCGGGCCGCCTCGCGGGTCCCTTTGGCCAGGAGCGCCCCGAGCCCCTCGCGCTTGCCGATCTTCTCGGTCATGGCGAGCATGGCATCGGCGTTCCCGAAGCGCAGATCGATCCCCTCCGTGTCGTCCAGGGTGAAGACCCCTTTTTCGAAGCACTCCATCGCCCAGGCCACGGCCATCGCCGCGTTGATCAGGTCGATCCCGTACTCGTCGCAGATCTCGTCGGCCTTGCAGAGGGCCTCGATGGAATCGACGCAGCAGATGCTCCCGAAGCCGTAGACCGTCTCGTAGTCCGGCCCGTTGATGATCGACTTGTAGGGGCCCGAGGGGACGACGCTGTACTTGGTGCAGTTGATGGAGCAGGCGAAGCAGGCCCGGTGGCCCTTGACGACCTTCTCCTTCATGGTCTCGCCGGTGATCCCCTCGACCCCGTCGAAGACCTCGGTCTGCCAGTTCCGCGTGGGGAGGATCCCGGCCTTGTTCATGCTGGCCGTGTTGCGCGGGGTCCCGTATTGGGTGAGCCCCTGGACCGCCGCGTTCCCGGAGACGAGTTCGTTGAGCCGCAACGACGTGTTGAAGACCCGCAGGAGGTTCGGGACCGTGACGCTTCCCGTCCCGCGGACGGCGATCGCCTTGAGGTTCTTGGAGCCCATGACGGCCCCCAGGCCCCCCCGGCCTGCCGCCCGGATGTCCAGGAGGATCATGGCGTAGGGTGTCCCCTCCTCACCGGCCCGGCCGATCGTGGCGATGTGGATCTGGTCGTCGCCGATCTCCCGCCGGATGATTTCCTGGGCCTTGAAGGGATTTTTCCCCCACAGGTGGCCGGCGTCGCGGATTTCCACCTTCCCATCGTCGATCCATAGGTAGACGGGCCGATCGGCCCTCCCCTCGACCACCAGGCCGTCATATCCCGCGAACTTGAGCTCGGGGCCGAAGTAGCCGCCAAAGATGCTGTGGAAGAAGGAGCCCGTCATCGGGGATTTGGCGCAGACCGAGGCGCGCGAGGCCGCGGGGATCATCGTCCCGTTGACCGGTCCGGTCATGAAGACCATCTTGTTCTCGGGGCCCAGGGCGTCGATCTGCCCCGGGACCTCGTCGTACCAGAGGCGCGCCGAGTAGCCGACGCCGCCCAGGAAATCCCGGGCCCAATCCTCCCTCAGGGGCTCCTGGGCCACCACCCTGTCCGTCAGGTTGATTCTCAAAATCTTTCCGATATATCCGCCATGCTTGAAACCCATGGTCTGTTCCCTCCAATCCTTATTGGTCTTCTCGGCTGACCGATGCCAGCCACTCGTGGGCGATCCGCTTGGCCTCCGAAGGAGCGGGCCGGGCCGGCTTGGCCTCCATCTCCTTCCAGACGATCGCCTGGGGGAGGCAGACCCGCACGCAAACGGGGTTTCCGAAACAGGTGTCGCAGGTTTCCAGGATCGTGGGGACCGGGATCTCCGGGATGTCCACCAGGGTCACCTTGATCCTGGCGTTCCGGGGGTTGAATTCCCCGGTCTTGACGGCCGAGCAGGCCAATTCGCAGAGCTTGCATCCGGTGCAGCGCTCCATGTTCACGTCGATGTGCTTTTCCAATGTCCTTCCTCCTGAAGCTTCGGAAGATTTCCATTCCCACCCGGCAGCCTCGGCCCGGGACCCGGAGCCGGGCCGTCACTTCCATGCGGCTGCGGCCGGAAAGCCGATAAACCGTAAGCCCACGCATCCACTCCGCCACGCCATCCACCTGTTCGATCCGCCCTGTTCGAAACAAGACGGAAGGGAGGTGAGAGACCGGCAGTTTGGCCGTCGGGGACTGACTGTGACGCCTTTTCCTTACGTTGAAGCAACCTGAGAGGACAGTTGTGGCAGGAGGTATAAAAAGTTCATTCAGAACGGGGGATGGAGCCTGACCGGAGGTGCCTGGACAACATCAGGTGAGGAAATCTTCTATGCCATAGATGATTAGTTTCTTCGTTTCCTTCTCGCTAAACTCGCTTTTACGCTGGACCGTACCATAATGAAAACGGCCCGGGATGTCAAGGAAATTTATCGCCACAGTGACAATGGCTTGGATCATTTGCTTGACTATAGGGTTTGCGCCGGAATAGGATGCAGGCATCTTGTCCCAAAAGGGGAAGGCAAGGATCAACGATGAAAATGACTTGGATGCAACGGATTGTTTGTCTTTCCATCGGTCTTCTGGTGTGTGCCTTGTCACCGGACCTGTCCCGATCCCAGACAGGCGCCCCGATGCCCGGGGACTTCACCGCGAAAAAGAAGCTGCTCCTGCTTCACTCGTATTACAAAGGTTTCGAATGGACCGACCTCATCGACAAGGGTATCGACGAGACCTTGCGGCCCTTTGAAAAGGACCTCTCCATCTACACCGAGTACATGGACCTGAAACGCTTTCCCGAGCATTCCCACATCGCCAGCCTCCGTGAGGTCTACCGGATCAAATACTCCAAGGTGAAGTTCGACGCCATCCTCTGCACCGACGACCACGCCTTCCAGTTCCTCCTGGACTTCCGGGACGAGCTGTTTCCGGGGACCCCCGTCGTGTTCTGCGGGGTAAACGATTTTGACCCGGCCATGCTCAAGGGCCACCACGGCTTCACGGGCAAGCAGGAGAGGCTGAATGTCGGCAGAACCATCGAGATTGCCCTCGGGATCGACCCGGCCCTCAAGAGGATCGCCGTCGTCGCCGACACCACCCCGACCGGGGTGGGGACCCTCAAAGAACTCGGCAAGGTCTTCCCGGAATTTGCGGACAGGGTCCATTTCGAAATCTACGACGACATCACGATGGCCGACCTACGGAATCGCATCGGACGACTGAGTCAGGGCGACGCGGTCCTCCTCCTGAACTTCAACCGCGATAAGGAGGGGAACGACTTCCAGCATTCCGAAACCATTGCCCTCTTACAGGATGTCTCCAAGGTGCCGATCTACGGCCTATGGGATTTCTATGTCGGCAGAGGGATCTTGGGTGGTGTGATCACCAGCGGCATCGAGATCGGCAGGGTTGCCGGCCGCCAGACCCTGCGCGTCCTGGCCGGCGAGAGGGCCGAGGCCATTCCCATCGAGACCGATTTCCCCCAGAAGGTCATCTTCGATAATGCCGTCATGAAGCGGTTCGGCATCCGGCGCGATCAACTGCCTGCCGAAGCGACCCTGATCAACCTCCCCATGACCTTTTACCGGGTCAACAAGAAGCTCATCTGGACCCTCAGCGGTCTTCTCGTCTTCCTGTTCCTCACGACCCTGGTCCTGATCCTGAGCATTGTCCAGCGCAGGCGGGCGCAAAAGGCCCTTTCCAAGGCCCACCGGGCGTTGTTGGTGTTGAACCGATGCAAGCAGGCGATGATCAATGCCGGAAACGAACAGGCGCTGGTCGAACAGATCGCTTCGATCCTTGTGGAGACGGGCCGTTACCGCCAGGCGCGGGTGATCCCCGACGATGTCGTTCTCGAACCGGATTGGATAACGCTGCCCCTGATGATCGGCCATCGGCGGGAAGGTGCCCTGAGCGTTCAGGGCCGGACAACCGAGACTTTGGACGAAGAGGAACGGGACCTCCTCGACAAGGTCGCGGAGAACCTCTCCTACGGGATCTTGATGCAACGGATGGCTGTGGAAAGGAAGAAGGCGGAACAGGAGCTTTTGCTCTCGAACGAAAAGCTCTCCATGCTGCTCCAGTCCCTGCCTATTGTCCCCTTCACCTGCGAGCCAGCGAACAACCGGATCGCCTATGTAAGCCCCGTCATCGAAAGCATGACCGGCTATCCCTCCTCATGCTTTACCGGGGACGAAGCCTTCTGGCTCGACAGAATCCACCCCGCCGATCGGGACGGCCTTCGCACCCTTTCGGTCGGACCCGGCAACGAAGGGGTGCTTCAGCGGCAATACCGTTTTCAGTGCGGCGACGGTTCCTATCGGTGGTTCAACGACATTCGTCACGTCGTCTGCCCCGACGAGGGGGCTGCCATGATCGTGGGCGTCTGGCAGGACATCACGAAGGAAAAGATCCTTCAGGAAGAGGCGGACGCGAGGCTGCAGCAGTTGATCCGGGCTGACAAGCTGGCTTCCCTTGGCGAGATCGTGGCCGGCGTGGCCCACGAGATCAACAACCCAAACGCCTTCATTTCCTACAACGTTCCCCTTCTCAGGGAATCCTGGAATTTCTTCCGGACCGCCGTGATCAGCCATGCGGCGTCGGATCATCAATGGCGCTTCAAAGGCATGAGCCCCGAGGATCTGGTCCGGGAAATGGACGAGATCCTCGATGATATCGCCGCCAGCTCTCAGCGGATCAACCAGGTCGTCTGCGACCTGAAGGACTTTTCCAAGAGGGACGACGAGGGGGACCGGGACAGGCAGATCCAGGTCAACGATGTGGTCAAGAAGACCCTGAACATCGTCGGAGCCCAGATTCGGAAATCTTTTGTCGAGTACACGGTCCATCTGGCGCCTCAGCTTCCTCTCATCCAGGGTCATTTCACCAAACTGGAGCAGATCGTCACAAACCTCGTCGTCAACGCGAGCCAATCCGTTCCGGTTGGGAAACGCGCGTTTTTCACCATCCGGACGGAATTCTTGGAACATCGCAAATGCGTGGCCATCCATGTTGAGGACACCGGCTCGGGAATCTCCCCTGTGGTGGGGGACCGGATTTTCGAGGCCTTTTTCACGACCCGCCAGGAACAGGGGGGAACGGGTCTGGGGCTTTCTGTCTCGAGACGGTTGGTCGACGAACATGACGGGGCGATCTCTTTTGTTTCCCGGCCGGGCGTCGGGACCCGTTTTACCGTTTATCTGCCGCTCGCCAACGGCAAAACCGTGGACATCCGTCCCTCCCTTCTGTGGATCGGGGGGGGAGATCGGGTCGATCATGCCCTGCAATTGCTGCATCGGAATTTTCCCGGAGCCCTGTCCGTCGTGGCCGCGGGCACGGAACAAGAGGTGTGGGATGCGCTTTATCGCTATCCCGAATTGAGATGGGTTGCGGTGGATCTCTTTACCGCCGGCCTGCAGGGCCCGGACATCCTGGCAAGGATTGCCGAACGGGCGCCCCTGCTGATGCGGGCCTTTTACGGAGACCGGCAGCAGATGGCGGCCATCCCTTCGGAGGCCGCAGCGCTCGCCGACGTATGGTTGATGCCTCCCCTTGAAACGGCCCCGGCCGGTACGCTCTTACAAACGGAAGGAGTCTATGAAGATCTTGATCGTGGACGACGAGCCAATTTCCCTGAAGTCGTTAAAACGTCTGTTGCGTCGGCACAACCTGGATGAATGCGACCTTTGTGACAACGCCCGGGATGCCCTCGATCTTCTGAGAAAAAACCGGTATGATGTTGTTCTTCTGGACATCATCATGCCGGATATGGATGGTCTTCAGCTTCTCGAAGCGGCGGCGCCGTCCAACCCGCAGACCGAGTTCATCATGCTGACGGCCGTGGATGATACGGGCCAGGCGGTTCGCGCCACGAAGCTGGGCGCCTACGACTACCTGGTCAAGCCGGTGGACAACGACCGCCTTATCTTGACCATCGAGCGGGCTTACGAGCGAAAAGGGCTCAAGGCGGGCATCGGCGCAGCCATGGAGAGCGGGGACGGGGATGAGTCCCGCGGGCCTTTCGGTGATTTCATCACCCAATCGCCGAGGGTTCGGGAGCTGTTCCAATACATTGCCGTCATGGCCAAAAGCGACCATCCGATCCTGATCTACGGGGAATCGGGAACGGGCAAGGAGCTCATCGCCCGGGGGATTCACCGGGCCAGCCGATACGCAGCAGGGCCCTTTGTCCCGGTCAATATGTCGTCCATTCCCGAAACCCTCTTCGAAAGCCATTTTTTCGGCCATACCCGAGGCGCCTTCACGGGGGCTAACACCGATTATATCGGTTATTTCGAGCAGGCCAACGGGGGGACCCTTTTTCTGGACGAGGTGGGGGACCTGCCTCTCCACCTCCAGCCCAAACTCCTGAGGGTCCTTGAAGACAAGACCTTCAACCGCCTGGGCGACAACCGTTCCCTCTACGTCGACGTCCGGATCGTTTCGGCTTCGAACAAGAATCTCGACCGAGAATGCCGAGAGAACCGGTTCCGCTCTGATCTCCTGTACCGCCTCAAATCGGCCTTTATCCCCCTACCGCCCCTGCGGGACCGCCTCTCGGACATCCCGCTTCTGGCCGAACACTTTATAAGTGAAGCCGCAAGAAGGATGGGCAGACCCAAGATGCGGCTGTCGCCAGAGGCAGCCCGGGAACTCCAAATGAGGACGTTTCCCGGCAATGTCCGGGAATTGGCCCAGGTGATCACCAATGCCGTGATCATCGCCAAGGGGGACATCGTACTCCCCGAGCACCTCGGGGGGATCGATCGGGAATCCGACGCCCATACCCGAAATCCCTGCAGCCTCAAGGAGAATGAGGAGGCGCACATCGTCTACGTCTTGGGACAAACGGGCGGCGACCGCGGAGAGGCCTGCCGTATCCTGGGGCTCTCCCTCAGGCAGTTGCAGAGGAAACTGGCCCAGCTCAGGAACCACCCCAAATGGCGGGACCTTGTCGATGACATGTAAGTCATTTTGGGCGACATTCCTGTCATCTTGATCGAATCTCATTGGATTCCCCTCAATTATAAAAAATCGGGGCGGCGCCTCTCTCCTCCAAGCCCTCCTGTTCTCAGGGTACCCATGTCATTTCTGTCATTTCCCTCCAGAGGATCCTCTGGCCGGCCATAAGGCAACTTATTGTCAATACAGGACAATTGATCGGCCCCGTTCGAGAGGGCCCTGGCACCGCCATTGCTATGGCCGCAATGACGTGCATCCTATCCGTCGATGGGATCAAAGCGTTTACCTTAACCAACAGGGAGGTGAAGAAAATGGTGCAGGGTCGATTTGCAAAGGTGGTGTTGCTTTTGATCGTCCTGATGGTTTGGGCCTTGCCGGCCGGTGCCTATTGGGAAAACGAGGTCGAAATCAAGGGGACCGTCTTTGCCGTGGACAATGACGATAAAGGCAGGACCACGGCAGTCTCCGTCCTCGACGCGGCCGGTGAGGAGTATTTCGTGGTCCATGACGAGACCGGCGACAAGCTTTTGGATCTCGTGGACAAGAACGTGAAGGTCAAAGGGGTCATCAACGTGGACAAGGACGGAAAGAAGCAGATCAAGATCAAGGCCTACGAACTCTTCCCCACCTAGAAAGAGTCGGGCGAATGGTTATTCCCACAACCTGTCATCCTTCATGAAACCGGAAAGGAGTTTATCTATGCAGAGAAGGGATTTTCTAAAGGGATTGGCCGTTACCGGCGCCGCGGCCGGTGTCGGCGGACTGGGACCTCTCGTCGGCAAGGGATTTGCGGCCAAGAAACTGGAAAATATCGGCGAGTGCAAATCGGTCAAGGTGACCTGTGTGTCCGAGACGAGTTGGTTCGATTCTCCCCGGATGCTGCAGGACATCAAGGACGGAGGCGGGGCGATGGTCTCTATGTACGACATCCCCTGGACCCAGAGCAATATCGGGGGGTACGTCGCCCTGATCGAGGTGGAACAGCTTGACGGATCCAAGCATGTGATCCAGCTGGACACCGGATGGCACCAGGATTGGACCGATTATGTCCTGGACAAGTCCGGCCTGACCGCGCTGCTCAGCAGCAAAAAGGTGGACGCCCTGGTCATGAGCCACGAGCATGAGGACCACTACTGGGCGCTTCGTTCCACCCTGAAACGTTACCAGAACATCCCCATGGTGATTCCCAACACCTTCTATCCCGAAGGCAAGGCCATGCTCAAGGGGAAATACAAGAACGACAAGGCGCATGTCTGGAACGACATCCCCCATACCGGGGAACTCGTGGAGGTCAGCGGGGACAAGATCTACAAGATGTATCCCGGCGTCGCCGTCAAGATGTTCGACATCCCGATCATGCTCAAGACCCGCGGCGAGCAGGCCCTATTCTTCAACGTCAAGGACAAGGGCGTCGTCTCCGTCACCGGCTGCTGCCATATGGGGCTTCTGACCATGCTCAGTTGGGCCGCCCGCAACATCGAGGGTTACAAACCCTATGGGTGCTACGGCGGTCTGCATATCGCCGCCTTCGAGAACTGGGATCCCAAATTCGACGACATCATCAAGGGGGCCAAGAAAATCGGTCTCCAGAAGATGGGCTGCAATCACTGCACGGGATGGATCTGGGCTCAGAAGGCCAAAGATGAGGGGCTCCCCATCGTTTTGGGCACCCAGAAGTACAAGGAGTACAAGAAGACTCCGACAACCGGTCCCGGTGCGAAAGAGAACGTCTATCTGCGCAACGGCGATACGATCACCTTTTAATCGAGCGGTCGCGGTCACCGGCACCCCTCCGGCGTCGGTGACCGCGACATGGCCTAAGACCTTTTGAGAGGAGGAAACAGACGCATGTCCGATCAAACGGGAACAAACTGGCTGGCCGAGCGGAAGATTCGCAATCGGATTCCCCAGCCCTTCAGTGGCTTGGTGAATCTGATGCTGGTGCTCGTCATCTCCGAGATCTGCTGGTATGTCCTTTTTTCACCGAGCGGTGTCCTCCGCCTGTACACCCCCAACGTGGGTGTTGCCCTGGTCATCGTGATCCTCATGGTCATCCATTGGGGCATGGATCTCTTTGATTTCTGGCCCTTCAGCCGGTCCTTCCTGAGGAATACCCATCCCCTCCTCAAGGGGATCGTGATGTTTGCAGTTTATGCCGTCGTGGGGATCTTCATCCAGTACTGCGTTTATGATCAGTTCGTCGGGCGCTTCGGGGCCCTGTTCTTCAGCGGCACCTGGCTCCTGGCCAGCGGGGGGCTCGGACAGTATGCCCAGACGGCGCGTGAAAACGCCGTATACGCCCAGATGATGCTCAACACCTGTATCATCTTTTTCACGATTCTGTGGCTCACCGGTTTCCAGTACGCCCCCTGGCAAGGCGCCAAGAAGCTAACCCGGTCCTTCTCCGTGTGGATCGGGGGGCTGCTCGTCGCTCTGGTGGCCTTCAGTTTTCTATTCTATCCGCATATCGCCTACCAGTTCTATCCCCCCCAGATCTTCATGGCCCCCGATCCCTGGTGGCAGGGGTGGGCCATGACCAAGAGCAGCCTGTTCCACTTCGGGTGGATGGTTCCGGCGCTGGTGCTCCTCTACTGGACCAACATGTTCTGGGAGGGACGTCCCTTTTGCCTCATCCAGAGCACTTGGCTCAGGGGCCTGGTGACGGCCCTGTCGGTTGTCCTGGCCGGGATCGTCATCATGCTGGTCTCCAACGGGATCATGGACTGGTATTTCGGGACGGAGGCCTTCGAAGGCGGATCGACGGTAGAGCAGCCGGCCTGGCGTTGGAATCACGTCGCCGAGATCTTCATGTGCATGGCGACG
>JAJFUM010000414.1 GCA_021372415.1 Deltaproteobacteria bacterium
CGCTGCAACGATCAGGGACAGAACACCCTTGATCGCACTTGCCTTCCAATCCACCATCGTTGCCAAGTTCAACTTTTTCATCCTTCACGCTCCGTTGTGAAAATTGATTTGACCGTTTACAGGAAAGCAGGGTCCGTGCCAAGAGGAAATATGTCGTATTGAAGCATCGTTTCGAATTTTTTCCTATGGCATGCCCGACCGCAACCGCCCACTTTGCAGGTAGGGGTGCCCACGAGATTTGCCGTGGCTCGCTTCTTGGTGGTTTTTTTGCCGGATGTCTCTTGTCAAGATGGCGTTCTCGGCCCTCCGGTTTTGCGTTTCAGACTGCTCGCTGGGAAAGTCACTTCCTCCTGCGGTGCACGCTCAGGCTTTACCCCCCTTCTGCAGCGACTCCCGGAAGACATGGTAGAAGGCCCGGTGGTCGGCCACACCCTGTTTGACGATTTCCCCGATCCGATCGATGTCCTTGAGATGGACCACGAGGTTGACGCTCCGGTTGAAGGCGGCCATGTTGTCCATGGTCCGGTGCTTTTCGCCGATGAGGGCCACGAAGATCCGCCGCCGGGTGGCCATGGCCATGTTCGCCAGATAGGGGAGGACCCCCTCGGCCTCGGGACCGGCCGCGTCGAAGCCCTCATTCAGGACGATCACATCGAAGACGTGAAAGCGCATGGCCCTGAGGGCATTCCTGGTTGTGTCCGGGGCCAGGGCCTGGTAGCCTAATCCCTTGAGGCCCTCGACGATCTTCCCTCTGAGGGCAGGATCTCCCTCGCAGACCAGTGCAGTCTCGCCCCCTGCCGCCACGAAGTCGAAGGGCCGGTCGGAGGCGTCGTAGCCCTCGCTCGTCGATCCGCTCAAACGGGTATCCTGATTGTCCATCGCCTCGCCCCCTAGAGTTTCTTCGGTTTGCCGTAGTCCCGGTCCACCTCGAGCTTGCCCAGATCCGTCGTGGCCTGTCCCTTGGAGCTCTTGATGGAATCGATGCCGCGGCCCACGACCCCCCTGTTCGAGGCATAGGCCTTTCCGGTCTCCTCGCTGATCAGGCCCTGCCGGAAGAGTTCAACGATGGAGTCGTCGAAGGTCGTCCAGCCGAAGGCCTTCCCCGCCTCGATGATCTCGTAGAAGGTCTTCCCCTCCGATTCGCCGTGAAGGATCGTGTCCTTCACCCGGAGGTTCGAACCCATGATCTCGAAGGCCGCCACGCGGCCGCCTCCTTCCCTGGGCAGGAGGCGCTGGCAGACGATCCAGCGGATCGCGTCGGCCAGGCGGGTCCGGATCTGGGTCTCCTCCTCGGCGGAGAACATGCCGAGGATGCGGTTGATCGTCTGGCCGGCGTCCACCGTGTGGAGGGTGGAGAGGACCAGATGGCCCGTCTCGGCGGCAGAAAGGCCGATCTCCACCGTCTCGCGGTCCCGCATCTCGCCCACGAGGATCACCTTCGGGGCCTGGCGGAGCGCCGCCCTCAGGCCGTTGGCGAAGGTGTCGAAGTCGTTGCCCATCTCCCGCTGGTTGAAGGTGGCTTTCTTGTGGGGGTGGGAGAACTCGACCGGGTCCTCGAGGGTGACCACGTGGACCGACTGGTGTTCGTTGATCTCGTTGAGGAGCGCCGCGAGGGAGGTTGATTTCCCGGTCCCTGTCGCGCCGGTGACGAAGATGATCCCGTTCTTCTCCCCGGCCATCTTCCGGAAGACTGCGGGTAGGTTCATGTCCTCGAGGGTCGGGATCCGCGTCTGGAGTCTTCTCAGGACAACGGAGTAGTGGCCCCGCTGGGAGAAGACGTTCACCCGGAAGCGGGCCTTTCGCGGCAGCTCATAGGAGAGGTCGCAGGAGCCCTGGGAGAGGAGGGCCTCGGTGAGGCGCCGGTCCTGGTTGATCAGGTTGAGCGCGAAGATTTCCGCCTGGAAGGGGGTCAGTCCAGGAAACGGCGGGTCCAACTCGACGCCGCTCAGAAACCCCGCGCTCTCCACCTGGAAGGGCCTGCCCACCGTGATGTTCAGGTCCGAGACGTTCTGCTGGGAATCGAGCATCCTGCCCAGGATATAGTCGATCTCCGGTTTTCTCATCGCCTGCCTCCCGAAAGTCATCCTCGCCGGAAGAATCCCCTCACGCTTCGGTGAAATCCGTCGGCGGGTTCTTGAGGAACTGCCGGAACCGGGCCTTGTCGTTGGCCTTCATGTAGGCCTCATCGCCGCTGATCCAGCCCCTGCTGAGGAGATCCAGGATCGCGTCGTCCAGAAGCTGCATCCCGTATTTCTTCCCCGCCTGGATCATGGAAGGGATCTGGTAAGTCTTGGATTCACGGATCAGGTTACGGACCGCCGAATTGGCGACCAGGATTTCCAGGGCGACGCAGCGCCCTATCTTGTCGACCCGCTTGAAGAGGACCTGGGCGATGATCGCCCTCAGGCCGTCGGCCAGGGTCGAGCGGATCTGCATCTGTTCGGCGGCGGGGAAGACCTCGATGATCCGGTCCACGGACTTGGCGGCGTTGGTCGTATGGAGGGTCGCGAAGACCAGGTGTCCCGTGGAGGCCGCCTCGACGGCCAGGGAGATCGTCTCCAGGTCACGGAGCTCGCCCACGAGGATGATGTCCGGGTCCTCGCGGAGCGCCCCGCGCAGGGCCGCAGCGAAGGACTTCGTATGCCGCCCCACCTCCCGGTGGTTCACGATGCAGCTCTTGCTCTGGTGGACGAACTCGACCGGATCCTCGATCGTGATGATGTGGTCCTTCCGGGTGCTGTTGGCCTCGTCGATGATCGCCGCGAGCGTCGTGGACTTGCCGCACCCTGTCGGCCCGGTGACCAGGACCAGACCCCGCGGCAGGGAGGCAAGTTTAGAGACGACCGGGGGAAGGCCCAGCTCCTGCGCCGTGACGATCCTGCTGGGGATCTCACGGAAGACCGCCGCACAGCCGAACTGCTGCTGGAAGAAGTTGGCGCGGTAACGGGCCAGTCCCGGGATCTCATAGGCGAAGTCCGCATCGCCCGTCTCCTCGAACTGCTTGACCTTGTGCTCGGGGGCGATCTCGTAAAGCATCGCCTTGAGGGCATCGTTGGTGAGAACATCGAACTTGATCCGCTCCATCTCCCCCCGTATCCGGAGGGCCGGTTGCTGGCCGGAGACGAGATGGAGGTCCGATGCCCCCTGGTCGTGCATCAGTTGAAAGAAGGCGTCTATCTTGGCCATGGCTGGTGACCTCCCTGATCGTGGCGGTTCTGGCTGCGGGACGCGACTCTGCCGATCTCCCGATCGGGGGCCGCCCGGTTTGAGCGGGGGCGCAACCGCAATGCGCATGGCCTCTCGGGTCGGTAGCGGGCCTAAGTATAGGAAAGGACGTTCGCCTTTGTCAAGGGAAAGGGGGTGGCCGGCAAGGGCTGTCGACAAGCTCTGCTTGACCCGGGTGCGGACAAGGTGTTACTGATGGATCAGGAGTGCAGCCCCGAGGGGGCTGTCGGCTCCCCCCGGAGAATCCGCTGGACGATAGGGAAAACAAACGGGATATGCGTAAGGGAGGCTTACCATGAAAGGCCAGTGCACTCGGGTTGAAATTGAAACCGGCGCGGAACTGGAGGCGGCCCTCCAGGGAAAGGACCGCATCGTCGTGCTTTTTTACGCCTCCTGGTGCCCCTTCTGCCTCCGTTTCCTTCCCCTCTTCGAGCGGCGCGTCGATGAAACCTTAGATTTCCTGCTCGTCCAGGACGACCAGGAGCGTCTCCTGGAGCGATACGCGGTGGAGGTCGTGCCGACGGTGCTCCTTTTCGAAGAGGGGAAGGTCAGCCGGCGGCTGGACGGCGCCCCGGGCGTGGGCCTGGACGAAGGCCAACTGGTGGCCTTCATCGCCGCCTGCCGGTTGCCGAAGCGTTGAGGCGGGACCGGTCGGCATGAACTTTCACTTTCTCTGGCGACTTCTGTACAACAACTCCGCGAGGATGTACGACTTCCTCTCCTTCCTGGTCTCCTGGGGCAAATGGAAGGCGTGGTGCAGGACATCGCTCGCCTTTCTGAAGGAGCGGCGCATCCTGGAGCTGGCCAACGGTCCGGGGCATCTTCTCATCTCCCTCAAGAACGCCGGCTATCAACCGGTCGGCATCGACCTTTCACCGCGCATGATCCGGCGGGCCAAACGGAGGCTGCGCCGCGCCCGGATCGATGTCCCCCTGGTGCGTTGCCGTACGCAGGCCCTGCCTTTCCGTTCCGGCAGTTTCGACGAGGTCGTCGCCACCTTTCCCACCGATTACATCTTCGATCCCGACACGATCCGGGAGGTCAACCGCGTCACCTCGGGACAGGGGCGCCTCGTCGTCGTGGCCGGGGCCCAACAGAAGGGCTCCCAGCCGGACGGCCATTTCTGCCAGTGGCTCCAGGGCATGATGGGCAAGACCGGAACCAGGCGGGAGCAGGAGCAATCCCCCTTCGTCCGGCAGGGGATGCAGACGCGGATCGAGCACAAGAGAGTCGGAGACGGCCTCGTGACCCTGATCGTCGCCGAAATGCATCGTAGTGACGCCGCCCCTGGCGATTCCGTGCAACCGGTGGAGCCGGAGACCGCGATGCGGGAACCGGTTCCCAACCGCTAGCGGGAAGACGCAGCCGATCCCTGCGGCGGAGCCCGCCCCGGCGCAATCAGGGTTGAACGGGCCCACCCTTTCGTGGTATAAATCTCCACAACGTTGCTTCAGCATTGCGGAATAGTGCCTTGACAATCGAAGATTACGATCAGGAGGACATGCGCGATGACGGAGGAAACAGGAAAGAAGGAACATGAGAAGCCGCTGGAGAAGTTGACGGTTAAAGAACTCAGGGAAATCGCCCTGACGCTTCCCCATTCCACGGCCGTCCACGACCTCAAGAAGGAGGAACTGGTCGCCTTCATCAAGGAGGCCAGGGGGATCAAGGAGGAGGCGCCGCACAAGGCGAGGAAGAAGGCGGCCGTCAAGGTCAAGCTGACCAAAGCGGAAATCAAGGCAAGGATTAGGGAACTCAAGGACCAGAAGCGTCAGGCCCAGGAGGGCAAGGACGGGACGAAGACCAAGGCCCTTCGGCGTGTGATCAGCAGGCTGAAGAAGAAATCCCGGGAAGCCGCCTGAAGCCGAAAGAATTCCGAAAGTAAAGATAGAAGGATAGGGGGCGCATCGCCTGGCCTCCCGAACCGGGTCAAGACGGACGGGCCCCGGCGGCAAGGCCGGGGCCCTCTGCGTTTGGGGTGTGGCAGAGCGGAATCCCGTGACGCGTCCGTGCCGACCGGAAATCAGCGTGGGACCGGCGGTTCCTCCCCGGAAGCCCTGTCGAGCGCCCTTCGGACAGCCATTCCCAGACTCTCCAGGCTGTAGGGCTTCCTCACGTACTCCCCCGCACCCAGCGCCTGAACCTGAGCGACGAGTTCCATTTCGGAAAAGCCGCTCACGATGATCGCCTTCTGACTGGGATGGATCCCGAGGATCTCCTGGTAGGTCTCAAGCCCGTTCATCCCCAGATCCATGATCATGTCCAAGACGACGAGGTCAGCCTTGCCCTTCTTCAGAAAGGCCACCGCCTCCTCGCCGCTGGCCGCCATGACGACCTTATAATTCAGCCGGTTCAGCATCGTGGCCGCCAGATTCCTCTGCTCCGGCACATCATCCACCACCAGAATGACCTCGCCCCTGCCCTTATACCGGGAGACGTCAACCGGGCCTTTTTCATCCAGAAGCGGATCCCGGGTCGCGGGAAAGTAGAGGCTGAAGGAGCTTCCCTCTCCCTCTTGGCTCTGGACATCGATGTAACCGTCGTAGTCCCTGACCGCCCCCCAGACCACCGCCAGGCCGAGGCCGGTCCCGCCCTGCCCCATGACCTTTTTCGTGTAAAAGGGTTCAAAGATGTGGGGCCTGTCCCTTTCGGAGATCCCCTTTCCCGAATCGGACACGGACAGGACCGCATAGTCCCCTTCGCGGACATGGTCGAAGGCCCCCACCGGCCTGTCAAGGTACCGATTGGCCGTGCGGATGAGGACATGGCCTCCCTCCGGCATGGCCTCCGCCGCATTGGTCAGCAGATTCATCAGGACTTTCCCCAGATGGCCCGGGGCAGCCATGATATTGTTCAGGTCCGCATCGAGTTCGGTCCTGAACCGGACCAGAGGGTTCAGCGACGAGAGTTTTTCGAAGGCCTGGGACTTCAGGCAGTCATGGATGATCTGATTGAGATTGACGACTTTGGTGGTCTGGACCCCCCGTCTGGCCAGGATGAGCAGGTCCCGGACGACGGCGGAGGCCTTCTCTCCGCCTTCGATCACACTGAGCACATAGGGCCGGACCGGACTCTCTTCACCGATGTCGTTCAGGATCAGCTCCGAATATCCGATCAGGACGCCCAGGGCGTTGTTGAGATCATGGGCGACGCCGCCGGCCAAGGTCCCCAGGGCCTCCATCCTTTCCGCCCGGTTCAGCCGTTCCTGCAGTTGCCGGCGCTCCTCCTCGGTCTGTCTGCGGTCGGTGATGTCACGGACGTTCATCACGAAGCCTGCGACGGCCGGATCGTCCAGAAGGTTCTTCCCGACCCCCTCCAGGATGCGCACCGTCCCGTCCTTGTGCCGGATGTTGAAGGCGTTGGGAATGACGACTTCCTTGGTCAGCAACGCCTGGCTGAAATCCCCGATGGCCCGGGGATTGTCCTCCTCCGTGATCAGCTCGAACCCGCTTCGACCGATCAGCTCCTCCGGCCGGTAGCCGATGAAACGCTCGACAGAGGGGCTCACGTAGGTGATCGTGGCCAGGGCATCCACGACGATGATGATGTCGGAGGAGTTTTGGGTGATCGCCCTGAAATATGCTTCGCTCCGCTTGAGGGCTTCCGCGGTCCGTTCCAGTTCGGCGCGGGCCTCCTGCAATTCGGCGACCTCGCGACGCAGGAGGGCCATCTCCTCGATGAGTCGTCCTTTTGTCTTTCCCTCATCCTTCATCCCGGGGACCTCTGTCAATGCGATCCATGGAGAAATCCATGCCGGAGGACGAACCTCGGCAGGATGGCCCTGAGCCGGTGGGATCTGTCATCAATTGTGGAGTTGGATATCCCAGGAACTTCCCGTCACCCGAATGGCCTTCGCGTAGGGCAGGAAATCAGTCTTTTCCAGGGAAACGGTCTGGCCGGGGGGGATCTTCCACCCGACCGTCTGGCTGGTGGTCACCGGCAGGGCATCCTCATCCTGCAGGTGGTAGTCCAGGGTCACGACGACCTCCCGGGTCGTCTTGTTCCTGAGGGTAACCCGCCACATCCATTCCACCATGTCCGCGTCCATATCCCGGAAGATGCGCACCATCTTGAAACCGTCGCTGGTCGCCTCAAGGGGATAGTCCTGGGCCTTGGTCGGCACGTTCCGCCGGTAATCCACGAACTCCCCCCTGGTGGGGAACTGCTTGAACATGATCTCTTCCCGCACCCCGCGAAATTCGGCCAGGGGGAAACATCCCGAGAGGGTCAAGACGATGCCGACGAGCCACAGGAACGGGATGAGACCAGGACGGGCGGTTTTAGGTTTATTCATGAGGACACCATCTCTGATGATTGAAGAACCTTTATCCAGGAGACAGACGGGTCGATTCAATGTAGGACAATTCCCGGACCCTGTCAACAGCGATTCTCGGGGTTTCAACCCCTTGACCGGAGGGAAAGGGACCCGATCGGGGTGATGGGCCCGCAGGTCATCAACAGAACAATTGCTTGACAGCCTTCAGGTGAATCATATATGCTCGCCGCGAAATTGGAAGGGTGAGTCGTTACCACGCCACTTTTTAAAAAAAGATTGGGGATGTAGCTCAACTGGGAGAGCGCCGCGTTCGCAATGCGGAGGCTAGGGGTTCGATCCCCCTCATCTCCACCAGAGGGAACAAAACCATCAAGGTTTTGACTGGTTAGACAAGGTCCGGCTCCGGATGGTACACGCGGGGCCGGACTTTGGTCGTTAAAACGACCCCTTCCAACCCACCTTCTTCACTTCACCGTCCCCGATCTCACGAGTTTTGTTTTACGCCCACTATTGGGTTTTCAGATTGTGGCGGCGGGCCAATGACCTGTGAAAATTCAGGAAGGGCTGGCTGAAGTCCCGCAAGGGCAGACCAAGTCGTCGTGAAGAAAGACCTATTTATCTTCCGGCCCCGGGTGCTCTCGAGTATGGATATTTTATCGGATATTTTATGGCGACCGAATGGTGAAACCGGAGGGGAGGATCGCCACGCCATGAACCCCCCTCATTCCCTGTTGCCTTTTTCCGAAATCGGGTGTATGCGTACGTTCACACCTTCTCCCCGCTTCTTTGAGGGCGGACCGGATTTCCGAGGGGAAATAGAGGAACGACCCGTTCAGAGGACCCGGCGCGTCCGGGGACCGGAATCGACAGAATCCCGACGTCAGTCGGCGATGCGGATGAGCTTTTTTACCCCAACGCTGTCGCGTTATCGCTAAGGAGGACACAAATGGCAGAGCGCACCAAGGTCACGATCCCGTACCTTAGAGAAAAGAAGGCCCAGGGGAAACCGATTGTGATGTTGACCGCCTACGATTATCCGATCGCCACGATCGAGGACGAGATCGGCGTCGACATGATCCTCTGCGGCGACTCGCTGGGGATGACCGTCTACGGCTTCTCCGGGACCAACCCGGTCACGATGGACCTCATCGTTCCCCACACCGCGGCGGTCAAGCGTGGAGCGCCGCACAGTTTCGTCATCGGCGACATGCCTTTCCTGTCCTATCAGGCTTCCAACGAGAGGGCCGTCCTCAATGCCGGCCGGTTCATCCAGGAGGCCGGCGCCGACGGCGTCAAGATGGAGGGCGGCGAGGAGATGGCCGAAAGGGTCCGGTCCATCCACAATGCCGGGATCGCCGTGATGGGACATTTGGGGCTCACGCCCCAATCCGTTTCGGCCCTGGGCGGGTTCAAGGCCCAGGGGAGGAGTGTCGAGAGCGCCCTCAAGCTGATCAGCGACGCCAAGATCATCGAGGAGGCAGGGGCATTCAGCATCCTCCTTGAGGCGATCCCCTCGGAGATCGGCCAGATCATCACCGAACGCGCCGGGATCCCGATCATCGGGATCGGGGCGGGGCCTTACACCGACGGCCAGGTTCTGGTCGTTCACGACGCCCTGGGCTTCTTCAAGGGACACAAGGCCAAGTTCGTCAAGCAGTACTGCAATCTGAACGAGATCGTCCGCAAGGCCCTGCAGGGATACCAGCAGGATCTGGCGGACCGGGTCTATCCGGCGCCGGAGCACTGTTACGGGATCGATCCCGAGGTCCTGGCGGAGATCAAGGGCAGCCTGAAGTAATCATTCCCAAAGCCGGGAGAAAGGTGCTTGAAGACAAGAACGATCCGCATGCGATACGGTGAAGGCGAGGTGGCCTTCTGTCTTCCCGAGGAGCAGATCTACTGCGAGGTCCTCGGGAAAGAGTACCCGGCCATTGCCGACATCCCTGGGGCGATCCGTGCGGCCCTGGAGCGGCCCATCGATTCGCCGCCCCTGAAGGAGCTTCTCCATCCCACGGACCGGGTGGCCATCACGGTCAGCGACATCACCCGGAGCTGGCAGCGCATGGACCTAATCCTGCCCACCCTTTTCGACACGATCGCCCGGGCGGGGATCCCCGACGAAAACGTGAGCATTCTGGTCGTCGTCGGCGGGCATCGCCAGAACACCCGGGAGGAGATGCAGCAGCTCTGCGGCGCTGAGGTCTGCCGGCGGGTGAACGTGGTCAACCACAATGCCCGGGACCTGGACAACATGGTCCATCTGGGCAAGACGAGCCGGGGGACGGAGGTCGCGATCAACCGGGTCGTCGCCGAAGCCAACAAGATCATCCTCACCGGCGGAATCATCTATCACTACATGGTGGGCTACGGCGGGGGGCGCAAGAGCGTCATCCCCGGATTCAGTTCCATCCGGACGATCCAGCAGAACCACCTCTGGGCCATGGCTCCAAAGGTGGGCATGGGGTCGAACCGGAACGCTGTTTCGGGGAAGACCCGCGGCAACGAGTGCCACGAGGACATGATGGAGATCGCCGGGTTCGTCAAGCCGGACTTCATCGTCAACGTGGTCCCCAACGCCGAAGGGGAGTATGCCGGGATCTTCGCCGGCAACTGGGTCTCCGCCTGGCAGGAGGGGACGAAACTCGTTGACGAGATTTACGGTGTCCCGATCCCGGGCCTGGCCGATATCGTGATCGCCTCGGCCGGCGGGTCGCCCAAGGACATCAACCTCTACCAAGCCGGCAAGACGATGGACAACGCCTCCTATGCGGTCAAAAAGGGCGGGGCGGTGATCATCGTCAGCGAATGCCCGGACATCATGGAGCCGCCGGAGTTTCCCCAGTGGTTCCAGTACGCCTCGACCCTGGAGATGGAGAAGGCCCTGCGGGCGGACTTCACGATCCCGGGATGGGTGGCCTTCAAGGAGGTCGAGTGCAGCGACATCGCCACGTATATCATGGTGACCCGTCCCGAGAATGTCGAACTGGTGGGAAAGGCCGGCATCATTCCCGTAACCACGATGGAGGAAGCCTTGGCGCAAGCCTATCGCCATTGCGGGGCGGATCGGCCCCGGATCACCCTGATGCCACAAGGGGCGAACACCCTGCCTGTTTTGCGGGCGAAGCCCTGAGCCCCCTTTAGGACCTTGTGGACTTTCAGACGTCGGTTCGGCCCCCGTCGTGGGGGCGGTTTCTTCATATCAACTCAGTCACGGAGGAGGAATCACCATGAAAAGAGTTATGATGTTTGGTTTCGCAGTCCTGATGGTGTTTGCATGGATCGGTACGGCTGCGGCGGCGGAGTACAAGGTCACCTGGAAACTGGCGTCCACCCAGAGCATGGATCACCCCTACATGATCGGGGCCCAGAAGTTCGCCGACCTGATGAAGGAGAGGACCAAGGGCCGCATCCAGACCAAGCTCTATCCCAGCAACCAGTTGGGCAAGGGCGAACGCGAGATGACCGAGGGGATCCAGCAGGGGGCGATCGACCTCCTGGTCACCTCCACCGGTCCTCTGGGCGGATTCAGCCCCTCGATCAACATCCTCGATTTCCCCTTCCTCTTCAGAGACTTCAAACATGTGGACCTGGTAATGGATGGGCCGATCGGCCAGAAACTGCTCGACGACTTCAGCAAGGCCAACATCAAGGCCCTGGCTTTCTGGGAAAACGGCTTCCGCAACCTGACCAACGCCAAGGGGCCGGTCAAGAAGGTTGAGGACGCCAAGGGGCTCAAGATCCGGACCATGGAGAACAAGGTCCACCTGGCCGCCTGGAAGGCCGCCGGGTTGAATCCCACCCCCATGGCCTGGGGTGAGGTGTTCACGGCGCTGCAGCAGAAAGTCATCGACGGCCAGGAGAACCCCATCGCGGTCTACTACAGCTCCAAACTCTGGGATGCCGGCCAGAAGTACTTCTCCCTGAGCCAGCACGTCTACTCCCCCTCGCCCTTCCTGATGAGCCCCAAGGCCTTCAACGCCCTGCCCAAAGCGGACCAGGAGCTCTGCGTGAAGACCGCTCTGGAGGTGGCCAAGTTCCAGCGTAAGGTCAACCGGGACGGTGAGGAGTCCAAGCTTCAGGACCTGGCCAAAAAGGGTGTGGTCGTAACGCGCGACGTGGACAAGGAAAGCTTCAAGAAGGCGATGGCACCGGTTTACGGCGAATTCAGCGCGCAGTTCAGCAAGGCCGAGATCGATACCATCATGAACGCGAAGTAGAGAACGGCTGTCATTCATCCGTTGATTCCTCATGCCTTACTCCCGGCTGCTGCGGCGCCAGGCAAGCCGCGCCTCAGCAGCCGGGATCGGCAGAGGGCAGATAGGGTGACGCCTTCCGAAGATCTCTTTGGGAAGACGGATTCTTGGGGGCTGGTTTCGGGAGCGGCGTTATGCATGTACTAAAGCGGTTCAACGAGATCCTGGTCACGGTGGGAAGCTGGGGGACGATCTTTTTCATGGTCGTCATCGCCATCGTCATTCCCTACGAGGTGACCGGACGCTACGTTTTTCAGAAGATGAGCATGTGGTCCGGCGAGGTCTCGACCTACTCCCTGGTCTGGGCCTCGATGCTGGGCGGCGCTGTGGGACTCAGAAAGGGCTACATGATCAGCATGACCGCGGTCTTGGACTCGGTCCCCCAAGGTGTCGTAAAATTATTGAAATTCATCAGCTATCTTTGTGCGCTGATCTTCTTCGGCGCGATGTTCGGCTACGGTCTCTTCCAGACGATCTATAACGCGAAGCAGACCTCGCCGGCCATGGGGCTTGTGATGAGCTACCCTTATGCCGCCCTTCCGACGGGTTTCTTTATCATGTTTTTCCTGACCATGGAGGAACTTCTGATCTTCCTCGGCCTGGGTCCGAAAGGAGGGGAAGAGCAATGATCGTCTTCTTGGTCACCTTTATTGCGCTGCTGTGCATCTCCGCGCCCATCATCGTCGCCCTGGGCGGTTGCTCCCTGGTCTATGCCCTCGCCAGCGATACCATGCCCCTCACGACCCTGGTCCAGACCGTCTTCGGGGGACTGGCGACCTTTCCGCTCCTGGCCATCCCGCTCTTCATGCTGGCCGGGAATCTTATGAACGAGGGCGGGATCACGCAGGACCTGGTCCGCTTCGCGCGCCTGCTTCTGGGGCACATCCGCGGCGGGCTGGGGCATGCCACGATCCTGGCCTGCGCCATCTTCGCGGCGATCTCCGGTGCGGCGGTGGCCACGGCCGTGGCCATCGGCGTTGTAATGATCCCCGCCATGATCAAGGCCGGATACGACGACGACGTGGCCGGCGCGCTGACCTGCACGGCCTCCTGTATGGGGCCGATCATCCCGCCGAGCATCCCCTTCATCATCTCCGGGGTTACGGCCAACGTCTCGATCGGCGGCCTCTTCCTCGGAGGGGTTTTCCCGGGCCTGCTGTTGGGGGGCGCGCTGATGGTCTATATGTACTTGGTGGCCGTCAGGCGCGACTACCCCAAGGACAAGAGGGCTCCCCTGAAGGAGATCAGCATCGCCACGGTCAAGGCGATTCCCGCCCTCTTCATGCCCTTTCTGATCCTGGGCGGCATCCTGAGCGGCATGTTCACACCCACCGAGGCGGCCGGCGTTGCCGTGGTCTACGCGACCTTGGTGGGGTTTTTCCTCTATCGGAAATTGAATTTCAGGAACCTTCCCACGGTCTTTCTGAAGGCCGGACTGGAGTCGGGAATGGTGATGATGCTTATCTCCATGTCGGAGCCCTTTGCCTGGATCGTCGCGGTGGACCAGATCCCGCAGCTTCTGATCGACTGGATCTCCACCCTGACCACATCGCCCTACCTGATCCTCCTGTTCGTCAACATCCTGCTCCTGCTCATCGGGATCCCGATGGAGACGGCCCCTGCCCTGGTCATCGTAACCCCCGTCCTGGCTCCCCTGGCGGCCCATCTGGGGATCGATCCGATCCACATGGGGATCGTCATCTGCCTGAACCTGGTCCTGGGCCTGATCACGCCGCCGGTGGGCGCGGTCCTCTTTGCGGTCTGCGGTGTGACCGGGATGTCCCTGGACCGACTGGGCAGGGCCGTCTGGGCGCCCTTCTTCGTGTCCCTGGTAGCCCTGGCGATCGTGACCTACGTCCCCTGGCTGAGCACCTATCTGCCGAAGGTCTTCATGGCCCCCTGAGGCGACATGAACCGGATCCCGTTCATCGCCATCGGACGCGTTTCATCGCCCGTCACCGAAAAGACCGATGAGAACTGGGGCGGGGTGGTCTCGCGTATCCTTCTGGAACCGGAATTTTCCGGAGGACTCCTGGGGCTGAAGGACTTCTCCCACGCCATCGTCGTCACGTATCTCCATGAGGCCCGCTACGAGAGGGAGAGGCACCTCCAGCGCCGGCCCAGGGGGCTCGTGGAGATGCCAAAGGTGGGGATCTTCTCGCAGAGGGCCAAGGACCGGCCCAACCCGATCGGGATCACGGCCGTGAAGATCATGGGGGTAGGCGATTCCTGCCTGGAGGTCCAGGGGCTCGATGCCGTTGACGGGACCCCGGTCCTGGACATCAAGCCCTATGTCCCCCAGTTCGATCGGGTAGAAAAACCGGTCGTTCCGGAATGGACCGACCGGTTGATGAAGGGTTATTTCTGACGCCCCAGGAATATCTGGAGAATTCCTGCCGAGGGGGCCTCGTAGGCCTGGACGGCCGTGGCCGCGGCCAACAGGACGGACACCATGAGGATCTTTGCAGCGCTGCTGAGATTCATATGGCCTCCTGATTGGTTTGATGGTTTGACCGGACACCGCCGCGGGTCAGGCAGCGGGAACGATCCGCGGCAGCATGTCCGGCGCATGGGTGAGGACCGTCACCCGCGCGCCTCTCCCTTTCTTGGCCAGGGCCGTGTCCAGGGCCTCCTGCGCCGAGGCGAAGTGACCGAAGCCGAGTCTGGCCGCCTCCTCGGCGCAGATTCCGTCCGAGACCATCCAGACCTCCTCGCGTTCGCGGACCTGGGCCCAGGCGATCGCCAATGCAGCCCCCACCTCGTCCTCGAGCTGCCCCTGCCAGACCATCTCCCTGAGCCGATGCGAGCCGTAGGGGGTCATCTCCAGCATGTTGGCGTGCGTCTGGGCAACCCCCTCGTCGCAGGGGGTGACGACGATTACGATTCCCCCGGCCTTGACGGCCAGGTCCGAGGGGTAGAGCGTCTTGTGGGCCTGCCAGAATTCGATGTCGCAGGGGTGGGAGCTCGAAAGGACGATGTCGGCCTCCTCGGGGATGGGGCAGTCGTAGACCTCCCGGGATTTGGCGACACCGGCCCGGAAGGCCTCCACCACGTCGCCGAAGAAGGCCTGGACGACCTGGCCGCGGCGGTTGAGGACTGTGTTGAGGATCGTGTTCATCCCCACCTTCCGGGCCATCGCGTCGAGCTCCTCGCGAACCGGATTTTCCAAGACGCCCAGGTAAGAGCGGGGGGCCCGCACCGACAGGAGATGGGTGTAGGCCGTGGTCTCCTCGCCCGAGACTCCCGGCTGGATGATCTTCGCCCCACCGGCGTAGCCTGGGATATGGTGGGGGACGATGCTGCCGATCCCCAGCTTGAAGTCGGCCTCAACCACGGCGCGGTTGATGAGGATGCGGCCGCCGTTGGGCGTCGTCCCCAGATCGACCAGGGCACCGGGGTCCTTGTAGGGGTGGTTGACGACCGGGACGCGGCGTAGCGTCTCGGCGCCGAACTTGGCCAGGATCTCCGCATCGGTCATGAAGCGGTGGGTTCCCAGGGCAATGATCACCCGGATCTCCGCATCGGGGATCCCGGCGGCGTTGCACTCGTCCAGGAGGATCGGGATCAGGACCTCCGTCGGCGTGAGACGCGTGTTGTCGTCGGCGATGAGAACCGCGTTTCTTGCCCCCCGGGCCTGCTCCCGCAGGGGTTTGGCCCCGATGGGCGAAGCCAGGGCCCGCCGGACCTCCGATGGGACGTCCGCCACCGGGGCGGTGTCGCGGGGCGAGTAGACCCCCACGAGGCTGTCCTCGGGGATGCGGACCTCGACCTGTCTTTCACCGTAGGGCAACTGCACGGTTCGGAGGCTCATCGTGCTACTCCAGGATGGACCCTTTCATCGCCGAGCCCACCATCCGCCGGTAACGCTCCAGGAGCGATCCCTTCTCGATATTCGTGCTCTCCGGCGGTTTCCACGTCTTTTTCCGTTCCTCCAGGATCTTGGGATCGACCGCCAGCTCCAGCTTCCTCGCCGGGATGTCGATCTCGATCCGGTCCCCCTCCTTGATGAGGGCGATGGGGCCGCCCAGGTAGGCCTCGGGCGAGACGTGGCCGATGCAGGCCCCCTGCGTCGCCCCGGAGAAACGGCCATCGGTGATCAGGGCGACGGTCTTTCCCAGGCCCATGCCGATGATGGCCGAGGTGGGCAGGAGCTGCTCGCGCATCCCAGGACCTCCCTTGGGCCCCTCGTAGCGGATGACGACCACGTCGCCGGGCATGATGCGGCCGCCGAAAATCGCCTCGAGGGCCTCCTCCTCCCGGTCGAAGACCCGCGCCGGCCCCGAATGGACCAGCATCTCCCTGGCCACGGCGGCGCTCTTGACGACGGCGCCTTCGGGGGCCAGGCTTCCCTTGAGGATGGCGAGGCCGCCCTTGGGGGAGATGGGCCGGTCGGCGGGATGGATCACCTCGGCGTTCAGGATCTGCCGGCCGGCAATGTTCTCGCCCATCGTCCTTCCCGTCGCCGTCAGGCAGTCCGGATGGATCAGGCCCCGGCCGTTCAATTCGTTCATCAGGGCCGGAATCCCGCCGGCCTCGTACATGTCCCTGGTGAAGTGTTGACCAGCCGGCTTGAGGAGCGTCAGGTGCGGCGTCTTCTCGGCGATCTCGGAGAACCTGTCCATCGTGAGATCGATCCCCACCTCCCGGGCGATGGCCGGCAGGTGGAGGCAGGTGTTCGTGGAGCCGCCGATCGCCATGTCCACGGCGATGGCGTTCTCGAAGGCCTTGGGCGTCATGATGTCCCTGGGCAGGATGTTCCGGTTGTGGAGCTCCAGAATCGCCTGCCCCGCGCGCCGGGCCAGGGCGATGCGGGCCCCGTAGACGGCCGGGATGAGGGCCCCGTCGGTGAGGGTCATCCCGAGGGCCTCGGTCAGCATGTTCATCGTGTTGGCCGTCCCCATCATGGCGCAGGAGCCGGAGCCCGGACAGGCCGTCTGTTCGAATTGGGTCAGTTCCGCCTCGCTCAGGTCGCCCAGGACGACCCTTCCCTCCGCCTCGATGAGGTCCGTGTAGCAGACCTTTTTCCCCTGGAAGGTGTTGTGGTCCATGGGGCCGCCGCTCACCAGGATGGCCGGGATGTTGAGACGGCCGGCAGCCATGAGCATCCCGGGCGTCACCTTGTCGCAGTTGGTCAGAAGGACCATGGCGTCGAAGCCGTGGGCGACGACCATAAGCTCGATGAGGTCGGCGATCATCTCGCGGCTCAGCATGGGCATCTTCATCCCCTGATGCCCTGTGGCGATCCCGTCGCAGACGGCGATGCAGGGAAACTCCAGGGGCGTCCCGCCCGCCTCCGCGATTCCAAGCTTAATAGCCTGGCAGAGGGGCTGCAGGTGGACGTGGCCGGGCATCAGCTCGTTGAAGGAGTTGACCACGGCCACGAGGGGCTTTTCCAGGTCCGAACGGCAGAGGCCCATGGAGTAGAAGAGGGAGCGGTGCGTGGCGCGGTCGATCCCCTGGGTGACCAGGGAACTGCGCAGGGACCCTCGGGATGACTTGGGGTCGGTCATGGTTCCTCCTTGAGGGGCAATGGCTCTTGACCTGCTGCGGTTGCCAGCCCCTTCCAAAGGGGCAAGAGGCGCGCGAGTGGGTCAGGGGAGCGGAAAGAGCTTCTCGATCTCCGGGCCGCCGCTGTAAGCCTCCTCTTTTGTCGGATAGTGGCCGGAGCGGGCCTCGCGGGTGAAAGAGTTGAAGACCTCGGTGCATTCGGCGGCCATCTTCTTGTACTGCCGGGCGAAGCGGGGGACGAAGTCCCCGAAGAGACCCAGGAGGTCATAGGCGTTGAGATTGTGGCCGTCCACATGGGGGCCCGCCCCCACGCCGATCGTCGTGGCCCGGATCGATTCGGTGATCACCTTGGCCACGCCGCTGGGGATGCACTCCAGGACGATCGCGAAGATCCCCGCCTCATCGAGGGCCCGGGCGTCGGCGATGAGTTGCTCCGCCTCCTCCCGCGTCTTCCCCTGGACCTTGAAACCGCCCAGGGCCGAGGAGCTCTGGGGGGTGAGGCCGATGTGGCCGACGACGGGGATCCCGGCCCGGGTGATCTTCTGGACGGAGGGGGCCACGTGGACGCCCCCCTCCAGTTTCACGCAGTCCGCTCCTCCCTCCTTGATGATCCGGCCGGCCGAGGCCAGGGCCTGCTCGGGGTTCACCTGGTAGCTCATGAAGGGCATGTCTCCGATGACCAGGGTCTCGGGGGCACCCCGCCGGACGCACTTGGTGTGGTAGATGATCTCCTCGGTGGTGACGGGATTCGTCAGGGGGAGCCCCTGGACGATCATCCCCAGGGAGTCGCCCACCAGGATCATCTCGGCCTCGGAGGCCTCGACCAGGCGCGCGAAGATATAGTCGTAGACCGTGATCATCGTGACCTTCTGGCCGTCCTTCTTCTTCTCGCGGAATGCCGGGATGGTGATTTTCTTCATGGCTTCCCCCTTCTGAACAGATGTCGCCGACCCTGCCAGGCCGCTTTGCCTATCGGGACATCTGAGGATTCAATGTGGATTTTTACGGGATAAGGGACCGCCTTTCGGTGAGGTCGAGTATATGGAGACGGCCCTCGCCTGTCAAGGGAATTGGACGGCACCTGCTTTTACAGACAGTTCCCTCGGGGGCGGGGACAAGGCACAGGCCGCCGCTCACACGGCATGTTCCAGGATGCGCAATGTTCTTTAAACGGCTTGCAGCGCCCGTGTCATTCGGCGACCGCCCCAGAATAATTTGGTCGTTTCCTAGAGCACCCCTGGCTGGTGATGCGTTTATAGTAACATCAACCGACAATGACTCGGTTTCTGCCATGAGTCTTGGCACTGTAAAGTGCTGCATCGGCTCGCTCGATCATGGTATCGACGGACTCGCCGGGCCGGTGCTCCACAATGCCGGCTGACAACGTCAGCCTTACCGAGGGAACGTCGATCAGAACCGGCATCTGCTCCAAGGTCTGGCGGATGCGCTCCACGCCCTCCTGGGCGAGCGACAAGATGGAATGGGGCATCAAGAGAAGGAACTCCTCACCGCCCCAACGGGCAAAGGAGTCGGTGGCGCGCAGCATCTGACTGCCCTTCAGGGCAAACTGGCGCAAGGCTTCATCTCCCGCGCTGTGGCCATGATCATCGTTGATCCGCTTAAAATGATCCAGGTCGATGATCGCGATGCAGAATTGCGAATGTAAGCGCAGGCTCTGTTGAATTTCCTTTTCGATCAGCTCATTCATTTGACGGCGGTTGATCAGACCGGTAAGCTCGTCACGCGTCGCCAAGGCGTGAATCTTCCCGAACGCATTAGCCAGATCGTGTTTCTGCTGCTGCAGTCTGACGCGCATTTGGCTGAACTGCCCGGCCAGGATGG
>JAJFUM010000422.1 GCA_021372415.1 Deltaproteobacteria bacterium
ACATAGGACCAAAAAGCCTATCAGACATTGACGCCTTCTATTCCAATAACATATCCCGTCATGCCTGTCCAATGCCGATTTTCGCGATGCCCATCCCTATGGGACCCCTGGCGTTCACTGTCCCGTCACTCGGATTTCTGGCCGTACCCCTTCAGCGCCTTCTGGAGGGTCTTCACGGCCAGTTCGATGCAGTGGTTCTTCTGCTCGGGGATGTTTTCCAGAAGTCGGAAGACCTTATAGCACTTTAAAAAACTTCACGGCGATCCCTAGGGTTCCGAGCTTTGGGTGCTCGATGCCGTGCCGGAGGTCCAGGCCGGCCGTGGCCAGGGCCTGCCTGAGATCTTCGCTGCGGAAGCGGTTTTGGGCGGGGTGGAGGAGGAGCCGTTTCGTGAGGGCGTTCCCGTAGAGGGCGGGGTAGAGCTCCTCGAAGGCGTAAGTCCCGCCCGGCCGGAGGACCCGGACGATCTCGGCCAGGGCTCCCTGCCAGTCTGGGATGTGGTGGAGGACGCCGAACCCGAAGAGGGCGTCGAACGACTGGTCGCCGCAGGGGAGTCGGGAACAATCGCCCACGAAAAAGGCGATCTCCCGCCTCATCCCGGCGTCGAGGTATCGGCCGGCCCGGCCGATCATCGCGATATCCAGATCCATCGCGTGGAGCTCCGAAGGCCGGAAGGCCTCCCGGATCAGCCGGGCCCCTGCGCCTCTCCCGCAGCCCACCTCCAGGATCCGGCTCCCCGGCGCAATGCCGGCCCGTTTCGCGAACCAGGCCATCTCCAGGCGCTGCTGGATGGGCCGCAGGGGGTTGTTGACCGCCCAGCGCTCCGCCCAGTTGAGCTTCATCGCTTCACCCCCCGGTAGATCACCGCGATTCCGTTCGTGAGGCGCCGGTAACCCACCTGGCCGAAGCCGGCTCGCTCCAGGAGCCCCTTGATGTCCTCGGGCGGCGGGAACCTCCGGATTGATTCGGGCAGGTGCAGGTAGGCGGTGCGGTTCCCGGCCAGAACCTTCCCGGCCAGGGGCATGAGGCTGAAGGAATAGAAATCGTAGAGTCGGCGGAACCAGCCGGTGACGGGGAGGGAAAACTCCAGGACCATCAGTCTTCCTCCAGGTTTCAGGACCCGGTGCATCTCGGCGATCCCCCGGTCCATGTGCGCCAGGTTCCGGATCCCGAAGCCCACCATGGCCCCGTCGAATTCCTCCGCCGGAAAGGGGAGGCACTCGGCGTCCCCCTGGACGGCGTCGGGCCTCCCGGCCGGAGCAACGCGCCGGATCTTGGGCATCCCCGCTTCGATCATGGCCAGGCTGAAGTCACACAGGACGACGCGTCCTTCAGGGCCTACGGCATGGGCCGCCAGGATGGCCAGGTCCCCTGTCCCTCCGCAGACGTCCAAGACCCGCTCGCCCGGCACAAGCCCGAGAGCTTCCACGGCCAGGCGCTTCCAGCGGTGGTGGAGGCCGAGGCTCAGAAGGGTGTTCATGAAATCGTAGCTGCCGGCGATGGCGTTGAAGTGGCGGAGGATGTATCCGGGATCGTTCCTGGGCTTCATCGTCTCATACCTTTCCCCGGAGGATCCAGAGGACCACCCCCGAGTAGACCAGGACCAGCGGGAAGACCGGAAGGCCTGCGCCGTAGAAGAGAAACCGAAGGGTCTCCGCCGGAGCCGACGCCGCGTCGATCGTGACCGTGAAGGGCACGAGGTAGGGCCAGAAGCTGCCTGCGGCGGCCAGAAAGAGGGCCAGGAAGAGGAGGGCCGCCATGGCATAGGGGACTGCGTCCCTCCGGCTGCGGACGCCGGCCCAGAGACCCAGGATGGCCGCGGCGCCCAAGACCGGGGTGAGGAAGAGCCAGAGGGCCTCCAGCCAGCGGCTGGCGACGCGCGGATGGACGGCAGCCGTCCAGAAGGCGGCAATCAGGAAGACTGCCAGGAACGCCGCCAGGAGCCCCGCGAGGAGGCGGTAGGCCTTCTCCCGCGCCTCCCCGGTGGTCCTGAGGACGAGCCAGGCCGCGCCCAGAAGGGTGTAGCCCAGGGTCAATCCCGCCCCACAGGTCAGGGTGAAGGGCGTCAGCCAATCGAAGGCGCCTCCAGCGTACCGGCCGTCGGCCACGGCGATCCCCTGGACAAGGCCTCCCAGGGCCGCGCCCTGGATGAAGGATGCGGCGAGGGAGCCCAGGAAGAAGCCCCGGTCCCAGAGCCGGTTTCGCCCGGCGTGGTCGCGGAATTCGAAGAAGACCCCCCGGAAGATGAGGGCAATGAGCATCGCTGTGAGGGGCAGGTAGAAGGCCGGCAGGACGATCGCGTAGACCGTCGGGAAGGCGGCGAAGATCCCTGCTCCGACCAGGACAAGCCAGACCTCGTTTCCGTCCCAGAAGGGGGAGATGGCCCTGACCAGGGTTTCCCGGAGCGCGTCGTCCCGGATGAAGCCGAAAAGGATGCCGACCCCCAGGTCGTAGCCGTCGCGGACCATGTAGACCAAGAGGGCCAAGGCGATCAGAAGGGCCCAGAATTGGGGAAGCCAGAGAGGATCCATCGCGTCACTCCTTGGGGCTGGCGCCGCCGGCGGGCCCCCGGCGGACGATCCTGAACAGGTAACGCCCCCCGAAGAGGGCCAGGAGGCTGTAGACCGCCGTGTAACCGGCGAGGGTGACGAGGACCTCCGTCGTGCCCAGGGTCGGAGTCACGGCCTCGGCGGTCCTCAGGAGGCCGTAAACCGCCCAGGGCTGGCGGCCAACCTCGGTCGTGATCCAGCCGACGATCACGGCGAGGAATCCCGCGGGGAAGGCCAGGGCCGTGCACCACAGGAACCAGCGGGCTTCGTCCAGACGTCGGCGCCGGTCGAGCCAGAGGCCGACCACGCCGAGGGCGAGGATCGCCACCCCCAGGCCAACCATGATGCGGAAGGCAAAGAAGATGGTGAGGATCGGCGGCCAATCCCTGCGCGGAAAATCGCTCAGCCCCGAGACGGGCGCCGTCCAGTTCCCGGTGGCGATCCAACTGCCCACGTAGGGGGACTCGATGGACCAGCGGTTCTTCCGGGCCTCCACGTCGGGAAGAGCGAGCCAGACCTCCCGGCCCGGTTCCTCCGGCTGCCAGCGGGCCTCGATGGCGGCGAACTTGGCGGGCTGGTACACATAGAGGTCTTTGCCGCTCAGGTCCCCGACCACGATCTGGGCGACGATCAGGGCGGTCGTTATCCGGAGCCCCCAGCGCAGCAACAACCCCGCCTCGGCCAAGTGGACCTTGCGGAGCGTGTACCAGGCGCCGGCGGCGGCGATGCTGAGGGAGGTGGTGAGGAAACTGGCCAGGAGCATGTGCACCCAGTGGTTCAGGAAGACCGGCCGAAGGACGATCGCTTGCCAGTCGACTGGGATGATCCGGCCCTCGACGATCTTGTAGCCCACGGGGACCTGCATCCAGCTGTTGTTGCAGAGGATCCAGAAGGAGGACAGGACCGTCCCGAAGGCGATCATGAGGCAGGAAAAGAAGTAGAAGCCCGGTGACACCCGGCTGCGCCCGTACAGCAGGATGCCCAGAAAAGTGGCCTCGAGCATGAAGGCCGTGATCGCCTCGTAGCCCAAAAGCGGCCCCAGGATGGGCCCGGCTTTGGCCGACAGGACGCT
>JAJFUM010000425.1 GCA_021372415.1 Deltaproteobacteria bacterium
CCGCCTTCAGGCGCTCGATCTCCTCCCTGAGGCCGGAGATCAGCAGGCGCGCTTCGGCGATTCCTCCGCGGGTCTCGGCAATGCCCTGGCGCGTCTCGCCGATACCCTGCCGGGCTTCCAGGAGGATTCCCTCGACATTTCCATCCGCCAGGATCCGGTCGATTCGCCGGAGGCTCCCCTCGAGGCTGGCCGTGCTGGCATCGACATTGTGGAGGATGCCCTTCATCTCCGGGCCGGCCAGGAAGTTCTCCGCCGCCCGCGAGGTTTCGATGAGCCGCTCGGAGACCCCCTGGAGATCCAGCTGGGAGACCCTTTCCATGATCTTGTCCACGATCGAGAGCATCTGCTTGGTCTGGGAGGGCTGGGAGGGAATCACCGGATAGGGGGTCGGAATCGCCGTGGGGCTCAGCAGGTTCTCCGCCCCCGAGGTCCTCTGGTCCAGCTCGACGAAGACGATCCCCGTAATCCCCGCCGCCCTGAGTTGGGTGACGATGGTCTTCTGGATGTCCCCCTCGAGGTTGATCTTCATGACGACCTCCACCAACCGCTGGTCGGGGGCCACGGAGATCTTCTCCACATTGCCGATCTCCACGCCCCGGTACTTGACCCCCGAATCGACCTGCAGCCCCTGGACGGATTCGTCGAAATAGGTGACGTAATAGGTCCCCTTCTGGAAGTACTTCGAGGCCCCCAGCCAGACCACCGCCACCACGCCGATCAGGATTCCCACGGCCACAAAAAGGCCGATCATGAACCGCGACTGTTTTCTTGCCATGGCTTCCTATCCCTCCTCCCCGCGGAAGAGAAAATCCTTCAACCGGGGGTCCACGCCGGGTTGCCGGAGTTCCTCCAGGGTCCCCGAGGCGATGATCCCCTTTGCATCCCGGTCGATCATGATGACCCGATCGGCCAGGTGACGCACCAGTTCCACCTGGTGGCTGACGATGACCGTCGTCGTGCCGAGGCCGGCGTTGATCCCCCGGATCAGCGTTTCGAGCTCGGCGGCATTGATCGGGTCCAGGCCGGCCGAGGGTTCGTCGAAAAAAAGAATCTGGGGATCGAGGACCATCGCCCTGGCCAGGGCGCCCCTTTTGCGCATCCCCCCCGACAGCTCGGCCGGGTAATGGTTCTCGTATCCCCCCAGGTTGACCATCCCGAGTTTCATCCGGACGATGGCCGCAACGGTCTCGGGGGCGATCCCCTCGAGGCCCTCCAGGGGCAGGGCCACGTTCTCGCCGAGGGTCATGGAGCCGAAGAGGGCGTCGTACTGGAACAGGACGCCGATCCCCCTGCGGATCCGGTTGAGCTCCTCCTCGTCTGCGGACGCAATGTCCCGTCCCCCGACCAGGACCCTTCCGGCGGCCGGGCGGTTCAGTCCGATCATGTGCCGCAGGAGCGTGGACTTGCCGCAACCGCTCCCCCCGATGATGCAGAGGATCTCGCCCCTGAACACCTCGAGGCAAACGGCATCGAGGACCGTCGTGCTCCCGAAACGGGCCGTCAACCCCTCCACGGAGATGACCGGCTCTCTGGCTCCCCTCAAGGCCTCATCCTCCCTACCCCTTCCCTCTTATCTCAGCCGCGGCATTCCCTCAAACCGGTTTCCACCCTCAACGGATGTAGTGCAGGACCACGGCAAAGGCCGAATCCACGACCACGATGAACAGGATCGCCGTCACGACGGCCGAGGTGGTCGCCGCTCCCACCTCCTCGACCCCCCCGCGTACCTGGAACCCCCGCTGGCACCCGATCCAGGCGATGACGAAGGCGAAGACCAGGGCCTTGACAAGGCTGGAGAGCAGGTAGAAGACCGTGATCGCCTTCTGGCTCGCCGAGAGGTAGGTGTAGGGGGTCAGATCGAGCCCCAGCATCCCCACGATCATCCCGCCCAGGATGCCGAAGACATCGGCATAGAGGGTCAGCAGGGGAAGGACCACCACCGTGGCGATGAGTTTTGGGCAGACCAGGAACCGGACCGGGTCGTACCCCATGGTCTTGAGGGCGTCCACCTCGGCGTTGACGGTCATGCTGCCGATCTCCGCCGCGTAGGCCGACGCGGACCGCCCCGCCACCAGGATCGCCGTCATGATGGGTCCCAGTTCCCGGACGATCGCCACGGCCACCAGCGAGGCCACGTAGATGTTCGCCCCGAACTGCTTGAGCTGCAGGGAGGACATGAAGGCGATGATCAACCCGATCAGGAGCGAGATCAGCCCCACGATCGGAAGGGCCTCCGCCCCGGTCCGCCGCATGTAGAACCACACGTCCTCCCAGCGCACATCCCGGGGGTGCGTCATGAAATGGATCAGCGCGGTGATGCACTCGCCGAAGAAACTCATGACCACGACGAAATCCCGTCCGACCCGGACGCTGGCATCCCCTAGGGACTCCAGGATGCCCTGGGGAGGGCTCTCCCCGTGGAAGGGAGGCCTGTTCAGTCCCTCGCGGTCGATCAGGGCCATGATCCCCCGGATGCCTTCCGACGGAGAGGCGAAGTCGGTGGAAATGCCGCGGTCGCGCAGCCTGTCCTCGAGACGGAACAGGGCCAGGACGCC
>JAJFUM010000433.1 GCA_021372415.1 Deltaproteobacteria bacterium
ACATCCTCGTCCGCTTCCTCACCGTACACGATGAGATACATCTTCATAATCGCCTTCCCTCCATGTGCCCGGCAGGATTTCCGGCGCGCCAGGGCATTTCCGCCGGTCTCAGGATTGCTTCTCCCCGTCGAGCGGTGGCCCCTCGGTTTTATCCGCCTTTTTCCCGCGGCGCCGCGTCAAGACGTGCTGCCAGTCGTCGAAGAGGTCGTAGGCGGCCGGGACGACCACGAGCGTGAGAAAGAGCGAAGTGAGCAGCCCCCCGATGACGGCGATCCCCATGGGAGAACGGGTCTCCGCCCCTTCCCCCACCCCGAAGGCAACCGGAAGCATTCCGAAGACCATCGCGAAGGTCGTCATGAGGATCGGCCGGAGCCGGACCGGGCCGGCCTGGAGGATCGCCTCCCGGCGAGGCACGCCTCGCGCCCTCAGGACGTTCGTGTAATCGACGAGGAGGATCGCATTCTTTTTCACCAGCCCCATCAGCAGGATGAGGCCGATGAAGCTGAAGATGCTGATCGTCTTTCCCGTCAGGATGAGGGCACCGAAGGCCCCGATGAACGAGAGGGGCATCGCCAGGAGGACTGTGAAGGGATGGATGAAGCTCTCAAACTGGGAGGCCAGAACCATGTAGGCCATGACGACGCCCAGAAGGATCGCGAACATCAGGAAGCCGAAGGACTCGGCCATCGTGTCGGCCTGCCCCTTGTATTTCGGGAAATAATCCATCGGCAGGATCCTCCCTGCGATGGCGTTGAGATTCTCGATGGCCTGCCCCAGGGGGATCCCCTCGAGACTGGCAAAAAGGGTGATCGCCCTCTGCCGATCGACACGGTTGATCACGCTAGGGCCTCCCCCCTCCTGGATCCGCACGAGGTTGCTCAGTTCGATGAGCCTCCCGTCCCGCGCCCGCACGTAGAGCCGCCCCAGGTCCTCCGGGTTGCTCCGCTCTTCCGGGAAAAGACGGATCCTGAGATCGTAGCGTTTTCCGCGCGACTCGTCCTTGAACTTGGTGATGTCCGTCTCACCGCTGATCAGGACATTGATCGCCTCCGTGATCGTCGCCACATCCACTCCCAGATCAGCCGCCTTGTCCCGGTCGATGAAGACCTTGAGCTCGGGCTTGCCCATTTCCAGGGAGGTGTCCACGTCGACGATACCCGGGACCTTGCTGAATTCCCCGGCGATCTGACGGGTATAGGTCTGGAGCGACGTCAGGTCCGGCCCGCGGACACTGTACTGGATCGGCACCTGGCGCTGACCGCCCCCGATCATGGAGAAGTCCTCTGCGGAGACCTTGAGACCCGGGAACCGGCTCAGCTTCTGGCGGATCTCTTTTTTGAGGTCCATCTGGGTCTTCGTCCGGTCCTTTTTCGGGATGAGCCGGGTCATCATGATTGCCCGGTTGATCGCACCGCCGATTCCCAGCCGGTAAAAGACCGCCTGGACCTCCGGCATCTCCCGCAGGATCTTTTCCGCCGGACGGAAGAGCTCGTCGGCCTTCTCCACGGAATAGTCGATGGGAGCCTCCAGGCGGACCATGAACTGCCCCTGATCCTCCGGCGGGGTGAACTCCTTCCCGATGAAACGGGTCATGTAGAGGCTGCCTGCAAAGAGGACCAGGGCGCCGATGAGCATCATCCCGCGGTGGTCCAGGGCAAAGGCCAGCAGACGGCGGTAGCCCCCCTCCATCTTCCGGTACCCCCTGTCAAAGCCGTCCGACAGGCGGCCCATGAGGCCCCGCGGGGCCACGGGAACCGTCACCCCTCTCTCCGCCGTTTTCCTGGCCGGGTGGACCCGTTTCAGGAAGATCGAGGCCAACATGGGCGTGAGGGTGAAGGAAACCAAAAGGGAAACCAGGACCGAGAAGACGACGGTCAGGGCGAACTGGATGAAGAACCGGCCGATCATCCCCTTCATGAAGGCCACAGGGAGAAAGATCGCGACGAT
>JAJFUM010000449.1 GCA_021372415.1 Deltaproteobacteria bacterium
TGATCGCCAGCCGCGGGAACAACCGCAGCCCGGCCACCGTCTCGGCGGCCAAGTACAGCGCCCCCTTCAGCATCGCCACGGCCCTGATCGCGGGGAAGGCCTGGCGGGAGGATTACACGCCCGGGAAGATCGCCGGCGGGCCGGTCATGGATCTGGCCGCCAAGGTGGAGGTCCATGCGGACCCCGAGCTGGAAAAGCTCTACGACCAGAAGTGGCCGAGCATCGTCGAGGTGGTGATGAAAGACGGCCGGACCTTCCAGGCCCGGCGCGACCTGCCGAAGGGGGAGCCGGAGTTTCCCCTGAGCGACGAGGATGTCGTCCGCAAGTTCATGGATCTTGCGGGCGACGCGGTTTCCCAACGGCGGGCGGAAGAGATCCAGGAAACCGTCTGGAAGCTGGAAAAGCTGGACGACATCAGGACCCTGACGGGCCTTCTCGCCCCGGCCGGCCCTGCCCAGGCTTGAAGGAGGTTCCCATGGAGATGCACCCGTCGAAGCGATGGTACCTGGACAACCTGGGAGAGAGGCTGGCGGCGGCCCTGAAGAAGAACCGCTTCGAGGCGGTCTATTTCCCGTCGGCCGCGGAGGCGAAGAGCCATGTCCTCTCGCGGGTCCCCGGGGCGGCGACGATCGGCGTGGGCGGCTCCGTCACCATCCGGGAGCTGGGACTGATCGAGGAACTGGAGAAGCGCGGACACACGGTCTTTCATCACTGGAAGGCGGAGCTGGGCCACAGCGCCGGCGGCGGCAGGGTGGACGGGTTCGTCATGGGGCGCGATTTCGACGAACGCCGGAAGGCCATGACGGCGGACGTCTACCTCTGTTCGTCCAACACCGTGACGCTCGACGGCAAGCTGGTCAACATGGACGGCTTCGGCAACCGGGTGGCGGCGATGATCTTCGGCCCGCGCCGGACCATCGTGGTCGTCTCGGTCGGCAAAGCGGTCAAGGACGTCGATGCCGCCATCGAGAGGATCGAGACCGTGACGGCGCCCATGTCGGCCCACCGGGGCAGGGGGAAGGTTCCCTGCGCCGTGTCGGGCCAGTGCACCGACTGCGATGCCCCCGACCGCTCCTGCGGCGTCATGACGGTCATGCACCGGAAGCCCAAGGGGGCCGATATGCTGATCGTCCTGGTCGGGGAAGACCTGGGATTTTAGGAACCGCAACGAGGGAGGAGAGGCGACGATGTCGGACAACCCTGTGATCAGGATTTCGGAAGCGGCCCGCTCCGTCTTCTATATCCCCCTGCTCGCCACGGTGGAGGCCGGGTTCCTCTCCAGGGAGGGATTCGAGGGGGTGCTGGGGACCGAGCCCGGAACCGGCGCGGAACGGCTGCTTCAATTGAACCGGGGCGTCGTGGACGTGCTGGGCAACACGCCGACCTTGAGTTTCCTGTGGCTGGAGAAGGGGATCCCGGGCGAGTTGCCGATGCAGGTGGCCGCCATGAATCACCGGGACGGCTTTTTCCTCATCCGGCGAAAGGGCGAGGGCGGTTTCCGGTGGCGCGATCTCAAGGGGGCCAGGGTCGTGACGTCGAGCTTCAGCCTGCAGCCGCTGGCGTCGCTGCGCCTGTGCCTGTCGCGGGTCGATGACGTGAAGATGGATGAAATCGTTTTTCTGAACGATTATCCCACGCTCGATGCGGCCGCCCGGGCCTTCAGGGAGGGCGTGGGCGATTTCGTCCACCTGCAGGATCCCCTGGCGAGCCTTCTGGTGGAGGAGGGAGCCGGATTTCCGGCGGTCTCCGTGGGAAAGGCGCTGGGGGATCTGGCCTTCAGCACGCTGGCCATGAGCGGCAGGTTCATCCGGGAGCGTGCGGAAGCCGCCGGGGCCTTCATGCGGGCCTATTGCGCGACGCTGCAATGGCTCGCCGACAGCACTCCGGAGGAGATCGTTTACGCCACACAGGGGCTGTTCAAGGGGGTTCCCGGGAGCGTCCTGGCCCGGTCGGTCCGGAACTGCAAGGCCATCGGCGCCTGGCAGACAGATCCGGCGATCCGGCCCGAATCCTATGAACGGATGGTGGACATGTGGGTTCTGGCGGGTCACATGCAGAAACGCCACCCCTTTGACTCGGTCGTCAGCAACGAGCTGGCCGAGAAGATCAAAGGGGAGAGGAAGGGAAGCGCCTGAGCCGTCGACGGATCGGGCGGAATGAAAATGGAGGGCCAAGGCCCGGCCAGAGGCCGGGCAGGGGGTATCGCAGGAATGAAGAAAAAGGAAGATG
>JAJFUM010000025.1 GCA_021372415.1 Deltaproteobacteria bacterium
CGTGTAGAGGGGCTTGACGGTGATCCCTTCGGGGCTCTCCCAGTTGAGAGCCTCCACGGGCTTTCCTTTCAGCTCCTTTGCCGCCTGTTCCTTCCATTTCTTCATCTGGGGGTGTTCAGCCATTGTCTTCCTCCTTGCTTACCCTATGGGTGAAACGGTTGTGATTGCTGATAGGATGTCGGGTGTGTCGAATCGCATGTCCGTGCCTTTTCAGGGGCTGTGTTGTCCGGGCCTCAGGGCCGCAGAAGCTCCGATTCTGCGGTGACCCTCTGGTCCAGATGGTTGCGGATGAGCTTGACGAGGTTCTCGCTGCGGTGGTTGAACCGCCATTCGATCTCCTTGAGATAAAGCGGGAAGTACATCCTGGGCACGCCGCGGTAGTGCTTGAGCCACTGCCGGGTGAAGGCCCAGAAGCCTTCGATGTCCTCCGGGATCTCGTGACCTCGCCGGGTCCCGTTCTCTCCGTTGACGACGACACTGTTTCCGTGGATGTTCAGCAGCGTCAAGGCCAGGGTTTCGTCACAGAAGTGGAGCTGCCCGGCCCCGGCGATTTTTTCCGCGATCTCGTCGCCTGCCGGCACATGCAGCGGCAGCGTGAAGACCCGCCCGTTTCCCTTGTAGATTCCCAGGGCCATTCGCCCGGCCGACACCAAGAAGTCCTGCCGGATCTGGACCCTGCCCCCGGCAAGCGCCGACCCGGCGTCCGCCTTGGCGAGAAGGGCCTTCATCTCTTTCATCTCGTGCCGGTAAATGGCGATCCTCAGAATCCGGAACCATCGCTGGACCGTCTTGAGATCCAGCGGGACCTGGAGGCGGAGCCGGTAGGCCGGCACCCCCAGGCAGAAATACTCGAGGAGACGGCCCTTCCAGTAGGGGGACATCTTGGTGGAGTTCCAGTAGGTCTTGTCGAACTTACGCGTCAGACCGCACTGACCGCAGCGGCGCTGTCCCGTGGCCAGCCGCCAGAAATTCTTTCCGTCGCATCGAGGACAAATCAGCATGACCGACTCTGTTTGTGATTACGCGGCCTGTCGGCAAGACAGGTGCAACCATCGTGGGGAATTGTTTCGCCGCGTATCTAGCATCGGGGCAGGGTGAAAACTATCGGGAGCCGTCTGATTCTGATGTAGGACTCGAACAGGGGCGCCTGTCGGTCTTTGTCTGACAGCGTCCTCAAACCCTTATGCCGCAAGGTTTCCCGGGGGGGATGGCCGGCGTTCGGGACCTTTTTGCGATGCCCGTGCTACCGTTAGGACTCAAATATTCTCTTGAAATGAAGGGGGGAAATTGTGTAGACCGGTGCAAAACAAGTGGGGGCATGGATCGCGCCGATGGTCTTTCACGCGGAGCCGATCGTCAGGAAAAGTCGCTAGACTGCCCGGATTCCCTTGAAAAAGGGCATCGCAGCCCCGCAGCCGCAGAATAAAACACCTTTGAGGGAGGGTATCTACAACATGCCAAGATCGCTGGAAGGAATCCGCGTCATTGACCTGAGCCACGTGCTTGCGGCCCCCACGACAACGATGATCCTCGCCGACCTCGGGGCCGAGGTCATCCACATCGAGCCGCCCCACGGTGACGACGCCCGGGAATTCGGGCCTTTCGCCGGTGAGGTGGACAAGAATCTCAGCGGCTACTTCATCAGCTTGAACCGCAACAAGAAGGGGATCGTCCTGAACCTCAAGCACCAGAAGGCCAAGGACATTCTCATGGAGATGATCAAGAAGGCAGACGTGGTCATCGAGAACTTCCGGCCCACGACGATGAAGAAGATGGGCCTTCACTTCGAGGACCTCAAGAAGGTCAATCCCGGGATCATCTACTGCTCCATCTGCGGCTTCGGCCACGACTCGCTCCCGGAGTATGCCGAGCGGCCCTCTTACGACATGGTGGCCCAGGCCTACAGCGGGCTCATGAGCATCACGGGGCCCGAGGGCGGTCCTCCCTGCCGGGTGGGCTCCTCTGTGGGGGATATCATCTCAGGGATGCAGGCCGCCATCGGCATCCTGGCGGCCATCCGCTACCGGGAGAAGACCGGAAGGGGCCAGCACGTGGACATCTCCATGATCGACAGCCTTTTTTCCACGCTGGAGAACGCCGTCGCCCGCTTCACGCTCAAGGGAGAGATCCCGGGCCCCCTGGGCGGGATCCACCCCTCCATCACGCACTTCCAGGGCTACAAGACGAAGGACGGCTCCCACATCATCGCGGCGATCGGGACGGACGCCCTGTTTGTCCGGTTTGCGAAGGTGAT
>JAJFUM010000035.1 GCA_021372415.1 Deltaproteobacteria bacterium
CATGCAACGAAATCAGAAAATACAACCAACGCTCAGTAACACGCACCCTGCAAAACTATACTGTAACGCTGCCTCTGGCTATAATGGCCGGGGGTTTTTTATGGCCTGAAAATAAAAAAGTGGGGAGAGAGTGGGGAGAGAATGACCGATAGCAGAAAAAAGAAAAAGGCTTTCCGGTTGTTGGATAATCCGTAAGCCATTGTTTTAATTATGGTGCCGGAGGTCGGAATCGAACCGACATGCCTGCAAGAGGCGGGGGATTTTGAGTCCCCTGCGTCTACCAGTTTCACCACTCCGGCACGGCGCTGATTATTCAGAAGGGGGTCCCCAAAGTCAAGAAAAATGTATTGACACTTTTTTTAAATATGTGTTAGATGTTCACCTCTTCAGTGAAGGCCAAACGTGTGGGGTTGTAGCTCAGCTGGGAGAGCGCTTGAATGGCATTCAAGAGGCCGCGAGTTCGATCCTCGCCAGCTCCACCATGAACATAAAAAGGGGTCAAGCCCGGGCTTGACCCCTTTTTTACTGCGCGAAGGGCTCCGTTGCCGGGCGTCCCGATCTTTGCGCCAACCCGACACCGCGCCGGGCAGCGCGGACGGCTGTCCGCCGGACTTTCTCACGGGGCGGCGACCTTGGGCGCTCCCTTCGATCCCCCCTGCACCGTTCCGGTCGCGGCCGGTTTCTTCCCGATGATCCCTCGGGTCCAGTCATGGAGCAACCCCGTCTGGTTGACGATGTACAGGAGGGCCAGGAGGATCGCCATAAGCACGAGAATCTTCGGCCAGGGGCTCTTCTTGTCCGCAAAAGGGTCCTCCAGAGACCGCGAGGCCCCTTCGGGCAGGGCCGCCACCTTCGTGAGGGAACCGCCGAAGGCGACGTTGATCCGTACCCGTCCGTTGATCGCCCACCCGTTGGCGTCCAGGATGGGGCCGATCGTCCTCTGGCGGAGCTTCAGCCAGGCCATGATCATGGAAGGGCCGGAGATGACCAGCACGAGCCCGGCGATCGCCAGGGGCATCTGCCACCAGTGGAGGCTCATAAAGCCGGTCACCACCGCCGCGATGGCCGTGCCGATGGCCCCCAGAGCCAGGCCGATGGCGGCAAAGATCCCCGCGAACTTTCCCACATCGAAGGGTGCGGGCGGTGGCGCGGCCGCCGGAGCGGGCCTTGCCGTCTCCGGCTTCTGGGAGGTCTGGGCGATCCCGACGGAGGCCCGGTCCGTCACGACCCTGTCCCGGGCCGAGGCCATCTTGGTGATCTGATCGTTGATCATCCTGCCGATCCGCTTGTAGGGGCTCCAGAAGGCCTGGCGGATGCTGATCGGGTGATCGACCACCCGGGAGATGGTGGCGTCCCAGATCTGCCCCTTCCGGTCATAGAAAACGCCATTGCGTCCGACCACGAGGTAGTCCGAATCGCCGTCGGTGAAGGCCGCGGCGATCGTCATCTTTTCGGCGCCGCCCTTTCTCGTGCAATCGCAGTAGGCCAGGAACGTCTGGCTGAGCGCGGCCAGGGACGCATGCTTGGCCGCATCCTCGACGTGCACGCACAGATCGCAGCTCCGGCCGTCCAGGTACAGGGTGCCTGCCTGGAAGATTGCCCGGTTCCGGCGGGCATAGAACTCGCTGAAGGAAACGAAATTGTTGAGCAGGCCGAAGAGGTCCCGATGGTACCGCAGGAGACGGTCGACCGAGGCGATGTGGTCGAATTCGGCCTCGAGCGCCCGGTCCTTGGCGATCAGCCTCTCGATGGCCTCCCGGCCGGGACCATGAAGGATCTCTCGAACCCTTGCCGGGCCGAGCTTCTCGACGGCGGCGCCGACCTTTCTCGCCAGCCAGGATTCGTACGGGGCAAAGGCCGCGCACAATTTTCCCCATTCCAATTCGGTCAGTGCGATCTTCTCGCCCAGCAGCGGCCGGACCGTCCCGGCGTCGAAGGCCGCCACGGCGGCCACCCATGCCGGATTGATCCCCTCCTTCAGGGGGAGGGGTTTGTCGATCCCGACCTGAGCCACGGGGAAACCGGCCAGTTCCTCCAGGGGCGCTGTGAGGCTCTTGTCGGCGATGGCGATGTATTCCGTCTCCTGCCGGTTGAGGGCGCCCAGGGCGCGGACATCGTACTTGGCCAGCCGGCAACGGGTGAAATAATCCTCCACCTTGGCCCGGACGGCCTGGAAAGCGGCGGCCGCGGCGGCGGTGGCCTCCCCCAGCGGGAGGATCGCGGCATCCGTCGATGCCTCCCTCCACCAGTCCGAATAGGCCTGCGCCTCGGTGAAGAATCCATCCACCTTTTCCTGCGAAACGCCCGGCTTGCCGCTGCGGTCCGTCTCCGGCCCCAGGCAGTCCATGATGTCCTCGATGGTCTGCCGCACCCCGGGATCTTCGGCGGCATCGGCGGGGACGATCCCGTCGCCATTGAACCGGGTCTGGGCCAGGATCCTTGATGTGTCGGCCGTATCGTCCACGGTAATCACCGCCGCATCCGGCTTGCCGAGGTTGGCGAGGATTTCCCGGGCCGACCGGAGGAGCCGCCGCCCCTCCTCGGAGGCGTCGTCGATGGCGGCCAGCGGCAATTCCGCGGCGCCCCGGGTCAGATCGTCAGGATTCTTGAAAAGGGCGCCGGCCCACTTGACTGCGCGGATGA
>JAJFUM010000039.1 GCA_021372415.1 Deltaproteobacteria bacterium
GGGGGCCTCAGCCGGCTTCTGCTCTTCGGCCTTCTTGCATCCTACAACCGCAAACGATAATGCCGCGAAGAAAACCAGTGAAAAAATGACTGCAGATACCTTCTTCATGTGCACTCCTCCTTGTTCAGAATGTGGGGCGGACCGATCATCGGCCCTGCTCCGAATTACATGAATATATTATCACCATTTTCCCCTTGTCAAGAAATATTCTTCATTATATTACTGTATTGTCCTGCCGCCCCGACAGGGGCGGCAGAGACGATCCCATCAGGAGAACAGGATGAAGCGGGTAGTGGCTGTCAGCCCATGCAAGGAGGAACTGGAGGTTTCGGGCCTCCGGGAGAAGGATTATCGGGTCGACCCCGATCTCTACCAACACCACGTTGAACGGTTCCATCGGGAATTTTCCGGATTCCTCAAAGGACAGCAAGGGGAGCAGGCGGTCTTGGGCGGTCCCGCCCAGGGGATGGCCCCGGGGGGAGATCCGGCAGAGTTCGATGAGGCGCTCCTGGAGGCATTCGAGAAGGGTCTGCCGCCCTACCACTACTTCCGGGGAAGCTTCTACCGGTACCGGATCGACCGGTCCGGAAGCGCCGCCGGACCGATCATCCTCGAGAGTTACGAGCGGGATGAAATCACCGTGGGTAGTCCCGGGATCGACGGGGTCATCGCCCGGCACAGCCTGTGGAGCTGGATCGTCCGGCGGATCGACAATTGGTTTCTCAGCCGCGAGGAAAAAAGTTGAATCTCCTCAACAAACCCTGTATGAGTGTCCTCACCCAAAGGGTCCCCCGGGGCTTTGAGGAGAAACTGGGGCCCGTCCCCGCCGAAGTAAGGATCTGAATCCATCATGAATCATGACTCCCAGTCCCTGCGCGGCATGGTCTATGCTTCCCTTTTCGGGGCGCTGACCGCCGTGGGGGCCTATATCATCATCCCCCTGCCGCCGGTCCCGATCACGCTCCAGACCCTCTTCTTGGGACTGGCGGGGGTCCTGCTCGGAGCCCGCCTGGGGGCCCTCAGCCAGGTGGTCTACATTCTCCTGGGTCTCATCGGGCTGCCCGTTTTCGCCGGCGGCAAGGCGGGTTTCGGCGTCCTGATCGGGCCGACAGGCGGTTATCTGATCGGCTTTGTCGTTGCCGCCGCCCTCACCGGCAAGATCGCCCGGATGAAGGACCGGCCGGGATTCGTCTGGCTGTGCCTGGCCATCCTCGCGGGTGAGGCCGCCATGTACGGGCTCGGAGTCATCCAGTTGGCCGTCGTCGCACGCCTTTCCCTTTACAAGGCCCTGGCCGTGGGACTGGTCCCCTTCATCCCCGGCGACGCCGTCAAGATCGTCCTGACGGCCTGGATCGCCCTGAAGATCCGGGACCGGTTCATGGGGAAGCCCCTATGATCCGCATCGAGGAGCTGGTCTACCGTTACGACCGGGAGGCACCTGAGGTCCTTCGGGGGATCAGCCTCACGATCGGGGAGGGGATGCACACCGCCCTGATCGGTCCGAACGGCTGCGGCAAGACGACGCTGATCAAGCACCTCAACGCATTGTTGCTGCCCGCCTCCGGGTCCGTCCTCGTGGACGGGATGGCGACCACCGACGCCGGAGCCGTCCGGGAGATCCGCAGGCGCGTCGGCATGGTCTTCCAGAACCCCGACACCCAGATCGTCGGAATGACCGTGGAGGAGGATGTGGCCTTCGGCCCGGGAAACCTGGGCCTCCCCCCGGCGGAGATCCGGCGGCGGGTCGACGACTGCCTGGCCATGGTGGGGATGACGGGATTCGAAAAACGTCCCCCGCACACCCTCTCCGGCGGCGAGAAGAGGCTCCTGTCCATCGCCGGCGTCCTCGCCATGGACCCCCGTTACATCGCTTTCGACGAGCCCACCGCCTACCTCGATCCGGCGGCGAAGGAGCGGGTCCTTGCGATCATCGAAAGGCTGCGCCGCCAAGGCATGGCGATCATCCACATCGCCCACGACATGCGGGACATCGCCGCTGTGGACCGGGTCGCGGTGATGGACCGGGGCAGCCTTGTGGCGGAGGGGACGCCGGCGGAAGTCTTCGGCCGGGCCGAACTCCTTGGCTCCATCGGGCTGGACATCCCCGCAGGGGTCGGCCATGATTAAGCTCGGTCAGTACCAGCCTGGCGACACGGCCATCCACGGCCTCGATCCGCGGGTGAAAATCCTTGCCGTTGTCGCGCTGAGCCTCCTGATCTTCACGGCGACGCCGGCGGGGATCGCGCTCATCACCCTGGCCCTGGCGGCCCTGATCCGGGAGGCCCGCCTCGGCCTGGCCCGGACGGCGGCGGCCCTCAGGCCGGTGGCGTTCTTCATGGCCCTGATCTTCCTGGTCCACCTGCTCTGGACCGAGGGAACGGTCCTTCTCTCTCTGGCCCCCCTGCCCCTGGCGATCAGCCGCGAGGGCTTGGTCCAGGGGGCCTACGTGACTTGGCAGTTCGCGGGACTCGTCGTCAGCGCCGCCATCCTCACCATGACCACCCTTCCCTCGGACCTGGTCGGCGGGATTGAACGCCTGCTCAGGCCCCTGGCCAAGGTGGGAATCCCCTCCCAGGACATCGCCGTGATGATCGCCATGGCGATGCGCTTCATGCCGATGCTTCTGGAGGAGTACGATCGGATCCGGATGGCCCATATGGCGCGGGGAGCCGACTTCAAAACAGGGGGACCGCTGGTCCGGATCAAGGCCGCAAGGGCCCTGGCCGTCCCCTTGCTCCTGTCTGCATTCCGCCGCGCAGACGACCTCGCGGAAGCGATGGAGGCCCGGGGTTACCGGCGGGGGCCGAGAACGACCCTCTACGAAGCGAAGTTCGCCCGACCCGACTATACCGCCTTCGCCCTTCTGGGGGCCTTTGCACTCATCAACTTCATCCTGAGGTGGATCTCATGACACGCCACTGGGAACTCGTCGAAACACCGCCGCAACTGGCAAGGGCCGAGAAGGCGATCCGGGAAGCCGGAATCATCGCCCTCGATACGGAGTACGATTCCTTCCGCTACTTCCGCGACAAACTCTGCCTCCTGCAAATCCAGACCGACGAAAGGACTTGGCTGATCGATCCCCTGGCGGGCCTCGACCTCTCTTTCCTGGGAGAAGCTCTCATCGATCCCGCGGTCCTGAAGATCCTCCACGCGGGTGATAACGACATCCGGATCCTCAAGCGGGACTATGCCTTCGCTTTTCGGAACATCTTCGACACCCACCGCGCCGCGTCGCTCCTGGGAACCCGGGAACTGGCCCTCTGCAAGCTGCTGGAGACCTACCTGGGCGTCACCCTGGAGAAGAAGTTGCAGCGTTCCCGATGGGACCTGCGTCCCCTGACCGAAGAGCAGCTCGAATACGCCGCCCTCGACACCGTTTATCTGCCGGAGCTCCACCGGAAGCTCGATGCGGAACTCCGGGAGAAGGGGCTGCTCAAACAGGCCGAGCAGGTCTTCGCCGGGATGACCGCCGTGACCTGGCAGCCCAGGACCCTGGACCGCCTGGCGCACCGCAAACTCCCGGGGTATGCGGGACTCACCCCCGAGCAGAAGGATCGCCTCCGCGGCCTATTCCGCTGGCGCTTCGAGAAGGCTCAGGAGATCGACCGCGCCCCCTTCATGATTCTCCCCGACCAGCACCTCGTCGGCCTTGCCAGACTGGAGGCCCCCTCCCTGGAGGCGATGGCTGCCGGGGGACTCCTTCCTCCGGAGAAGGTCCAGCGCTTCGGACCGGAGCTCCTCCGTATTTTTCAGAAGGCCTGATAGACGAACAGATCTTATCCAGATCGGCGAGGATTAATAACGTGATTTTCCCTATATCTACAAATATCCCTTAGGCATAATGTTATGATCTGCCGCAATTTAAGCTCTATCAACCGAACTGTCCAATTCCCTTGACAGGTGCAGGCCCTCTTCATATACTCGCCCCCACTGGCGGGAAATCCCTGTCACGTTGGAATCCGATCAGAATCCCGACAACACCCCAACGGAAAAACGGCCAAGTGGGGCTGGCTGAAACCAAGCATCTGCAGACGATCACGGTGTTTTCATAGGACAGACAATGCCAGATCGTTAAGAATCGCCACGTCAACATGGGGCTAATGGATCGGCGTTCACGGTCTGGCAGATCACACAGCAGCACCAAATCCTCTTCCAGATCCTCTTAAAGAGGTTTATCCTTTAAGCCGAGGTGTCTTAATTGGTGAATCCCCCCCCTTTACGACTTATGCAATGCTGGACCACCCAGCTGACCGACCTCTTGCTATCGTGCGAACGGAAACGACGCATTCGCCTGAAACAAACGATCCTTGCAATCCTTTTCACCTTGTCGGGGATGGGGGGCATGCAGTACGCCGCCTGGGCCGGATTCACCTCCTGGCGGTTCGCTGTCCCATGGACACTCATCACCCTGACCATCTACATCGGCTTCTACGCCGCCATTCGCAGCGGCTGGTCCGAGCGTTTCGCTGATCCGGCCTTGACCATGGCACAGATGATCTTTGCCGTTGCCTGTTGCGCCTCGGCCTACGCGATCGTGGGCGAGGCGCGCGGGGCCGTCTTTCCCCTCTCCATGATTCTCCTGATGTTCGGCATGTTCGCCCTGAAGCCGCGTCAGGTCCTTGCCATCAGTCTCTATGCCGCAACCCTCCTTGGAGCGGTCATGTGGGTCATGGCATATTGGCATCCCCAGGTTTATGCCCCTGCCATT
>JAJFUM010000043.1 GCA_021372415.1 Deltaproteobacteria bacterium
CGCGCCGCATCACGTGTCAATGGATGCCCTTCATTCTTCAGTTCGTCAAAAGATGCGTCCTCATCATAATATCGCTTCATGCGTTTTTCCAGAATAAGACGATCAACGTCTATTAATGCTCCACCGCGCTTTTCCATCAATCCGTTGCTTGGGGCTTCAGCACAAATATTGATCAGTTTCGGCCATTCAAGATAAGCACTTGCGATATCAGACGGTCGGAAACTCCAGCGATTCTCTTTGTTTGGGTTGGTCTTCTCGTATTGTGCGTCGAAGGCATCGGCATCCAGACGCGCTAAGAGGTCGGTCCGCTTTGTCGTTCCCCAGAAGTGGCGAAAATGGACGGAGGGCTCGCCATCCCGCGAGCGACTTCGCTTCACGAACAGGCCGATGGCCGTTCCGACACGGATGCCCTCACGATTCCATTCGGTCGAGAAGACCGACGGATCGGGCTTCCCGTCGGGTGTCAGCTTGCCAGTTTCGCGTCTGTCGCCGTTCATGCAGTCCAGCCAGATCGCGTCGAAACCCTCCAGGAACCGTCGTCGCACCAAGACGAAGGAGGGATCGCCGAGATAGGAGAAATTCGAGATGAAAGACACGACGCCCCGCCCCCCGACTTCCGCGATCCGCCGCTCGGCAAGGCGGAAGAACCGGACATAGAGGTCGTCGAGATTGAATTTCTTGATCCCCCATTCGGAAATGAGGCCCTTCTTGTAGGGCTCGACGAGGCCCTCTTCCTCTTCGGGGCTGACGCCGGCGAAGGCGTTGTAGGGCGGGTTGCCGAGGATGACGAGGATTGGCTTTTCCTGCTTCACGCGGCCGGCGGCGTCGCGTTCATCGTCGAATCCGGGGAAGGCGATCTGCTTCGGCCTTTCCTTCGGCGGCTCCCAGCCGGTGAGGGCGTTGGTCAGGTAGACGCCGACCCGCTCCGGCGGATCGCCGCGGTCGCTCAACGGCGCACCGAGGGTTTCCAGCTCGAGGCCGAGCTGGAGATGGGCGATGACAAAGGGGGCTGGAAGGATCTCGAAACCGAAGACGCGCTCCATGGCGGCCTTCTTGAGGTCGTTCGCGATGAGGGCATCCCCGCCCTTGTCATGCAGGGTTGCGGCGATGCGGCGCAGGACGGCCCGCAGATAAGCGCCGGTGCCGCAGCAGGGGTCGAGAACGACCACCTTGGGGTCCGCCAGCCCGTCGGCAAGCCCAAGCTCGGTGCGCAGGACGGCGTCCACCCGTTCGACCTGATAGCGGACGATCTCCTCGGGGGTGTACCAGACCCCGAGTTCCTTGCGCAGTTCCGGATCGAAGGCCTGGAGGAAGGGCTCGTAGAAGTATTGGACGGCGCGTCCTTCGTCAAAGGATTGGAAGAATTCGCTTCGATCCACTCGGTTGAGTGCGGCGGCGGTCCAGTCGAGGACCTCGATCAGGCCCAAGGCGCCGAGCCGGGCGGGATCGGCGACCTGGACGAACAGCGCTCGGAGCATCGGAACGCGCAGGAGGAAGTGGGCGGAACGCCAGTCGAAGGCGCCGGTCACGGTATATGGCGCCACGGCTTCATGAAGGGCATTGGCAAAACCGGTTCTTTCACCGCCCTTGGTTTCGTGTCTCCGTGCCCACAGGACCCAAGCCGAGAAAACGCCATAGAAGAGGGTCTGAACGAGCGTCGACCGGAAAAAATGTTCGCCTTTTTCACCCTCGAAGCGCAGGCCGAGGGCGTCTTCGAGCGCTTGACGCAGGCCGGACAGGGCGGGAAGGTCCGCCCGGTCCATGCGCAGATGCGCGTCGCGGGCGTAAGAGGCCAGAAGGGCAGCCACATCCTGCGGCGCCGCCAACGGCGCATTGTGAAGCAGGACCCGCTTCAGATATTCCAGCAGGCGATCGCCCCGGTCCACCGCTTGGCGAGGATAGGCGGTCAGTTGCCAGAATTCCTTCTCGGTCTCGGCCAGGGAGAAGGATTCCAAAATACGAGGCTGGCCGGCGGGTTCTTTGCCGATGATGGCAAAAGCGCGAAAGTTGGTGACCAGCACCATGCCGTAGCGCTTCCAGTAACGCTCGATCTGTTCAGTCTCCACCACTTTTTGAAGATCCGCGGCCGGAGGTTTGGCTTCGAGCACCCCGCGGGACGGGTTCTGGACAAGGAAAGGGTTTGTCTTGGCCTCGGCGTCCCGTATCTTACGGCGGAACTGATCGGCGGAGAACAGGCCGCCGTCGGGCAGCCCGGCACCCCGGTTGGCCAAGTTGATGACGCAGCGGACCTTGGGAGAAAGGGTCTTCCCGATATCGGAGAGAAGCCTTTCCAAAGCCGGATAGAACGAGGTCTCCGCCACATGAGACCCGGTGCGCCGGATCTCTCCCATATCGGTCAGATAACGCTCGATCAGATTCTCAGGCATGATTCCCTCTCGTCACATCTTTGAATGCGATCCCCAATATCAGCCGTTTTCATGTTTTTTACCGGCCTGTGTGGAACGGCTGGGCATGCGCGAAGGCTTTTCAACAAGGCGTCCGGAAACGAACTTATGCAACACACTGGCGATCAGGGTCTGATAGGGGATTCCCTCCTCCAACGCCCGTGCCTGGATGTCCATCAGATCGGGATGGGTCAGTCGGATGTTGACCCTCCTCTCCTTCACAAAAGTACCTCGCGCAGCAGCCCGCATCTTTGCCAGTTCGGCCTTCGACGGGGTCGTTGAAACCAACTCCCCTTTTTCGTAGGCTTTGATCATATCCATTTCAAAGGGGTCATATTTCTTTTTCATCTTTGCCACCTCTTGCCAGATAATCCCTCGTCGCCTTCCGATTGGGAATGATCGTTTTCAGAAAATAATAATCCGCCTCTTCGATGTAGGGCACCAGATAAACATAACCATCACATACCACAACCAGCACAAGCTGGTTGGGATACCTTCCCCGGTTGGGGTGTTTCAATATGTCCAAAAGCCCACCGGCCTCGATCGACAGAACGATCTCCTCGAAGGAAATCCCCCGTTCTGCTTTCAACCATTGATTCTTTTCATGATTCCAGCGAAAGGGCTTCATGGAGGCACGTTAGCATACTGTGTGCCTATTGTCATCATAAATCGCAGATTGCCGTTCTTGATTCAGACGAAGTACGAGAACAGGGGAATTTTGAGTGGCCCACCATGTCGTATCGGACCGGCCGGCCCCCGATATAGGGGCTTGCCAACCGACGGGTTCGATGCTATCAACGGGGCGGATAAGGGAGGCGGCCGGGGATCCCGGCCTCGGCAGTCCGCTGTCCGGGCTGCTCGACCCGAACCAGGAGTGAAGCGATGGGTTTCGAGAGAAGCTGGCACAAGAGTTACCCCCCCGGCGTCCCCCGGGAGTTGGATTTAGAGAAGATCACCCTGCCGGAGGCCCTGACCCGGACGGCCGGGCGGTACCCGAACCACGCGGCCCTCGCCTTCGCGGGCAAGAAGATCGCCTACCGGGAGCTGGAGGCTCAGGTGAACCGCTTTGCCAGGGCCCTGACGGAACTCGGCGTGAAGGCGGGCGATCGGGTCGCCATGCTCCTGCCCAACATGCCCCATCTGGTCATTGCCAACTACGCGGCCATGCGGATCGGCGCCGTTCCTGTCCCGAACAACCCCCTCTTCACCGAGCAGGAACTGTCCCACCAGCTCAACGACTGCGGGGCCAAGGTCCTCGTGACCCTGGACCTCCGCCTTCCGATGGTCCTGGACCTCATGGGAAAGACCCCTGTCCGCTCGGTTGTCGTCTGCCACGTCACCGACTACCTCCCCTTTCCGGGCAACAAGCTCCTGCCCCACCTGCACAAGGGGCTGTACGTGAAACCCCCGGCGGGCACGAAGGGGATGCATGAATTCCTCCCCCTCCTGAACCGGCATCCCGACACCCCGGTCCCGAACGCCGCCCGCTGGGAGGAGATGGGGGTCCTCATGTACACCGGCGGGACAACGGGCGTGAGCAAGGGGGTGATGCTGACCCACGCCAACCTTTCCGCAAACTGCCAGCAACTCCGGGCCTCCTTCCCCCAGGCCAAAGACGGCCAGGAGAGCATCCTGGCGGTCTTCCCCTTCTTCCATTCCGCCGGCTGGACGGGGATGCAGAACCTGGCGATCTTTGCCGGCTGGACCGACATCCTCGTCCCGCGTCCCGACCCGAAGGTCATCTCGGACCTCCTCCGGAAGTTCAAGCCGACGATCCTGCCGGGCGTGCCGACGATCTACATCGGGCTCCTGACCGATCCGGCCTTCAGGAAGAGGGATCACTCCGCCCTGAAGGCCTTCCTGGCCGGGGCGGCCCCGCTCCCGGTCGAGCTGATCGGGAAGCTCAAGACCATTGCCGACCGACCCGTCATCAACGTCTACGGCCTCACCGAGATCGCCCCGATGGGCACGGCCACTCCCTGGGGCGGGCCGGAGAAGCCGGGCACCGTGGGCGTCCCGCTGCCCGGCACGGATCTCAAAATCGTGGACGCGGAAACGGGGGAGCGCGAGCTTGCCGTCGGCGAGGCGGGCGAGGTCTGCTTCCGTGGGCCGCAGGTGATGCAGGGCTACTACCGCAAGCCAGAGGAGACGGCCCAGGTCCTTAAGGACGGCTGGCTCTATACGGGGGACATCGGCTTTCTCGACGCCGACGGCTACCTGACCCTCGTGGACCGGAAGAAGGACTGGCCGAAGATATGCGGGATACTGGAAGGGCTGAAGAACGAGAACCCGGAGTCCCTGCGGATGG
>JAJFUM010000058.1 GCA_021372415.1 Deltaproteobacteria bacterium
CCAAACGTGATCGACTATCTGCCCCTCTCCGAGGATTACGCGATCTTCGAGATGGCCCCGCCCAACGATTTTCTGGGAAAGACCATCGCCGAGCTACAGCTCCGAAGCCGCTACCACATGAACGTCATCGCCGTCCGAGACGTCGTCTCCGGAAAGGTCCACATGGTCCCCCCGGCGGACTTCGTGATCAAGGACGGCGAGGTCCTGGTCGTCGTCGGCCGGGAGGAGGACATCCAGAAGGTCAAGTAGGCATTCCCAGACAAAACCCCATGCCGGTGATGCGCACCGGCTGGACGGCCTTTCCCGGGGGTCACCCCGGCCGGGACGGAAAGAAGGGGCAATGATACGGGGCCGTGAGGGGAGGCCAGGGCGCCCCGCGAGCACCGCTCGAAGGTGCTAATGAATCAGCCTCGATGGGCATTCCCGAACGGAAAGGGGATTACCCCTTTATCAGGCGGCAACCCCCTCTTCTGTCCTGAAAGTCCCGGATACCTGGTATCGCGTTCCTAGAAACGCCAGTTCACGATGATCATCCCAGTGGCCAGCTCGCTGGGGAAATTCGAGAACCACTTGTTCTCGGAAATCACGTTCACGACGCCGATCTGGAGCCCGGAGTCTGCCTTGGCGGCGTAGTTGACGACGCCGAGCTGAAGACCCGTCAGAACGCCGGCACAGTTCACGATACCCGACTGAAAGCCCTTCATGGCGTTGTCCGTGTAGTTGACGAGGCCGTCCTGCCATCCGTAGAAGTCCTTGCTGACGTGATTGACCAGCCCCCACTGGACCCCCTTGTAGGTTTCCGCATAGTTGAGAATGATGCCCAGGCTCAAACCGGCGCTCTCCCCCCTGGATCCGTTTGCAAATCCCAGGGCGAACGCTTTCTGGGGGTTTTCACCCCATATGCTGAGGGAGACGCCTTCAATCGTGGTATTCGTGTCGAAGATGGCCACATCCGGCGTGAGGCTGAGCTGGATCGGTTGCGAGTCGGCGGCCATGGCCGCGCCGGCGGCAGCCAGGATCATTCCCAGGGCGATGAAAAGGATCTTTTTCATTTTGTCCTCCTTCCCTTCTGATTGTCCAAGGAGCAGATACCCTGATGACGACATAGGACCCAAACGCCTATCAGACATTGACGCTTTTTATTCCAATAACATATCCCGTCGTGCCTGTCCAATGCCGATTTTTCGCGATGCCCATCTATGGGGCCCCTGGCGTTCGAGACTGTCCCGTCACTCGGATTTCTGGCCGTACTCCTTCAGCACCTTCCAGAGGGTCTTCACGTCCAATTCGATGCGTGGGTTCTTCTTAAAGACACTTCACGGCGATCCCGAGGATTCCGAGCTTTGGGTGCTCGAGGCCGTGCCGGAGGTCCAGACCGGTCGAGGCCATGGCCTGCCTGAGATCGCCGCTTCGGAAGCGGTTTCCGGCGGGGTGGAGGAGGAGCTGTTTCGTGAGGACGTTCCCGTAGAGGGCGGGGTAGAGCTCCTCGAAGGCGTAAGTCCCGCCCGGCCTGAGGACCCGAACGATCTCGGCCAGAGCCCCCTGCCAGTCTGGGATGTGGTGGAGGACGCCGAACCCGAAGAGGGCGTCGAACGACCGGTCGCGGCAGGGGAGTCGGGAACAGTCGCCCACGAAAAAGGTGATCCCCCGCCTTGCCCCGGCGTCGAGGTATCGGCCGGCCCGGCCGATCATCGCGATGTCCAGGTCCATTGCGTGGAGCTCCGAGGGCCGGAAGGCCTCCCGGATCAGCCTGGCCCCGGCGCCCCTGCCGCAGCCCACCTCCAGGATCCGGCTCCCCGGCGCAATGCCGGCCCGTTTCGCGAACCAGGCCATCTCCAGGCGCTGCTGGATGGGCCGCAAGGGGTTGTTGACCGCCCAGCGCTCCGCCCAGTTGAGCTTCATCGCTTCACCCCCCGGTAGATCACCGCGATTCCGTTCGTGAGGCGCCGGTAACCCACCTCGCCGAAGCCGGTCCGCTCCAGGAGCCCCTTGATCTCCTCGGGCGGCGGGAACCTCCGGATCGACTCGGGCAGGTGCAGGTAGGCGGTGCGGTTCCCGGCCAGGACCTTCCCGGCCAGGGGCATGAGGCTAAAGGAATACAAATCGTAGAGCCGGCGGAACCAGCCGGTGACGGGGAGGG
>JAJFUM010000079.1 GCA_021372415.1 Deltaproteobacteria bacterium
GGCTGGCAGTAGAGTTTGAGTTTTTCCTCGATGCGGTTCTCGGCGTAGGCTTTCGTCAGAGAGGCAACGAGCGGCATGGCTTGGGTAAAGCAGGTTCGATATCCCTCGGTTACGGCCTTGATTCCCAGGGCAACGGCAAGATGGGTCTTCCCGACGCCGGGAGGTCCCAGGAGGATGACGTTCTCGCCGTTGGCGATAAACCGGCAGGTGGCCAGTTCCTTGATGCGCTTTTTGTCGATCGAGGGTTGGAAGTTGAAGTCGAAGCTCTCCAGAGTCTTGATGAATGGGAACTTGGCCATCGAGGTTCGCATGGAGATGTTTTTTTCCGTCTTGGCGGAAACCTCCTGGGCGAAGAGCTGATCCAGGAAGTCGGTATAGGAGAGATTGGCCCGGGAAGCCTCTTCCAGGCTGTTCTCCAGAAGGTTCTGGATCTTGTAGAGCCGCAGATGCTTGAGGTTGTCCTGGATTCTGGCAAGCTGGGTGTTCATCGGACACCTCCTACGGCCTCGTAGAAGGCCAGATCGCGGATCTGGACCTCGTCGCTGGAAACTTCCCAGGGAGGAATCCTATCGCGCTTGAAGAGGCCCAGATAATGATCCCGATTGACCTGATTGCGGTAGCTGCCATCGAGGCGCTGGTGCTGGGCGATGAGTGTATCGTCATGATAGATCCTGATCTGATCGCAGAGCGTTTGCACTTCCACCGGCTGGCCCGCATATCGGAAGGGAACCGAGTACCGGTTTGTCTCGAAGGCCACCAGGCAATCCTTGGAGACCTGGCGGAAGGTCCGCTCCTGAATGGTATAGGGCGGCTTTCCCCGGTGATCCATCAGCAGGTCCCGCTCCTCGGCAAACATATCGGCCGGCTTGCGGTGCGTGGTTCCGTGAATCCGCTGATCAGCCACCGTATCGATCCAGGCCGCGAGCGCTGCATTGAGATGATCCAGCGATTCAAAGCGTTTTCCCCGGAGGAAGCGCTTGACGTACTTGATCCCCGATTCCACCTTGCCTTTGGTCTGGGGGCGGTAAGGGCGATGAGGATGGGGGCTGAACCCGTAATACCGGCAGAAGTCCCAGAAGAGGTTATTCCAGCGGATGATGCGACCCTCAACATCCCGCGCCAACACGATCGTCTTGGGGTTGTCGTAGAGGATCTCCTGGGGAATGCCGCCAAAGTGATCGAACGCTTCGGTGTGACACCGGATGAACGTGCCGAGCTTCTCATCCCGCGTGGCAACGGAAAACATCCTGCGGCTATAGCCCAGGGCCAGGACAAAGAGGTGAACCTGAAGGCGTCTCCCACCGATCCAGGTCCAGCACTGCCCCCAGTCCGCCTGCCCCTGTCTGCCCGGTGGCGTCTCGAACCGTATCGTCGCCTGAATCTGGGCCTCCTTCCGCAACGGACGGATAAACCGCTTCACCGCATCGTATCCGCCCGTGTAACCCCGCTCGCGAAGCTCCTCCAGGATCGCCTGGGCGCAGTACCCGACCGCAGCAAGCCGCTGCCGGATATAGTCCGCCCACGGCGTCAGTACGTTCGCAGAGCGCTTCGCCCTCCGGTACTCCTGGGGCGCCTTCTGACGAAGAATCCTGCGGACGGTACGAACATCCAAACCCAGCCCCCGGGCAATCGACTTCTTCGGCTCCTTGAGCTTGTACCGAGCATGAATCTCATGCCACAAATCCCCCGTAACCATAGCATCCCCTCCCGATGTAATCATCGGGAGCAAGTATACTTCCGTTCCGCTCATGCTTTATCCCCCTTCCTCGTTAAGGGGGGTCATTTTTCGTTGCCCCGAGGGGGGCATTATTGCATGCCCAATGACACTCGCAGATCCCCAGAATCCGGCGATATCCTTCACGGTTCACCCCGATCGCTACCAGTAGGGATGTCACTTTGACGCTTTAGGCCGAAAGCCGGTCTTCAGGACCGGACGGGGACACTCCCGGCCCCGGTACCGAACCGTCCTCCCCCACCCCCAGCCTCCCGTCATCACAACATATTGTGGTGTACTTTTTCCGATCCACATTCTGTTGTATTTTCTCTTTACAAGCCTCCTTTCTTCTGTTAGAATCGCCTACAATTCATCTATCTGGCGGATTTTAAAGAAGATGAGACTAAAAAGGCTGGAAATAGCCGGTTTCAAATCCTTCCGGGAGAAGGTGGTCGTCGATTTCTCCCCTGGAATCAGCGGCATCGTCGGCCCGAACGGCTGCGGCAAAAGCAACATCGCCGATGCGATCCGCTGGGTCATGGGGGAGCAGCGGGTCAAGACCCTCCGGGGCAAGAAGATGGACGACGTCATCTTCAATGGCTCGGAGGAGGCCGCCCCGGTCGGGATGGCCGAAGTCTCCATGACGCTGGCGGCGGATGGCCAGGCCTTCCCCGGCGATTACGCCGAGTTCAGCGAGGTAACGATCGCGCGGCGTCTCTACCGCGAGGGGGAGAGCGAGTACACGATCAACAGGATCCCCTGCCGTCTTCTGGACATCCGGGAGTTTTTCATGGGGACGGGGGTCGGGGCCAGGACTTACTCCCTGGTCGAGCAGAACAGCGTCGCCTCCCTCGTCGAGGCCAAGCCCGAGGAAAGGCGTCAGTTCATCGAGGAAGCCGCCGGAATCTCCAAGTACAAGAGCCGCAAGGAGGCGGCCGTCCGGAAGATGGAGCAGACCCAGCAGAACCTGCTGCGTCTGAACGACATCATCCGGGAGGTTAAGTCGCAGTTGGGGGCGATCTCCCGGCAGGCGAAGCGGGCCGAGCAGTACAAGGCCCTCCGGCAGGCGGTGAAGGAGGCCGAGCTCACCGTCGCGCTGCAGACCTACGCCGGTTACTCGGATCGTCGCAACACCCTGATCGAGCAGAAGAACGCCCTCAAGCGGAGCGAGACGGAGGGTCGGATGAGGCTCCAGGGCCTTGAGGCCGCCCTAGAGGCCCTCAAGGCCGAGGTCCTGGAACAGGAGACCCTCATCTCGACCCACCAGGAGGAGCTCTACGGGACAAAGAACACGATCAACATCAAGGAGCAGGGAATCGAGTTTTCCCGGCGAAAGATCGCAGACCTTGCCGACCGGCGTCAGAAGGATCTGGCCGAGATAGAGGCCATGAAACGGCGTGAGGGGGAGACGGGCGACGAAGTCGCCGCCCTCCGGAGCGCTACCGCCGAGGCCGAGGGGACGATCGGGACCCTCCGGGAGGCCGTCGCCGAAAGCGGGAAGGCCCTTGAGGAGCTGCGGCAGATGGACCGGACCTGTCAGCGGGAGCAGGAGGAGAAGAAGGTTCTCTTCATCGACCTGGTTCAGGAGAAGGCCAAGCTGAAGAACTCATTGACGGGGCTGGCCCGGATGATCGAAGACCTCGCCCGAAGGGAGGCCGGCGAGAGCCGGGAGATCGAGGGGAACGGGAGGCGGTCGGAGGAACTGGGCCGCACCCTGGCCAACCTCCGCTCCGGGCTCGCCGCCGACGAGGAGGGGCTGGCCGAACTGGGCCGCCGGCGTGAGGAGATCGGCGACGAGTTGGAAAGGGCGCGGGGTGAACTGTCCGAATGCGAGGAGCGGATCGCCGAACTCCGCGAGGAGAGCGGCCGCAAGACCTCGCGCCTGGCCTCGCTCAAGGAGTTCGAGGAAAGCTATGCCTGGTGCAATGAGGGGGTCAAGTCCCTCATGACCGGCGGCAGGGATGCCGGCCGCCAGGAGATTTCGCGGGAGGCCTTCCTGGGGCTGGTCGCCGACCACATCCAGGTTCCCCGGGAGTACGAGACGGCCGTCGAGGCGGTCCTTGGGGACAAGCTCCAGTACGTCGTGGTGAAGAGCCACAACGACGGCATCCGGGCGATCGACTACCTGAAGAACGCCTCCCTGGGACGGGGGAGCTTCGTCCCCCTGGAGGTCCGGCCCCACGTCTCCGGCGGAACCGACTTCGAACACCTCCGGGAGGCGGTGCCCCTGATCGAGAAGATCGCCGTCCATGAGGACTACCAGCCCATCGTCAACGAGCTTCTGGGCGACGTCCTGGTCATCCCCGACCTCGCCAACGGGATCTCCCTGTGGCGTCAGAACGGCTTCTGCGGCACTTTCGTCACCCCGGAAGGGGACATCATCAGCCCGAGCGGAATCCTGACGGGCGGCAGCGGCAGCGGCGAGAAAAGCCTCCTGCGCAACCGGCGTGAGATCGCCGAGTTGGCCGCGGAGACCGAGGCCCTGGCGGCGGACCTCCAGAAGGCCCAGGAGGACCGAAAGAAGACCGCCTCGCTGATCGCCCAGTGGGACGAAGAGCTCTTACGGCTCCGCTCACAGCTCCACCTGACGGAACTGCGGATCAACGGCCTCAGGAAGGACGTCGAACGGTTCGAGGGGGAGGCACGCCAGGTGACGGAGCGTCTCAAGATCCTCGAATTCAACCGGGAGAACATCCGCAACGAGGCGGCCGAGGCCAGGGGGAAGATCTCGACCCACGAGGGGGAGATCAAGTCCCTGGAGGAGCGCGAGACAGCCCTCAACGGGGAGATGGAAACCCTCCGGCAGCGGGGGGACGCCCTCCGGGCCGACCTGGAGGAGCGGGAGCGCGCCCTCACGGAGCAGAAGATCCGCCTGGCCTCTCTGGAGGAGAAGCGGGAGGCCGACCTCAAGACCCTGACCCGCCTGGAGGCCTCCCTGGCTGACCACTCCCAGGAGATCGCCAACCGGACCGCCGACGCCGAGACCTGCGAACGGGAGGCCCAGGCGCTCACCGCCCAGATCGCGGCGGAGCAGGAAGCCCTCAAGGGGCTCTACGAACGCTACGAGGGCCTCGAAGCGGCCCTCTCCGAGAAACGGGACACCCTCGCCGAAAAGGAGGCCCTCCTCCGGGAGCGGGAGAACGAAATCCGCGAGGGCAAGAAGGTCCTCGACGGCCAGATCGGCGAGGGGAACGAACTGGAAGTGGCCTTCAGCCAGGTCGGCCTCCAGATGGACAACCTCCGCCAGAATGTCCAGGAGAAGCACTATACGGACATCGTTCCGCTCCTGGCCGATTTCAAGCCGATCGAGGAGGAGGCGCTCGCCCCGATTGTCGCAAAGCTCGAAAAGGACCGCCAGGCCGTCGAGAATTTCGGCGAGGTGAACCTCCTGGCCCTCAACGAACACGAGGAGCTCAAGACCCGTTACGATTTCCTGACCGCCCAGGTGGCCGATCTGAACGCCTCCCTTGAGGCCCTCCAGACGACGATCACCCGGATCAACGCCATCTCCCGCAAACGATTCTCCGAAACCTTCGAGGGAGTCAACAAGTGTTTCCAGGAGGTCTTCCTTCGACTCTTCCCGGGCGGTCACGCCGATCTGCGCCTGACCGACGAGAGTGACCTTTTGGAGACAGGCGTCGACATCGACATCCGGATCCCCGGCAAGAGGACCCAAAGCGTGAGCCTCCTGTCCGGCGGCGAGAAGTCCCTGTCGGCGATCGCCCTGATCTTCTCGATCCTTCTGTACCGGCCCGTCCCCTTCCTCCTCCTGGACGAGGTGGACGCGGCCCTGGACGACACGAACATCGGCCTCTTCAACCGCCTCGTCAAGGAGACGGTTTCCCACTCGCAGATCCTGATGATCACCCACAACAAGCGGTCGATGGAGATCGCTGACAGCCTCTTTGGCGTCACGATGCCCAAGAAGGGGGTCTCCACCCTGGTTTCCGTCAGCCTCAGCTGACGCCCCTATCCGTTGGCCCATCCTGGGCCGCGATATGTCCCCCTCAGGTGAAGCCCGCCCCGGCCGTGCAGGCATAGCAGTGGTTGCCCGTCGCGATGGGGGCGCCCTCCGCGGGATACCCCTGCAGGGACGAGACATGGCGCTTTCCGGAACCGTGCGGAAGTCCGGCAGCGATGTTGAAATCGCAGTCGTAGAGGGTCCCGTCCCAGGAAACGGAAATCAGGGAACGGCACATGAGTCCCTCGATCGTGGCCGGGTTGAACCGATCGAAGAGGAGCTTGAAATAGGGCTCCAGATTCCCGGACCGTTCAAGCCAGGACCGGAAACGGCCGAGCGGGGCATTGGCGAAGCTGTAAAGACGGTTGAACTGGATGCCCTGACGCCCCAGATGCTCTTTGAACCTCTTTTCCGCCTGATCCTGATTGCCCGGCAGGAACGCCCCGGCGGGGTTGACCACCAGATCGAGCGTCAGCCCGCTTCCGGGGGAACCGTACCCCAGGCCGTGAAGGTCCCGCAGGACCTCGATGCTCTTTTCCAAAAACCCCGCGCCGCGCAGGGCATCGGACTGGGAGGCATGGGTCGACGGGAAAGACGCCACCAGCGCGACGCCCCACTCCCGGCAGGATTCCATGAGACCGGACGCCGCCTCTTCCCGGAGCGCCACGAGGTTCGTCCGAAGGATCAGTCTCGGGGTCAGGGGGGCAAGACGGGCCAGCAAGGACCGGATGCCGGGGACCAGTTCCGGGGCCCCGCCGGTCACGTCGATCGTCTCAAAGCGGACCCGCGAGGCATAGGCGACCACAGCGTCCATCGTTTCGCCGGACATCACCTCAGGGCGCTGCGGTCCGGCTTCCAGATGGCAATGGCGGCAGAGAAGGTCGCAGAGGTATCCCACGTTGACCTGGAGGGTGCGTGTCTTCGCGCGGACGAGCCTGAGACTACGGTGCTCCAGGGTCTCGTCGAAGGATGGGACGGGCTCCGCCGTTGGCTCACGTCGACAGGCATTGGGCGGAATCGAACTCACAGGGAGATGCTTTCCGCGATCTTCCGCATCTGAACGCCGTGCACCAGCGCGGCGCCTCCCCGGATGGCTGCGGCCACATGAACGGCCTCGGTCATCTCGGCGAGGTTGGATCCCTTTTCCAGACACGCCTTGGTGAAGGCGTCGATACAGTAGGGGCACTGGACGGTGTGGGCAACGGCCAGGGCGATGAGGGCCTTGTCCCGTCCGCTCAACTCGCCCTCGGCAAAGACCGCACCGTAGTACTCGAAGAATTTTTCGGACAGCCCCGGCGCATCTTTGCCGATGTCGCCGAACCCTTCCAGATCCCGCGGGTCGTAATAGGTTTGCATTGGACCTCCCCCTATTGTATGTATAATTAATTGGTTGGCCCGGGACATTCCCCCATGTTATGACAGCATAAACAACATTTCCCGGCCTGACAATACTTTTCTGACGCTTTTCACAGTCAAATGGGTCGTTCCGGCCATGGGGACCGTTGCGGCCCGGGAGGGGTGCTTGCAGAATCCGGGATGTTCGGTCTCCGTCATCATCCCCGCGTACCGCGAACAGGGCATCATCAACGCCGCGATCGAAGGAGTTCGCCGCCTGAGCGGCGGCGGGACCGCAGAGATCATCGTGGTCGATGGAGGGCCGGAGGGGGAGACGATCGCAGTCATCCGGGACACCGCCGTCAAGACAATCCGTTCGGGAAAGGGCCGGGGTCTGCAACTCAACCAGGGGGCCCGGAGCGCGGCGGGCGGAGGCCTGCTCTTTCTCCATGCCGATACGACCCTCCCCCCCACGGCCCTTGAACGGATCGGCGAGGTCCTGGGAAACGAGGCCTTCGTCGGCGGCGCCTTCGACCTCAGTATCGCCTCGCCCCGCCGGGGCTTCCGGGTGATCGAACAGGTGGCCAACTGGCGTTCGCGTCTGACGCGGATCCCCTATGGGGATCAGGCAATCTTCATCCGGGCCGCCGATTTCAATGCCCTCGGCGGATTCCGGGAGATCCCCATCATGGAGGATGTGGACCTCATGAGGCGGATCAAACGGAACCGCGGGAGGATCGTCATCCTGCGCGAGCCGGTGCGGACCTCGGCGCGGCGCTGGGAGCAGGAAGGGATGATCTACGGGACCCTGCGGAACTGGCTCCTGATCACCCTGTATCTGTGCGGCGTCCCGCCGGAGCGGCTCGCCCGGTTTTACCGATGACGCCCCTCTTCACCCAGGAGACGGCGCCAACGGCAGAACGGGACGGACCCGACGGCCGAAAGGCCATTCCCGCTGAAAGGGGTGAGCACATGGGGCTCAAACCGCCGTTGAATCAAGATCGCTGCCTGGCGATGATGATCCGGCATCCCGAGCCGGGGCAGGTCAAGACCCGGCTGGCCAAGCGTTACGGCGACGCCTTCGCGGCGGAGCTCTATGGCTGCTTCGTGGACGACCTGATCGCGACCCTGGCGTCGGGAAACCATCACCTGGAGATCTTCTTTACGCCGGCCCGGAGGAGCCGCGAAATCGCCGAGCGGTTCGGCGTCCGGTTCTCCTACACCCCCCAGGAGGGGAGGGACATCGGCGAGAGGATGGAACGCGCCCTCCGCTCCTGTTTCGCACGGGGCTTCGCGATGGCCATTCTCATCGGGAGCGATTTCCCTGATCTGACGGCCAAGGCGGTCGAAGAGGCCTTCGAGGCTCTGGAGCAGGAGGCCGATGCGGTCGTGGGCCCTGCCCTCGACGGCGGCTACTACCTGATCGGTTTTCGTGCCGCCGCCTTCGATCCCGGTCTGTTCAGGGCAATGCCCTGGGGAACGGACACCGTTTTTCAGGAAACCGTGGACCGCCTCCGGGACCGGGGGCGCCGCGTCCACCTGGCCCAGAGGTGGCGGGACATCGACAGGCCGGAGGACCTGGAGGCGCTGCAGGCCAGGCACGGGAATACCGCCTTCAGCCGCTCCCGGACGATGCGTTTTCTGCGCTGCCGGTCGGCCATGCTCCAGCCGGATCAGGGCCACGGGTCCCGCTGAGCCTTTCCCTCAGAGTGATCCCCCGGACCGGTGAATCCACGTCCAGGGGGCTCCAGGGGGCTATCCGCGCTAGCCCGCCTGCTCTGGCTTTCGGGATTCCCTTCGGCGGCGGATGACGACAATCAGGACCGGGATGAGGGTGACGGCCCCGAGGAGGACGGCCGCCAGGACCGCCCCGGGAAAGTCGATGCCGGTCAGTTCGCCTCCGAAATAGGCCAAAGCGAAGCTCACGGGGATCACCCCGATCAGCGTCGCCAGGGCGAAGCGCCAGGGTTTGAGGGGCGTCAATCCGGCCGCATAGCTCACGATGTCGAAGGACATGAAAGGGATCAGGCGCAACACGACGAGCAGGCCCGTCATGGCATTCTGGGAGCCGAGCAGGCCCACGGACAGTCGGTCCCCGAAACGCTTCCGCATCGCCTCGTAGCCGAGGGACCGGGCGATGAAAAAGGCGATGATCGCGCCGATCTCGGCACCGATCACGATATAGACGGTCCCCCAGAATTTCCCGTAGGCCAGCCCCGACGCCAGGGCGATCGGCGCGCTCGGTATCGGGCTGATCACCACGGCCAGGGTCATGAGCCCGATGACGCCGAGCGGTCCCAAGAGGCCCCACTGGAGGATGTGGCTATGGAGCCGGTCGCAGTCACAGAGGGTATCCAGGCGTCCGGTCCAGGAGAGAAACCCGTAGAGGACGCCGAAGAGGACCGCCAGACCCGCCGCCGCCATGAGCTTGATCGTGATCGATCGATTCTTCCCGATCCGCATGCCCTCACCCTTTGCCGAGTATCGCCCGAAGCGTGAGCATCTCGGTGTATCCCGCTGCACGACACCGCGGTTCGGTGGCAAGGACGAACCGGTGTCCCGAATCAGTCCCGGCATCGGGCTGCCACGGACCGGATGCGCCGTTTTCCCTCGTCGGCAGCACGGACAGTCTCACTTCGGCGGGTTTTCCTCTTCGAGGACTGCCAGCTTCGAGCGTTTCTTGATCCACCCGGGGATGAGGGAAATGATGACGAAAACCACCGCCCCGATTCCCAGGTACATGAAGGTCTTGCCGAGGTTCCCCTGGCCGCTTACGATGGAGCCCCCCATGAAGGTGAAGGCGATCGCCCCGGGGAGCATGCAGATCCAAGAGACCAGGAAATAGGTGGGCAATCCGATCTTGGTGAGGCCGTAAGCGTAGTTTTGGATGTTGAAGGGGAACAGGGGGACGAGCCGCGTGATCATCAGCATCCGCCACCCCTGGGCGGCCACCCCGTCGTCGATCTTCTTGAAGACCGGGTTGGACTGCGCCCATCCCTCGACCATGTCCCGGGCCACGTAACGGGCCACCAGGAAGGCCGCCGTCGCCCCGAGGGTGGAGCCGATCGAGGCCCAGACAGTCCCCAGGATCGGGCCAAAGGCCAGTCCCCCGAGCAGCGCGATAGGCAGTCCCGGCAGGAAGAAGAGGCAGGCCGCGATGAAAAGCACGATATAGACCAGGGGGCCGATGGCGCCAAGGCCGTCGATCCAGGCCTTGAGATTCATGATGTTTTCCATGCTCACATATCGGAAGAGCCCGAAATACTTCATCAGGGCAACGACTGCGACGATGACGGCGACCGCGACGATCAATTTGATCCAGTTTGCCTTCTTGTCCTTGTTGGCCATGTTCCTCCCCCCTTTAAGATCTTCCGGCCTTTCTGATCAGCCGTTTGGCCTTGTGGCGGTTCGCCCATCCTTTGATCGGGCTGGACGGGAGGCCCGGGAAGGCCGACTGCGAGGTCCAGCAGTCCCCGAAGACCAGATCCAGGATGTGGACGGCCCTCTTGCCCCCACGGACCATGGATTCGCGGCAGGCCGCGCAGTAGGTCACCATGAAGTCGGACCCGACCTCCCCGGTCCGCCGCTTCATGACCCGCAGGGCCAGGTCCGGGTTGGCCGGGACGACCATCCCCCCGAAGCCGCAGCACCGAGTCTTTTCCCGGGTATGGGGGGGTTCTTCGACATTGTAGCCGAGTTCCCCCATGATCCAGCGGATCCCGTCGTGGATCGGGGCGACATCGCGGGTCGGGCATGAGTCGTGAACGGCGATGGTGAGATCCGACCCCTTGCCGATCCCCCTGGCCTCCTCGGGGAGCCCGATTTCCGGCAGGACCTCCCAGAGGGAGCGGACCCTCTGGTTGGGACTGTAAGCCTTGGTCGTCACGTAACAGGACTGGCAGGCTGTGATGATCTCCTCGGCTCCCAGGCGGTCGATCTCCGCCTGGAGCTCGGCGTAGCGCTCCTTGAAGGCCTCGACCTGTCCCAAGGCCTTGGTGGGCTTGCCGCAACACTTGAGGATCGCCCCGGTCCCGGGTAGGCGTTCCTGGAGGTGGGCCAGGACCTTCCCCACCAGCTCCGGATTGTAGGAGGGCAGGCTGCAGCCGGGGATGAAGACCCGCTTGGTCTTGCCCTTGTCCGGCGCGTAGACGCCCGTGTTGAAGAGCCTGGAGAAGCCCAGGGCCTGGTGCATGTCGATGGCCCTGTGCCCCTTGAGGGGAGATTTGCCCTTGTTCTCCCCAACGATCTTGACGCGCAGGTCCATGAACCGGTCCATCATCATGAATTCTTTGGGGCAGACCAGGGTGCACTGCTTGCACATGTTGCAGGAGAAGGGGACGAGCGGATCGACTTTTCCCCCGTCGGCCACGATCCCCCGGAAGAGCTCGCCGGGGCAGGTGGTGAAGTCGTTCAGCATCTCGCACTCGGCCATACAGAGCTTGCACTCGCACTGGAAGCACCGGGAGGCCTCCTGGCGGGCCTGGGCCTCGTCGAATCCGCGGTCGGCCTCAACGAAGGAGAGAACCCGCTCGGCAGGAGGAAGGATGTTGGTCCTCACCCGCGGGAGGTTGGGCTCCTCGGGGTCGATTTTGGTCTCCAGCTTTGTCTCGTAAGGCCCCTCGTGTTCCCTGCCCGTGTAGAGGTCCTTCCCGGTCAGGTGGCGGTCGACGGACTCGGCGGCCTTACGGCCCTCGGCCATGGCCGCGACGGCAATCACCGAGCGGCCAGTGGCATCCCCGCAGGCGAAGACCTTCGCGATGTTGGTCTGGAGAGTGACGGGGTCCACGGCGAACCGCCCCCCGCCCTGCCGTTTGACCAGCGGCTCGGGGATGCCGGCCCCGTCGACGGTCTGGCCGATGGCGAAGATGACGTTGTCCACCCCGGAGATTGTCGTCTGGTCGCTGTCGTCGTAGAGGGGGCAGAACTTCCCCGCCTCGTCGAAGACTGACGTACAGCGCCGGGTCCTGAATCCGGAAACCCTTCCCCCTTCGCCGTAGATCTCGACCGGTCCGCGGCTGGTGTGGAAAGTGATCCCCTCTTCCAGGGCCTCCTCGATCTCCCATCTGTGGGCGGGCATCTCTTCGGGGCATTCGAGGCAGACCATATGGACGTCCGCGGCGCCGAGGCGCCGCGCCGTCCGGGCCACGTCGATCGCCACGTTGCCCCCCCCGATGACAACGACCTTCCTGCCGAGTTTGGGGGCTCCGCCCAGACTCACCTCCCTGAGGAAGTCGACCGCATTGAGGACCCCCTCCAGGTCCTTGCCCGGGATGGGCAGGATGATGCTCTTGTGCAGGCCGATGGCGATGATCACGGCATCGTAATCGGCCCGGAGTTTCTCGAAGGGGACGTCCCGGCCGATCTCCACGCCGAGTTTGAACTCGACGCCGATTTTCTCCAGCAGGGCATATTCCCTGTCGATGATCGCCCGCGGGAGCCGGTATTCGGGAATCCCGACCCGCAGCATCCCCCCGAGTTTGCCGAGGCGATCGAAGACGGTGACCCGGTAGCCCTTCCGGCGCAGGTCCAGAGCCGCCTGGGCCCCGGCGGGACCGGCCCCGACGACGGCGATCCGCTGGGCCTTTTCAGGGGCCACGGTGAGGTCCCAGAGAGCCTCGTCGTCACAGCGGTCCGCCACGAACCGTTTGAGGGCGGCGATGGAAAGGGGGTTCTTCATCTCGCCGCGTTTGCACTTGTCCTCGCAGGGGTGGGCACAGATCCTCCCCAGCGTGGAGGGCAGGAAGAGGGTCTCCCGGACCTTTTTGAGGGCCTCCTCGTATTTGCCTTCGTCGATCAGCCCCACATAGCCTTTTGCGTCGGTGTGCATCGGGCAGGTGGCCACGCAGTAGGCCGCGTCCTCGCCCATACAGCCGTCGGCGATCTCTTTCATCTTCTCCAAGATGTCCGTGGATGTCTGATGTGTGTCCATGTCGGTCCTTTTCATTTTTTCAGTGTGACCGTCAGGGCCGGACGGCCCCGATCGGTGATCATCAAGCCGATTTTTCGGCAACATAACTTATGCACAGCAACCGGCTCTGTCAACCTCGTCCCCGCGGACTCTCGGCGGGATTGCATCCGGTCTTGAAGCCGGCAGAGAGCCGCAGCCTTTTTCAGGCCTTACGAAGCGTAACCTGGAAGAGCTTTCGGGGGAGTTCTCCCTCCTCGACTTCATCGATCCCCAGGATATCGAATCCTTCCGCCAGTTGGACGACCTTTGCCCGACTGAAGAAATGGACGGCGAATCCGCCTGTTTCGTAGATCTCCTCGCCGCGGTGAATGCCCAGGCCGTAGTGAGGATCGTCCGTGTTGCGGACCGTGAAGAGCTGGTATCCGCCCGTCCTCAGGACCCTCCGCACTTCCCGCGACAGCTCGGCCAATTCCGCCGTCGTCAGGGCCATGCAGTAGAGCATGTGGGAGAAGCATCCGTCGAAAGAACCATCCGCGAAAGGCAGGGGACGGCGGACATCGTGGTGCAGGGCCGTCACCGGTCCGGGGAGCCCCTTTGCCTTTTCCCTGATGGCGGTAATCCCTCTTTCCGAATAGTCCAGGACGGTGACCGAAAATCCCTGTCGGGCAAGATAGAGGGTGTCCCTCCCCTGGCCGCCGCCCAGTTCAAGGATGCGGACCGCCCTGGCCCCTGCGAAGAGGGAGGCGGCGTTTCGGGCAGGCCCGCTGGCCTCGGTACCGTAGAGATCAGGCTCCTCGGCGAAGACCGATTCCCATTGCCGATGCTGGTTGTCTTCGATTTCCTTCATGAATCATGACCGTTCAATTCGAGTACCGGTCACCATTGCCGTATCGATGGGAGATAACTGGAATATCATACGAGGCTCAGACATACCTGTCAATACAGTTATAGACATCTCACCTTGCCTTTCCACCAGCCATCGGCATGATTATGACCAAAGCGCGGTTTCGAAACCGACCCCCTATAGGTTCAAACGATTTGATATTCAACGGCTTGACGATCCGGGACCCAATGGCTATATTTTATCTTAGGATACTTTTTGCGTCAGAAAGGCTGCTTTTACCTCCCGGCGAGCTTCAGAGCCCATTTACGGCAAGGGAAAGGGGCCGACAATAACGGTGCAAAGGGGTTATCCGTAACGATGGATAGTGGATAAGCAACGGGTGGAGGGCGTTCGCGGGATTGCCCTCCCGAGATCAATGCGTAAGATTGATTCTCAATAAGGAGGAAAAATGAAAACAAAACGTTTGATTTGTCTGTCGTTGGCCCTATCGGTCTGCTTTCTCTGGCTGACGGCTGCTCAGGCAGCCGAGAAATACAAGGGTTACGCACGGGGGGAGGCGTTCATCACGGCCCAGGAGCTCAACCAACTGATTCAGGCCAAGGACCCGAAGCTCGTGGTCATCGCGGTTGCCGGCAAGACGGAGTATTTCTCCGGTCATATCCCCGGGTCCATCAACATCTGGCGGCCCGACTATGAGGCCCCCGCGGAGACCCAGGGCGGCGTGACCGGCAACCTCATCGACGCGGCCGGATTCACCAAGGTGATGCAGGAGGCCGGCGTCAATGCCGACTCCAAGGTCGTCCTGTACGACCACAAGTACGACGCGACGCGTGTCTGGTGGGCTTTCTACTACTACGGCAAGACCGATGTCCGGATCCTCGACGGCGGCATCAAGGCCTGGACCAAGGCCGGCTACGGGACAGACCTTCTGACCCCCGGCAAGGCCGCCAGGACCGGGACCTGGGTCGCCAAGGTGGCCTATCCGGCCTTTCGCGCGACGACGCCCGAGGTCGCCGGCCTGAAGGACAACGCCAACGCCCAGCTTTGGGATGTCCGCGGCGACAAGGAGGTCTGCGGCGATGACATGTTGAAGGGCGCCTACCGGGCCGGACGGATCCCCTGGTCCGTCCAGGCCGACTGGCCCGCTCTGAAGATGAAGGACAACGAGGCCGAGTGGGTGACGGCAGTCGAGGCGAAGAAATTTCTGGACGCCAAGGGGTTCGACATGAACAAGCAGCAGTACGCCCATTGCCAGTCGGGCGTCCGCTCGACCCAGCTCCTCTTCACACTCTACGCCCTGGGCTGGCCGGTGGAAAAACTCCATAACTACGACGATTCCTGGATCGGCTGGTCCAAGGACGAAAAGTTGCCGATCGAAAAGGGCACGGTGGACACCACCCCGGCGCCCTGGCA
>JAJFUM010000085.1 GCA_021372415.1 Deltaproteobacteria bacterium
TCCGGATGGGTGTGGCGTCGAAAGAGAAAAACCGTTCCTGACCGTTGATGAACCGTTGGAAGATCCTCTGCTTGCGATCCGATTTCACGGGGAAACCGGACTGGATCACCTCCTGGAACAGATCGGGCAGACCGTCGAAGGGCAGGTCCTGGAGATGGTTCCCCACCTGGATGCCGAAGAGTCTCTTGGCGACGTCCGTCGAGAGTTGGACCTTCCCGTCCGGATCGACGACGGCCACGGCCTCGGAGAGAGTGTCCAGGGTTTCCTGCGTCGCCTGTTCCGTCCGGTTCAACTTCACCTGTTCCCTGCGGCGGAACTCGCGAAGGCTGGCGGCCATATCGTTGAACGCCTGGGAGAGCCGCCCGATCTCATCGCGGGAGTCGGAATGCACGACAAGGTCCAGGTTGCCGCTCTGGATCTCTTCGGCCGAACGGATGAGGCGCTCGATCGGACGCAGGATCCAGCGGCCCGTGAGTTCTATGTAAGCCACGGCGATCAGGAAGCCGACCAGCAGAAACAGGGCCATCCGCTGCGTGGCGGAGGCGGCCTTTCCTCTGGCCCTCTCCTTGGCCTCGTTCATGTTGTCCTGGTTCATCTTCAGGATCTCGTCGGCGGTGTCCTTCATCTGCAGGAAGAGCGGCTGCACCTCCCCGATGAAACGGTCCAGGCGGGTTTTAAGGGCCGTGGACGGATCCATGACCTTGTGGAGGGCTGCCCGATAACGGGGGAAGAGGGCTTTAAGGGCTGAGGCCCTTTCCCCTTCGCCCGGGAGGGTGATATTGCCCAGCTCGAACAGGAGGGCCTTCTCGAACCGCTGATCGTTCGCGCGGATCAGGGCCTCCCCTTCCCCGCGATACCCTAGAAGCACAAAGAGGATGCCGCTGTCCATTCGCTCCAGGGCCTCCTTCATCTCCTGGCAGGCGGCGACGCTGCGATAGTTCTCGCGCAGGATCACGTCGATGGACTGCCCGAGCTCCCAGAACTTGAAGATGCTCTGGCCGCCGATGATCAGGGTCAGCAACAACAGCCCTCCGAACCCCATAGACAATTTTTGACGCAGTCCGACCATGGCATCGAACCTCCCGCGGATCCTATGAGCAAGGAATGTGCCGGGGGAATTGATGACTATCTCATTGATTGCACTTGTTTTTTACTTTCAGAGATTCGATGCGGCCTTGCGGTTCGCAAGGGTGCCATCCGGGCGGGTTGCAGAATGCAAGGTTTTTCAGGGCAGGAGGGAAGCGGTTTTCTTCCATAGGCTCACGGGGCGGGATGCGGCCTCGGGGGCGGAGAGGATTCCTCCCAGTGCCTCAGAGCCAGCAGGACTTCGCGGGCCTCGCCCGCTTCCCGCAAGGAACGGCAGAGTTGCCGGTTCTGAAAGGTGCGCGCCGCCAGGGCCAGTAGTTGCACCTGGATCTCCGGATATTCCCGGGGCGTGAGACTCAGAAAGACGTATTCCACCGGCCTGTCCACGGCAACATCGGGAATGCCGCCCCGGGTCAGTCCCAGGGCAACCATCGGTTTCGTCAGGCCTGCCATCCGGGCATGGGGAAAAGCCACTCCCTCGTTGAAGAAAGTGCTTCCCTGTGCCTCCCGATCCCGTACCAGCCGCAGGGCTTCTTCAGTCCGGTCGTCCGGGCAGGCCGCCCGGACGAGTCTTTCCAGAGCCGTGTTCTGGTCGACCGGTTCCTTCCAGAGAATAATTCCTCCTTCCTCGAGGAGTGATCCCAAAGACCCCGACTCGGTGTGCGGGGACATTTCAACCGGCGGCGGAGGGACCGCTTCCACGGCCATGGGCCTGGGAATCACTTCATGCAAACGGGTATCCAGGACGACGACGGTCATCCCCCGGGTCTCCTCGACCAGCCTCTCCGGGATGGTCCGGCGGCCCGTGATCCTCCCCCAGAGGGAAAGGGGTGCGGGGCTCCCCAGAACAATATGGCCGACCCGGTACTCATGGGCAAACCGCAGGATGGTGGCGACGACGTCCTCCCCCTTGAACGTGAAGACCATCGCACCGAGCTGCTTGGCCAGGGTCAGCGTCCCGGAAAGCAACCGCTGGGTACGGCTGTCGATCACCGTGGCCTCCTCTGCGGGCGTCTGGACGTAGACGGCATACCAGTTGCGGTTCAGTTTCCCGGCAAGCCGCGAAGCGTACCGCAGGAGTTTTTCGCTGTTGGGCCCCCGGGAGCTCAGGCAGACCATGACCTGGTCCGGTGTGATGCTCCCCGTCTCCTCCGGGATATCGTGCCTGCGCAGATCGATCTGGGCGGCCATCTCCCGGAGGGCCAACTCCCGGAGATCTTCCAGATGCGGGGTCTGGAAGAAGTTCGACAGGGCGGTGTTGATTCTTTCTGCAGGATAGACCTTCCCATCCTGCAGACGGGTCTGCAGGTCCTCCGGGGTAAGATCTACGTTGACGATCTGATCCGCTTCGGACAGAACGCTGTCGGGGAGGCGCTCCCGCACCTTCACCCCGGTGGATCTCTCCACGGTGTCGTAGAGGCTCTCCAAATGCTGGACGTTCATCGTCGTAATGACATGAATTCCCGCCGACATCAGGTCCTGGACATCCTCGAACCGTTTGGCGTTGCGGCTCCCGGGAACATTGGTATGGGCCAATTCGTCCACAAGGGCGACCTGGGGCTTGCGTCGCAGGAGGGCGTCCAGGTCCATTTCCTCCAGAGCGATGCCCCGGTAAAGCTGACTCCTGCGGGGGACTACATCGAGGCCTTCGGCCAATCTGGCCGTGTCGGCCCGCCCGTGTGTCTCCAGAAGCCCGATCACCACATCGATGCCGCCCCTCTTGAGACGCTGCCCCTCCTCGAGCATCTGCCAGGTTTTACCGACCCCTGCGGCGTACCCGAGGTAGACCTTAAGCTTTCCCCGCCTGGAGCGGCGGATCATCTGGAGAAAAGCGTCGGCCCGGCTGTCGTTCATTTCGGTCTCCCCTTTTGGTCCAGAGCAAGGTTCAGCATCAAGACATTCACTCGAGGCGTTCCCATCACCTCCAGGCTGCGGGCCTCCGTATGGGCGGCAATCATCGCCCGCAGGGCCGCCTGGTCCATCCCCCGGGCCCGGGCGACGCGCCGGACCTGGATCAGGGCGTTCGGCACGCTGATATGGGGATCCAGCCCGCTGGCCGAGGCCGTGACGGCATCGGCAGGAACGGCCCCGTCAGTGGCCAGGCCATTTTCAGCCCGGTAGGCGGCAATGCGTCCGCGCACCTGTTCAGTCAGACCGCTGGACAGCGGGCCCAGGTTGCTGCCCCCGGAAGAGGCGGCATCGTAGCCCTTTCCGGCTGCGGAGGGGCGGGGATGGAAATAGGCCGGCCCGGAAAATCCCTGGGCGATCAGCGCCGAACCAACCACCGTTTCACCGGCGCGGACAAGGGATCCTGCGGCCTGGATGGGAAACAACGTCTGGCCGGCAACCCAGACCAGCAGGGGGTAGACCCCGCAGGTCAGGAGGGCCAGGCCCAGGACCGCCGTCAGGGAGATCCGCGCTTGCATGACCAAGGTCTTCATCGGAACCGATCCTCGCTTCTCAAGTGCATCATTGCACCAATTCCTCTTCAGATACAACACCCATCATGGCGCCAGCCCCAGGGCGGAAACCAACAGGTCGATCAGCTTGATCCCCGCGAAGGGTGCGACGATCCCTCCCAGGCCGTAGATCAGGATATTCCGCCGCAGCAGGGCCACCGCCCCGAGCGGCCTGAACGTCACCCCCCTGAGCGCCAGGGGGATCAGGACCACGATGATCAGGGCGTTGAAGATGACCGCCGAGAGAATCGCACTCTCCGGCGAGTGCAGGGCCATGATGTTGAGCGGGGCGATGACCGGAAAGGCGCCGATCAGCATGGCCGGTATGATCGCGAAATATTTGGCTGCATCGTTGGCGATGCTGAAAGTGGTCAGCGCCCCCCGCGTCATCAGCATCTGTTTGCCGATCTCCACGATCTCGATGAGTTTCGTCGGATTGGAGTCCAGGTCCACCATGTTGCCCGCCTCCTTGGCCGCCTGGGTCCCCGTGTTCATCGCCACTCCCACGTCAGCCTGGGCCAGGGCCGGGGCGTCGTTGGTGCCGTCACCGGTCATCGCGACCAGGTGTCCGGCAGCCTGTTCCTTCCGGATCAAGGCGAGCTTGTCCTCGGGCCTTGCTTCGGCAAGATAGTCGTCCAGACCGGCCTCCCGGGCGATGGCCGCGGCAGTAACGGGATTGTCGCCGGTGATCATGACCGTCCGGATCCCCATGGCATGGAACCGTTCGAAACGATCCCTCAGCCCACCCTTGACGATGTCCTTCAGGTGGACCACCCCGAGGACGCGTCCCTCATCAGCCACCACGAGGGCCGTGCCGCCGGAGCCGGAGACGCGATCGATGGCGTCATGGACTTCCCCCGGGAAGTCGCGACCGACGAACTGCCGGATGGCGGTAGGGGCGCCCTTGCGGATCCGGCGCGTTTCGAAATCGACGCCGCTCATGCGCGTGTGGGCGGAAAAGGCAAGGAACTGTGCGCCGGGCATCTCTTGGATGGAGCGCCCACGGAGTCCGTACCGCTTGGCCAGGACGACGATGCTCCGGCCCTCCGGCGTTTCGTCGGCGAGGGACGAGAGCTGGGCCGCGTCCGCCAGTTCTTGGGCGCTGACCCCCGGGGCGGGGATGAATTCCGCCGCCTGACGGCTGCCGAGCGTGATCGTCCCGGTCTTGTCCAGCAGGAGGACATCCACGTCGCCAGCCGCCTCGACAGCCCTGCCGCTCATGGCCATGACGTTTTTCCGGACCAGGCGGTCGATTCCCGCGATGCCGATCGCGCTCAGCAGACCGCCGATCGTCGTGGGGATCAGGCAGACCAGCAGCGCCACAAGGACCGTGACGGACAGGGTGACGCCCAGCGAAAGGCCGAAGAGCTTCAGGCTGAGGATCACGACCAGGAAAACGAGCGTCAAGGCCGCCAGGAGAATGGTCAGGGCGATCTCGTTGGGGGTCTTCTGACGCCGAGCCCCTTCCACCAGCGCGATCATCCGGTCCATAAAACTCTCACCCGGGTTGGCGGTGATCACCACCCGGATCATGTCCGAGAGAACCCGGGTCCCTCCCGTCACGGCGCTCCGATCTCCTCCGGCCTCCCGGATCACCGGGGCAGACTCGCCGGTGATCGCCGATTCGTCCACCGTGGCCACTCCCTCGATGATGTCGCCGTCGGCGGGGATAATCTCTCCGGCTGCCACAAGGACCACATCGCCTTTGCGCAGCATCTCCGCAGGGACCCGTTCCGCGGTCCCGTCGGCCAGCAGCCGGTTGCCCACGGTCCGCGTCCGCGACTTGCGGAGGGCGTCTGCCTGGGCCTTTCCCCGTCCTTCCGCCACGGCCTCGGCAAAGTTTGCAAACAGGACCGTGAACCAGAGCCAGGCAGCCACCTGCAGGCTGAAGCCGAGCGACTCCCCCGGGTTCCCGAGGAAGAGGCCCGCGGTGGTGACGAGCGCGCCGATCTCCGTGACGAACATGACGGGGTTCCTGACCATGACGCGGGGGTCGAGCTTTGCGAATGACGCCGCGGCGGCCCGGGTAACGATCCGGCGGTCGAAAATTGAGCGGTTATCAGCGGGCATGGAATCGTCCCTCCCCTTCCAAATCAGTACAGGGTTCCCGAGGCCGTCATGAGGAAATGCTCCAGGATGGGCCCCAGGGCCAGGGCCGGCATGAAGGTCAGCGCCCCGACGATCAGGATGGTCCCGGCCAAAAGGACCAGGAAGGTCGGGCCGGAAACTGGGAAGGTCCCGGCATGGGGCGGCGCCTGTTTCTTCCGCGCCAAGCTTCCCGCCAGCGCGAGGACGAGAATGATCACAAGAAAACGCCCCACGAGCATGGCCAGGGCCAGCGTCATGTTTATCCAGGGGGAGTTGGCGTTGAGGCCCGCAAAGGCGCTCCCGTTATTTCCCGCCGCAGACGAGTAGGCATAGAGGACCTCCGAGAGGCCGTGGGGACCGGCATTGCCGAGCGCCGCCGTCCCCCAGGCGCTGATGGCGGCCCATGCCCCCAACCCCAGAATGGCGATGGAGGGGACCAGGACGGCCAGAGCGCTGACCTTGATATCGTAGGCCTCGATCTTTTTGCCCAGGTATTCCGGGGTACGTCCCACCATCAGTCCCGCGAGAAAGACGGTCAGAATCACGAAGACCAGCATCCCGTAAAGCCCCGCGCCGACACCCCCGAAGACGACTTCACCCAACTGGATGTTAATAAGGGGGATCAGCCCACCCAGGGGAGTGAAGGAATCGTGCATGGCGTTGACCGCCCCGCAGGAGGCGTCGGTAGTCACCGCGGCGAACAGGGCCGAGGCGAAGACCCCGAAACGGACCTCCTTGCCCTCCATGTTTCCTCCCGCCGGATCGAGACCCAGTGCCGTCAGGCGGGGATTCCCCGCCGCTTCGGCCTGCCACAAGATCAGGACCCCTACCAGGAAAAAGAGGGTCATGGCGCCCCAGACGGTCCAGCCGTGGCGACGGTTTCCGACCGTTCGTCCGTAGTACCAGGTGAGCCCGGAGGGGATGAGGAAGATGGAGAGGATCTGGATGAAATTGGACAAGGGCGTGGGATTTTCATAAGGATGGGCAGCGTTGGCGTTCATGAAGCCGCCGCCGTTGGTTCCCAGCATCTTGATCGCCGCCTGGGAGGCCAAGGGCCCCTGGGCGATGACCTGGGTCTCCGTCCTTTTCCCGGCCGGCGTGGGCCGGCCCTCGGCAGCCGACTCGAATCCGCCAGTGGAGCCCTGTTGAGGCGATTGGACCGGAGATGATTCGACCAGCCGGACCGTCTCGTAGGGCTTGAAGTTCTGGATAGCCCCCTGGGAAAGGAGGAAAATGGCGTAGGCCAGACAAAGGGGCAGAAGCAGGTAAAGGTTCACCCGGACCAGGTCTGTCCAGAAGTTCCCGATCGTGGCGGACGTCCGCCGGGCGATTCCCCGGGTAAGGGCCGCCGCGACGGCGATCCCCGTTGCGGCGGAGGCGAAATTGTGGAAAGCGAGGCCCACCATCTGTGAAAAATAGGACAGGGTCGCCTCTCCGCTGTAGCTTTGCCAGTTCGTGTTCGTGGCGAAGCTGATCGCCGTGTTGAAGGCCAGGTCACGGCTCAGCGGCCCGAACCCCTGGGGATTGAGCGGCAGCAGATGCTGGAGACGCAGGATGGCGTAGGTGAAGACCAATCCCGTCAGGCTGAAGAGGAGCAGGGAGGTGCCATAGGAGAGCCAGTCCTGTTCCCTGCCGGGATCAACGGCCAGCAGGCGGTAGAGGAGCCGCTCCAACGGCTTGACCGCCGGATCGAGCAGGGTCTTGGCCGTAGGGTCCAGGATCGCCGTCAGGTAGATCCCCACCGGCTTGGTCAGCAGGAACAACAGGCCGGTGAAGAGAGCCAGTTGCATCCATCCATAGGAGTCGTTCATCGTCTGTCCCTCAAAACTTATCAGGCCGCATTATGGCCGCCAAGAGGTAGAGGATCAGGATCATCCCCACCAGTCCCACGGTTGTTTCCCACATGATCCATTCCTTTCTCAGTCCCCGACCCAAAGCGGGCCGTGTCCGGAATCATCGTGCCATGGATCGGAAAGGGTCTTTGTGAAGCGCAACCCTGTCGTTCATCCATCTGCGATGATGCCGAGCAAGGACCATGCCGGCCGGGAATATTCGCATCTTATTGATTTGGATGGCTTATCTGTTTTCAGAATCGGAGGGGCTTCTTGCAGTCCGCAAGAGCGGCTCCGGGGCGGTTTGCAGAATGCAAGGATTTCGGGATGGGGGAAGCCTGCCTCAGATGCCGTACTGCTTGCGGCGGCGCCAGAGCGTGGCCTGGTCGATGCCCAGGATGTCGGCCGCCTCCTGCAGAGAGCGGGCGTCGGCTAGGACCCGCCGGATATGCTCCTCCTCGATCCGCTCCAGGCTCAGGGGGTCTCCCAGCCGGATCTGCCGGCCGGCGGCGTGCAGGTTCTCCGGCAGGTGGTGCACGTCGATCCGCTCCCCTTTGCAGAGGATGACGGCCCTTTCGATGACGTTCCGAAGCTCGCGGACGTTCCCGGGCCAGGCGTAGTTCCTCAGCAGCCCCATCGCCTCTTCGGTGAATCCCGTCACAACCCGG
>JAJFUM010000093.1 GCA_021372415.1 Deltaproteobacteria bacterium
CGATCCTCTCCGAAGGCTTGAGACAAGCAGGGGGAAAGGGGGGGTGTAAAGGCATTTCTCGAATAGTAGGAAGAGGGCTTGCATCATCCGCCGGCGGGATACGGCGCTTGAGCCGAGGTTCCTGCGTAGCATGGGCGGAAGAGGGGGATGCGATTCCCCTGTCTTATTGTTCAAGATGCCCCGCGCGGGAAGCGGGGCGGCTCACCGAGGAAGGAGGGTGTATGAAAGACGCTAAGAAATTTTTTGTCCTATTGGTCGTTTCCCTTGCATTACCCCTGGTGTTCACGCTCCCGGCCTTCGGGCAGCAGAAGTTCGTTCTGAAATTCAACCATGTTTTAGGTGCGAAGGAACCTTACCACCAGGGATTCAACGAATGGGCCAAGGCCGTCGATCAGAAGACCAAGGGCGGCCTCAAGATCGAGGTCTTCCACAGCGCCCAGCTTGGAGTTGAAGAGGACATCATCGAACAGATCCGGCAGGGGGCCAACGTGGGCCAGAACACCGACTCGGCCCGGATGGGGAACTATATCCCCGGTATCGCCATTATGAACGGCCCCTATTTCGCCAACACCCTGGAAGAGGTGCTCAAGGTCAAGAATACCCCGACGGTCAAGGGCTGGATCGACGAGTTGGCCAGCAAGTATGGCCTGAAGGTCGTCTCCTTCACCTGGGTCCAGGGATACCGCCATTTCTTCACCAACAAACCGATCAGGAAACCCGAGGACTTGAAGGGCATGCGCATCCGCACGCCTCCTGCACCGATCTGGCAGGAATCGATCCGCGCCCTCGGCGCCACGCCGGTCGCCCTTCCCTTCGGAGAGATGTATCCGGCTCTTCAGCAGAAGGCGATCGACGGCGTGGAACTCGTCTACAACAACATCCCCGCCGGTCGTTTTTACGAAGTCCTCAAGTACGCCAACGAGACGGCGCACATCATGCTGATCAACTTCGAGGTCATCAGCGCCAAGTTCTTCAACAGCCTGCCGGCCAATTACCAGAAGGTCCTTGTCGAGGAGTGCGACAAGGCAGGCCTGGAGACCTCCAAGAAGATCTTCGCCTCTGAGAAGGAGGTCAAGAAGCAGCTGATCGCCAAGGGAATGGTGGCGATCGAGGATTGCGACATCCCGGCCTTCAAGAAGGCAGGAGAGAAGGCTTACGAGGTCCTGAAGATTATGGATGCCAAGGCCGAGGTATACAAGGAAGCGGGACTTAAGTAAGGTCCCGGATAGTAAGGGGACAATCGACGGCCCGGTCTGTACCGTTTTGGGGAGGCCGGGCCGTCGACGGTCTCTGCCGGACCGATCGCTTTACCGTATTTCGGTTTGACGAGGGGCAAGAGATGAAGACGCTCTACGATTATATCTGCCGTACCGAGACGGTTTTGACCTGGACCCTGCTGGTGGCGATGGTCATCCTGATCTTCGCGGCCTGCATCGCCCGGGTGGCGGGTTATCCGATCAACTGGGCCATCGACATGGCGACGTGCTTTTTCGCCTGGGCCTGTTTTTTCAGCGCCGACATCGCCTGGCGCAACGACAAGCTGATGTCCGTTGATATGTTCGTGAACTACCTTCCATTAAAGGGCCGGTGGTACTGCCGGATGACGAACTATGTCATCCTGGTCGTGTTTCTGGCCTATGTCGTCGTGGCGGGGATCTGGATCACCTATGTCAGCCGGGAGAGAGCCTTCCAGGGAATTCCGGCGATCAGCTACTCCTGGGTGACCGCCAGCCTGCCGATTGGCGGATTCCTGCTCCTGATCTCGACGATCATCAAGATCAGAAAGGCACTCAAAGGGGAAGTGACGGGTCCTGCCTCTGACGAGAAGATCCCGTCCTGCGTTTTGGAGGGCTGAAGATGCTGCTGGTTTTTTGCGCATTCATCCTGTTTTTGGTGATTGGGATGCCCGTGGCTTTCGCCATCGGCATCTCCGGGGCGCTTTTCTTTATCCAGAACCTGAACCTGCCTTTCACGATCCCCATCCAGTTGGCCGTTTCGCAGACCCAGAATTTCGCGCTCTTGGCCGTGCCGCTTTTCATCTTCGCCGGGAATCTGCTGAACGGTTCGGGGATTACGTGCCGGCTGTTGGACTTGGCGAATGTCCTGGTCGGGCACATGCGGGGTTCTCTGGCCCAGGTGAACGTCATCCTCTCCACCATGATCGGCGGGGTTTCCGGATCCTGCATCGCCGATGCCGCCATGGAGACCCGGATGCTGGGCCCCGAGATGATCAAACGGGGGTACTCGAAGGGCTATACCTGTTCGGTCAATGTCTGGACGTCCCTGATCACGCCGATCATCCCCCCGGGAATCGGCTTCATCCTCTACGGGACCCTGGGCCAGGTTTCGATCGGGCGTCTATTCGCCGGAGGCCTGGTGCCGGGGATCGTCCTGACGATCATCTACATGGTCGCCGTCTCGGTCGATTCCAGGCGGAAGGGATTCGAGCCGGCGAGGAAAGGACTGCCCACGTTGCCCGAGGTGGCCAAGGCCGTGATCCACAGCATCTGGGCTATTATCTTTCCCTTCGCCCTCCTCTTCGGGCTGCGCCTGGGGATCTTCACGCCATCGGAGATCGGGGCCTTTGCCGTCGTCTATGCCGTCCTGGTGGGCTGGGTCGCCCATCGGGAGCTTACATGGGAAGCCTTGAAGGACGTCATGAAGACGACGACCTTCGATGTCGGGGCCGTGATGTTCATCATCGCCCTGTCGGCCATCTTCGGCTACGGGATCGTCTGGGAGAGGATCCCGGAGGTCGCGGCGGATTTCCTCCTGGGCATCAGCGGCAGCAATCCCTACATCCTGATTGCCATCATCGTGGTCTTTCTGACACTGGCCGGGATGGTCGTGGACGGTTCCGTCCTGATCCTGATGCTGACGCCGATCCTGCTGCCGATCGCCACCGAGGTGGGGTTCGATCCCGTGCATTTCGGATTGATCTTCGTCCTGACGATCACCATGGGGAACATGACTCCGCCGGTCGGATCGGCGATGTATGCGGGCTGTACGATGCTGGATTGCTCCGTCGAGGAGTATATCAGGGAATCCTCCTCGTTCTTCATCGCCACGATCGCCACGATCGCCCTGTTCATCATCTTTCCAGAGATCACCCTCTGGCTCCCGAATCTGATGTTCGGGAAAGGATAAACGGGTTGGAGGAGGGGGGATAAAAAAGGGCGTTCCATCAGGGTGATGGAACGCCCTCACTGATCGGACGACAAACGGAAAGGGCGGTTACTTCTTCTTGGGTTCCGGTTTTGCCGGAGCAGCAGCCATCTCCTTGAAGGCGGCGCCCCACTTCTCGATGACGGCCTTCAGTTCGCCCGCCTTCGCCTTGGCGGCGCCCGGATCAGCAGCCAAGCCGTCCTTGGCGGCCTTCAGGCCGTCGGCAAAGGCCTTTGCATCGGTTTCCCATTCGGCCTTCTTGTCCTTCATCTTCTTCTCGACCTTCTTGGCATCGGCCTCGAGGGCTTTCCAAGCCTCTTCCAGGGCGGCGATCGCGGCGGTCGCCTCGTCGGTGACGGCCTTCTTGCCCGCTTCCACACCGGCGGCGGCCTTCTCGAAGGCGGCCTTGGCGGCGATGTAACCCTCTTTGGCCTCCTTGTACTTCTTGTCCTTCACCTGGGCTTCCGAGCTGTCCCAGAGCTTCTTGGCTGCATCCAGATCCGCCGCCGCGTATTTATCGGCACCGGCCGCGATTGCGGCGTCCATGGCGGTCTTGGCGGCCTTCTGCTCAGCCTCGGGGGGTTTGGAGCAGCCGATGAAAACCAGTGCCAGGGCAAGGACCATCATTAACGATACTAAATACTTGAACTGTTTCATAGCGCGCCTCCTTGGTTTAATCATTGCGGTGGATTCCCGTGAAATTTGTATTTCTATATACCTTTTTCTGGCGTTGTCAAGGCCTTCGCGTCTGAAAATACCGTTCCCGGGGTGCCGCCTCGGCGGGTGTCGATCCGGGACATCGTCATCCCTTCTTGCGGCCGGCGAGGCGCTGCCTGAGGGCCCCCGTGGTCGTGACGATCTCCGGGCTCTTGAGGAACGCGGCCGCCGCGAAGAAGGCCCCTCCGCCGCCGGCGATACACAGGGCCAGATGGACGAACCTGACTTTGAAGGGGCCCGAAGGCTGCCAGGGGTAGACCCAATCGATCATGAGGATCGCTCCCCACATGACAAGAGCCGCCAGGGCAGTCTTCCCGACGGATCGGTAGAAGTCCGGGTCCAGGACCCTGCCGATACGCCGCGTCAGGATCACCCAGAGCATTCCCACATTCACCGCCGAGGCGATCGAGGTGGCCAGCGCCAGCCCCCCGTGCTTCAGGGGAAACATGAGGGCGACGCTGAAGGCAGCGTTGACGATCAGGGCGACGATGGCAGCCTTCATGGGGGAGCGGGTGTCCTGGAGGGAATAGAAGCCCGCGACGATGATTCGGATGACCGAGAAGGCCCAGAGGCCGACGGCGTAGTACAGAAGGGCCTGGGCCGTCAGGATCGTCGCCTGGGTCCCGAACTCCCCGCGCTGGAAGAGGACGGAGATGATCGGGACCCTCAGTGCGATCAATGCGATCGTCGCGGGGATGGTGATGAACAGGATCAGCCGGAGCGAGAAGGCCATCGTCTTTTTCAGGGCCTCCATCCTTCCCAGGGCGACCTGGTCCGCGAAGCTCGGGAGCGTTGCCGTTCCCACGGCGATGGCGAAGACCCCCAGGGGGAGCTCGACGATCCGGTCGGCGTAGTAGAGGTAGGAGACGCTGCCGGCGGGCAGGAGCGAGGCGAGGATCGTCCCGATGAAGATGTTGATCTGGTAGATCGCCGCCCCGAAGGCCGCCGGGAGCATCAGTTTGCCGATCCGCAGCATTCCCGGGTGGGAAAAGCCGAAGGCGGGCCTCAGGCGGACGCCCATCCTGAGCAGGAAGGGCCACTGCATGGCAAGCTGGAGGATGCCGCCCGCCATGACGCCCACGGCCAGGGCAACGACAGGTTCCCGGAAGCAACCGCGGAGCGTCAGGGCGGCCAGGATCATGGCGATGTTCAGGACGACCGGTGAGAGGGCCGGCGCCGCGAAGTGCCTCAGCGAGTTGAGGATCCCCATGCAGAGGGCGACCAGCGAGATGAGCAGGATGTAGGGGAACATCAGGCGGGTCAGGAAGACGGCCAGGTCGTATTGGGCCGGGACCCGGACGAAACCGGGGGCCATGATCGTCACGATGAGGGGGGAGAAGAGCACGCCCAGAAGCGAAACCACGACCAGGAGGATCGAAAGGGCCGTGAAGGTGATGTTCGCCAGTTCCAGGGCCTCCTCGCGGGTCTTATGCCGTAGGTATTCGGTGAAGATGGGGACGAAGGAGACCGTCAGGGACCCCTCGGCAAGAAGACGGCGCAGAAGGTTGGGGATCCGGAAGGCGACGAAGAAGGTGTCGGTGGCGATCCCTGCGCCGAACAGACCCGCGACGACCATGTCCCGGATGAAGCCGAAGACGCGGGAGAGCAGGGTCGCGATCCCTACGACTCCGGCCGCCCGGACGACTTGCGCATTTTCGGAAGGCTGGACATCCTCCACGTCAGCACCCCTCCGGTGAGGCGGCCCGCAGGATCCGGTTACGCTTCGGGGATCCGATATTTCCGTGATGCAAGTCTCTCGACAATCGCCGATCCTCCTTTATTCGACTCCAGAGGGAAGGCCGCCGCACCGGCTCACGTGTCAGGGGGCCTTCCCGTGCCTCGTGGGCATCTGCAGGCCATGGGCCTGACAGAGGGATTCAACTTGCTGCGCTCAGCGCGGCGACCGCCCCGGGCCCGGTTCCCGCCACGGCCACAGTCTTGGTCCTGGCCGTGTGACCGGCGATGATCGTCACCTGGGACTTTTTCACGCCCAGAAGTCCGGCGATCAGGCGGATGCACTCCTCGTTGGCCCTCCCCTCCAGAGGGGGGGCGGCGATCCGGAGCTTCAGGGCGCCGTCCTGGACGCCTGCGAAACCCGGATGCGACGCCCGCGGAACAACCCGGACGGGAAAAACGATCCCGTCGCCGGTCCGACGCACGGTTATCGGATTGGCTGGGTCCATCCCGGTCACCGGAAGGTGTGTGAAAGTTCGATCAGGCTCGGAACCAGGAAGCTCTGGAGAAAGATGATGGCCAAAAGGACGATGATCGGCGAGAAGTCGATTCCCATCCCCCTTAAGGGGATCCAGCGCCTGACCAGCCCCAAGACCGGTTCGGTGATCTGGTAGAGAAAACGGACGATGGGGTTGTAGGGATCCGGATTCACCCAGGACAGGACCGCCCGGATGATGATGATCCACATGTAGAGGGTCAGCAGAGCGTCGATGATCTTGGCGACGGCGACGATGAAGTTGGCCAGTACGAACATGCGATTAAAATCCTCTCCTTACTTTCATTCCCTGGGGCCGTCCGGGGACCTATCCGGGCGTTTTCCGGGGAGTTTGGCTCCGAGGCCTTACCGGGGCAGTGAATCCAGAAAGTCTGTCAGAACAGTGTTGAAGGCCTCCGGTTGTTCGAGCATGACAAAGTGTCCCGCCCCCTCGATCAGGGCGAGCCTCGACCCGCCGATGCGGTCCCGGAGTCCCTCCGAAAGGGCCGGCGGCGTCATCTTGTCGTCGATTCCACAGACGACGAGGGTCGGGACCCTGATCTCTGCAGCGGTCAATTTGACGTCCAGGCTGCTGCAGGCCAGGAAGTCCCCATAGAGGACCGCGGGATCCACCCCGGCGAGGCTTTCCCTCAGGAGGCCCGAGAGCCTCTCCCGGTTCGCCTTGGCGACGGAGAATTTTGCAGCCAGACCGATGACCGCGGCGGGGTCCTGCCGGAGCCCCTCGAGGATCAGCGGATTGACGGGCATCTTCAAGCCGCCTCCTACGGGGACAAGGGCGGTGCACCTGTCTCCGTAGAGGATGGCGAAACTAAGGCAGATGGCCGCTCCCAGGGAGTGGCCGATCATCACGGGCCTTTCGATTCCGAGCCCGTCGAGGGCCTTCCTGACCCAGCAAACGTAGGCCGGCAACTCCTGCTCCCCCGGGCCTTCGGAGCGGCCGTGACCGGGCAGATCGAGGGCCGCGATGTTGAAAAGGTTCTTCAGGGGGGTGTACTGGTGGATCCAGTTGGTGTGGTCGAAGCCGGAACTATGGATGAAGACCAGCGTCCTGCGTTCAGGAAGGAAGCTCCCGTTGTTGACCCAGCAGGCGGCCCTCCGCCCGTCGATTTCCTGAAGATGAATCATGCCGTCCCCCCCCTTGCATGGTTATCATGCCTACCACAACCGGGCCAGGTTGTGCAATGAAAGATTGAATAAAAACCGCGGCATGATCGGTTTTTGGGCGGACCTTCGGGCTGCCCCGGCTGAGGGAGGGGTGGATTTGCGTTGAATCAGAAGGCCCCTTTGGGGTAAAGAAGGGGCGTTGATCCCGTGAACGGCCGGGGCGATCAGAGAGGATGGCAAGGAGGACGGCTATGATGGAGGGAAAACAGGTCGGTGTAATCGGCGGCGGGAAGATGGGGGGGGCCCTCATCGGGGGGATGGTCTCCGGCGGTTTGTTGCCGGCGTCCGCCCTGACAGTGGCCGATACGGACCGGACGCGGCTTGAGGAACTCGCGAAGTCCTACGGGGTCCACGTGACGAAGGACAACCGGGAGGCGGTCCGGGGGGCCGATCTGGTCCTCCTGTCCGTCAAACCCCAGAACATGGCGGAGGTCCTGGACGAACTGGCCGATGCGATCGGACCCTCGGCCCTCGTCATCTCCATCGCGGCTGGGATCGCCACGACCTTCATCGAGGAACGGCTCGGAAAAGGGGCGCGCGTCATCCGGGTGATGCCGAACATGCCGGCCCTCATCGGAGAAGGGGCGGCGGCCCTGGCTCCCGGCTCCTTCGCCACGGAGACGGATCTCAAGTTGGCCAAGCGGATTTTCGATGCCATCGGGATTACCGTCGAGGTCAAGGAGGCCCTCATGGACGCCGTGACGGGGCTCAGCGGCAGCGGCCCCGGTTACGCCTTTCTGATCATCGAGGCCCTCACCGACGCCGGTGTCCGGATGGGCCTTAGCCGGGACGTGGCCCTGAGGCTTGCCGCCCAGAGCCTCCTGGGGGCAGCCAGGCTCTGCCTCAAGGGGGAACATCATCCCGCGGAACTCCGGGACATGGTCGCTTCCCCCGGCGGGACGACGCTGGCAGGTCTGAAGGTCCTGGAGGACGGGAAACTCCGGTCGGTCCTCATGTCGGCCGTCGAGGCGGCGACGCGCCGTTCCGCGGAGTTGGGCGGACGCAAGTAGCTCTGGAACGAGTAAAGAAGGCCCCGGGCAACCCCGGGGCCTTCTTGTTCAGTCGCCAAGGGCCTCGAAGACCTTCCTGAGCCTGAGGAGCGGATCCTCCGCGCTTCCGTTGCCCTTTTCGGTCCCCTTCGACGGTCCCTGGGGACGGACGGGCGTTTCTTTCCGGCCGGGCTCGGCCGCCGCGGCCGATGGCTTGATCCGGACCGGTTCACGGGGAGGCTGGGAGATTTCGGGGGCAGGCCTTGTTTCCTGGGACGTCGGACCTGCAAAGGCCGCGGCGGGACCTGCGCCCGCGGCAGGCTGAATGGCTTGCGGCGCCGTACCCCCCTCGGCAGGCCTTTCTCCAGGCTTCTTCCTCCGATGGCGAGGCCGGCGGTGGGAGCGCTTCTTGCCCGCTTCACGGCCTTCGGCCGGGACCGTTCCCTCTTTCCTCTCCTCGGCGGCCTTCTGGACCTCCGCTGTTTCCATCGCCGTCTCGGTTTCCGGGACTTTGGCCTCTTCGCCCTCTTCTTCCGGTGGCTCGGCCTCCTCGGTCTCCGACGGTGCCTCGGCTTCGCGGGGGGGCCTGGCCGGCTCGGGGGGCGCCTCCCGTTTCGTCGTCTCGATCCGCCATTCGTCCCAGGCCATGTCGGGTTTCCCTGTGATGGAGATCGACATGTCGTATTCACTCTCGAGATGGCCGATCTCGCTCCGCTTCTGATTCAGCAGGTAGTCGGCGACCTCGTAGGGGAGGTTCATTTTGATCTGGGAGGAGAGCCCCTTGACGGCCTGGGTCTCGATCTTCCGATAGGCGTTCAGGGCCGTGTATTCCAGGGATGGACGGACCCCGCGGCCACGGCAGAAGGGGCAGGGCGTATAGCTGATCTCCTGGATCGTCGACTGTTTCTTCTGACGGGAGAGCTCCATGATCCCGAATTTGGAGATGTGGGAGAGCTGGATGCGCGCCCGGTCCAGGGAGATGGCCTTTTTGAAGGCTTTTTCCACTTCGGCGTTGTGCTTCGACTCCATCATGTCGATGAAGTCGATGACGATCAGTCCGCCGAGGTCGCGGAGCCGGAGCTGGCGGGCGATCTCCTCGGCGGCCTCCATGTTCGTCTTGAAGGCAGTCTCCTCGACGTTGCGTTTATTCGAGCCCCGACCGGAGTTCACGTCGATGGTGATCATCGCCTCGGTGGGGTTGATGATCAGGTAGCCGCCGGATTTCAGATCGACGCGGTCCTGGTAGATGACGCGGATCTGGTCCTCGAGCTGGTAGTTGTCGAAGATGGGCGTCTTATCCTTGTCGATCTTGATCATCTTGACGTTTCGGGGGGAAACGGCCTTGCAGTAGGCCCGCATCTGCCGGAAGGTCTCCATGTCGTCGACGAGGATCTCCTCGATGTCCGTCGTGAAGTAGTCCCGGAGCGACCGGACGCCGAAGTCGCTCTCCTGGTAGATCAGGGCGGGCGCCTGGGTCTGTTCAGCCTGTTTCTGGATTTCCTTCCAGAGGCGGGAGAGGTGCTGGTAGTCGCGGGAGAGCTCCTGCTTGGTCCGGTTCATCCCGGCCGTCCGGACGATGAAGCCGATCCCGTCCTCCGTCGTGATCTGTTCGACGAGCTCCTTAAGCCTCTTCCGGTCGCCCTCGTCCTCGATCTTCCGGGAGATGCCGCTGCTCTCCTTGTTCGGCAGGAGGACCAGATAGCGTCCCGGCAGGGAGATGTAAGAGGTCAGGAGCGCACCCTTGCGCTCGCTGACCTCGCGGAGGATCTGGACGAGGATCTCCTGGCCCGGTCTCAGGGTAGGCCGGCCGCTGTCGCGGCCGTTGGATTCCTTGAAGTAGTTGGAGCTCACGTCGCGCAGGGGCAGGAAGCCGTCCTTCCTTCCTCCGTAGTTGATGAAGGCGGCCTGAAGCCCCCGTTCCACCTTCATCACGATTCCCTTGTAGACGTTTCCCGTGATCGGTTCCCTGACGGCCATCTGGATGTTGAATTCCACCAGTTTGCCGTCTTCCACGATCGCCATCCGCTTCTGTTCGGGATGGACCGCGTTGATCAGCATCTGTTTTTTCATAAAGATCCTTTACAATGAGCGTTCGTTCTTTCGCGGTGGCGCCGTCGGACAGCGCGCTGCCGGAGGGAAGGGCTTTCCGCATCCCATCCGGACGGCTTCCGGCCGTCCGGCCTTCCCTCAACGGCGGCGGCGCGGTTCCTCTGTTCGGACCGCCGCACTTCTATACGAAGGCGGATACATCGCCTTTTCCTTCTCGGATGACCGCGACCCCCTCGTCCAGGAGGCTGATCACGCTCGAGGGGGTTGCGCCGATGATCCCCCCGTCGATGATCAGGTCGACCCTCTTGCCGAAGCGCTCTTGGATGATTCTGGGATCGCTCAAAAGTTCGCCGTCCTCGTCCTTGACGCTGGTCGAGATGATGGGGGAGCCCATCTCGGCGACCAGGGCTTGGCAGATCCGGTTGTCTGGGACGCGGATCCCCGTCGTCTGCCGCTTGGGAAGGATGATCTTTGGGACGGCCCGGGAGGCCTCGAGGATGAACGTGTAAGGCCCTGGCAGCAGGCGCCTCATGATCTTGTAGGCGTCGTCGGAGACGCGGGCATACTGGCTGATGTCCTTGAGATCGGCGCAGATGAAGCTGAGCGGCTGCTTCCGGTCGCGGCGCTGGATCTCGTAAACCCTCTCGATGCCCCGTTTGTTGAACAGATCGCAACCCATCCCGTAGACCGTGTCGGTCGGGTAGATGATGATCCCCCCGCTCTTGAGGATTTCCACCGCCTTGCGGATGAGCCGCATCTGGGGGTTTTGACTGTTGATGGCTACGAGCATCTCTTCTCCGTCCGTACCGGGACAGCCTGCCAGCTTAAATTATGTAAATTTATCAGAAACCAGCAAACTTATCAATGAAAGATATTGCGAAAGATATTGCGACATGGCTTAGAATATCGTCTCGCAGGATCGCGGATCTTGATCTATAATACCATAAGACAGCAGCAGGGGCGGAAGCGGCGGCATGCATCTCATCCCTTATTTCTGGATCTCACAGTATTCTTATGGGGCGATCTTCATCGTCCTGGGCCTTGGGATCGTGGGCCTTCCCATACCGGACGAGACGTTGATGGCCTATACCGGTTTTCTGGTCTTTCGGGGGACGCTGGACCCCTATGGCGTCGTTGCGGCGGCCTTTGCGGGGACATCCTGCGGGATTACCTTGGGGTATCTCCTTGGAAGGACCCTGGGCCACCCCTTTCTCAACCGTTATGCCATGAAGACGGGGATGGACCGGGAGCGGATCGAGAAGGCGGAGTCGTTCTATAACCGGTACGGGAAATTCGCGCTTTTCTTCGGTTACTTTGTTCCCGGGGTGCGGCATCTGACCGCCCTGATGGCGGGGACCTCCCTGATGCCCTACCGGGTCTTTGCGACCTTCGCTTACGCCGGCGGTTTCCTGTGGACCCTCGCCCTGGTCGGCCTGGGCTACCTGCTCGGCGAGCAGTGGCATCACGTGTACATGTTTTCGCACCGCTACGGGATCCCCCTGGTCCTGTTGGGGGCGGCCCTCGTCATCGCGGTGTTCTATCGGAGAAGGGCGGACAGGAAGGGGAGCGAGGACTCGTAAGGGGTCCCGGTCCCGCGGCCTGGTGAACGCACCAGGAGACTTTAGGAGGAAATGCCATGGATAACGCAGGACCTGGAAGGATGACCCGTATCGCCAACGCCGCCCGCGCCCTGTTCTGGGTGGTGTTGCTGCTCCTGTTGGCGTCCTTTGTGGGGCTGCAACTGTTCACCTCGCGGGGGATCCAGAGCGCCCGTCACGAGCTGCTCAAGGGGCTCGAGCAGGATCGCAAGTCACGGGTGATCGCGATGATTCATCGCCAGGAGAACGTCAGCGTCCTGGGAGTGCCGGTGTCGAGCACGATCAGCATCGAGGATTCGGAGGCGGTGCTTAGGGCCATTCGTTTCACCCCGCCGGATCAGCCCATCGACTTGATCCTGCACACACCGGGGGGGTTGGTGCTTGCGGCGGAGCAGATCGCCAAGGCCCTCGTGGAGCACAAGGGCAAGGTCACCGTCTTTGTCCCCCACTACGCCATGAGCGGGGGCACGCTGATCGCCTTGGCCGCCGACGAGATCATCATGGATGCGAATGCGGTGCTGGGGCCGGTCGATCCGCAGATCGGCGGCATGCCCGCTGCCTCCATCGTCAACCTGTTGAAATTCAAGAACCCCGCCCAGATCAGCGACGAGGTGCTCATTCTCGCGGACATGGCACAGAAGGCGCGGGTGCAGGTGGCGGTCTTTGTCGTCCAGCTCCTGCTCAAGCGTATGCCGGAGAAGAAGGCCGTAGAGCTGGCGAAGGTTCTGAGCGAGGGACGCTGGACGCATGATTTTCCTATAACCGTCCAGGCGGCGCGGGAGCTCGGCCTGCCGGTCTCCACCAAAATGCCGCGCAAGGTCTATGAACTGATGGATCTTTATCCGCAGGGTGCGGGCGTGAGGCCGTCGGTGCTCTACGTCCCGATACGCCGGAGCGGAGACGGGGGCAAGATGGCCGAAAAGAATATGCCGGCGGGAAATCCGTAGCCGTAAACGGCTGGGGCCCGGCCAGGATTCGTCCGCCCTCTGGGCGGCCGATGCCGCCGGGTCTCCCCGATATGCCGGAATGCCCTTCCCGCTCTTGGCCCGGCTGTTGCCGGATGGCGGACACTGCCGGTGCAACTCCGGGATGCCCGGTCGCCCGAGGCCTTCTGGCCCAGATTTCGCCCCTGCCATCGTCTTTCGGGCCCTGATGCACCAGGACACATCCCTATTTCCCAATTTGGCGTGTTGCTGGCGCTCTAAGCCCTTTATCTGCAATTGGGGCTGATACTTGGGGGAATCGGCGGTATTGTGGCGGTCAGTGGAGCTTCCCCTGTCCCACCTCGTCGAACCGGTACTGCTGATAGTCCGTCATGGCCTGGTCCAGGAGCTGAGCGAACCGCCACGGGTCGGTGATCCGGTAGTGACTGGCCCCGGAATGGCGGTATTCTGGATCGTCGAAACCTTGGAGCATCCGTGGGATGGCGCTCAGGCCGTTGGAAAAACTCAGGACGAACCGGAATCCCTCAACGGGGGCCTCGGCAAGGAGCTTCTCGAGCGATTCATAGATCGCCAGAAGGGCATCCTCGTTTCTGGAATAGATGGCCAGGACCCTTCCTTTCTCCGGC
>JAJFUM010000096.1 GCA_021372415.1 Deltaproteobacteria bacterium
AAATGGCAGAAAAACAGGACAACGGACAACCGAAGACGCGGGTCGGGATCATCATGGGAGGGCTCTCCTCCGAGAAGGAGGTCTCTCTGGAGAGCGGCCGGAATATCTTCAGCAAGATCGACCGCCGCCGGTACGACCCGATCCCGATTTTCATGGACAGCCGGGCGGCCCTCTGGGAGATCCCGCTCAAGCTTCTCATGCGCAACAGCACCCGCGACATCGAGGAGGACCTGGCCGAGGAGGCCAAGGGGATCCCCTATGAGTCCCTGAAGGAGCGGGTGGACGTGATCTGCCTGGGACTCCACGGCAAGTACGGCGAGGACGGCTGCATGCAGGGACTCCTGGAACTCCTCGGGATCCCCTACACGGGCTCCGGCGTCCTGGCCTCGGCGATCGGAATGGACAAGTACGTCTGCCGCAGGATCCTTGAGATCAACGGGATCGACGTCCCGCGGACGATCCCCGTCCCCGGGCGCCGCTGGGCGTCCGAACGGGAGGCGATCGTCGGAGAGATCGCCGGGAAACTCGGTTTCCCCTGCGTCATCAAGCCCTGCAGGGAGGGGTGCAGCACCGCCGTCAAGAAAGTCGTCTCGGCGGAGGGGATCCCCGCCGCCGTCGACGAGGCCCTGAAGTGGGACAACCTCGCCCTGGCTGAGGAGTTCCTCAACGGGATGGAGGTGACCTGCGGCGTCCTTGGGGTCGATGCCCCCGAGGCCCTGACCCCCTCGGAGACGATCGCCACGGACGACGTCCTGTCCTTGGAGGACAAGTTCCTCTACGGCCAGGGGGAGAACAAGACGCCGGCCCGGCTCCCTGCCGACCAGCTCGAAAGGGTTCGCGAAGCGGCAGTCGGGACCTTCCGCGCCCTGAACCTCAAGGGCTACGCCCGGATCGACATGTTCGTCCGCCAGGACGGACGGGTCGCGGTCCTGGAGCCCAACACCCTTCCCGGGGTAACCCCCTCCACGGTCCTGTTCCACCAGGCGGCGGCCTCAGGAATCACCCAGGCAGGTCTGATCGACCGGATCATCCAGTCCGCCCTGGAGGTTCACGCCAGCAAAAGAGGCCCCCTGTAATGGACACGTCTCCCGGCTGCCGGGACCGCCAAGGCCATCTCAAGACCGGTGCCGAATACCAGCTCTTCAAACACCCCTACCCCACGGCCGGCTGGGACGATTTCATCTTCGAGGACGACGATCTGAAATACCTTCTGACCACGACACCGGTCCCCAAGTGACGATAAAACGATTAACAGATTGAATTTATAAGGGTTATTCCATACAGAACTTCCGGACGCCCGGCGGGTCCGTCTTTTCCTAAAAAAGGTTGACAAGCCCCGACAGGTGCATATATTAGCTCCGCTTCAGTAGGATCATTGGAAGGTGGGTCGATGAGAAGGTTTTTCACGGCACCCCAGATATCGCTTGCCGGCCGGAGCTTTAGCCAGGCCGAGAGGATGGCGGCCGGTTTTTTCCGCCTCGCTCCCGGCCAGTGGAAGGAGCACCGGTACGACGTCAAGACCCTTGCCTACCTCGACAAACACGAGGTCCGGGAGGGGGCCTTCGCGCATCTGTGCAAGTACGGCCTGGACGGCCAGGCTGTTGACGGGAAAAGCCATTTCTACCGGATCTGCCTGCAGGACGACCGGATCCTCGACGCGGTCGAGAGGGCCAGTTCCTTCATCCGGCTCGCGCCTCTGCTCCTGTACATCGCCGCCCACGAACTGGTCCACGTGGTCCGTTTCGAGAGGGGCGAGGTGGCTTTCGAGGCCAGCGACCGGGAGAAGTCCGAGGAAGAGGAGACGGTCCACCGGATCACCCGAAACCTGCTCAAACCGGCCACTGATCCCGATCTGAATCTGGTTCTGGACTGCTTCAGCAACCGTTATCGGATCGGCGATATGGTCCAGTAAAAGATAACGTTGGAGGTTGTTTCAATGCCCATTTACGAGTACAAGTGCAAGAAATGCGGTAAGGAATTCGAAGTCTTCCAGGGGATCACAGACCCCGTCGTGAAGTCCTGCCGGTTCTGCCGGGGTCCGGTGCACAAGATGATGTCCCTCTCCTCCTTCCATTTGAAGGGGAGCGGCTGGTACGCCACCGATTACGGCGGAAAGAAGGCCCCCGGCGGCGAGAAGAAGAAGGACGAGGCCGCGAGCACCGAAAAGCCGAAGAGCGAAAGCGCTCCCGCGGCCAAGGCCAAGACGGAAGAATAGCCTCCCGGAAAGGAACGCCCTCCCTCGCCCGGGGGAGGGCGCATCAACCCAACCAATCAAGACCCGACACCGGCCCTGGTGGAGAAAGACTTCCTTTAACTGCCCCTAAGGTTTGCCGTTCGTGCCGGCGGCGGGCGTCCGCTTGCGCCTGAGTCGCTGGACGAGGAAACGGTCCACCGCCTCCTGGGACAGGTCTTCGCCCAGTTGCGCCTTCAGGGTTTCCAGGGGGATTTCCACCCGCGCCGCGCTCCGGTGTCCGCCGGCAGGTCCGAACGCGCCGAAGGACTTCCGGGCGATGGCGCCGCAGTCCTGGCGGTAGCCGTCCCCGCGGAAGACGATCACCATCCGGTCCTTCACGACCCCGGCGACGATGACATAGAAGATGTTGATGATCCGCAGATAGAAATCAGCCACCTGGACGCAGGCGTCCGCGCTCTCCACGGACCCCAGATAAATGATCACCCGGTCTCGGTAGCGACGCTTATGCTGATGGGCGTAATCGAAATACTTGAGAAACCGGTCGGGGATCTGGTTGAGCTCGATGCGCCGGATCAATTGCCGGTTGGCCCGCTGATAGTTCAGGTAATAGGCCCCGATGTCCTCAATACTGGCGTCCCGCTCGAAATGGACCGTATCGCTCCGGATCCCGTAGAGGAGGGCCGTGTAGAGCCGTTTCGAAATCCTGGCCTTCGCCGCCAGGAGGTATTCCGTCATGATCGTGGACAGCGCCCCGTAGTCGGGCCGGACATCGGCCAGCGAGGCGTGCCAGACGGTCTTGCAGGGATGGTGGTCCAGGACGATCTGGGGCTTGATCTGCCCCAGGGTCTCGCCGAAGAAGGTCGGCTGGGCGTCCACAATGGCGATGATCCGGTACTGACTGAGATCGACCTTGTCCAGCAGAGAGATCTCCACTTTCATCTCCCGGATGAACTCGGCATTCTGGTATCTGACCACGGGTTCGGTGGCCACGAAGACACACTTTGCAAGGGGCTTGGTCTGATTCAGGATCTCACGGAGGGCCATCGCCGAGGCCACGGCGTCAGGATCGGGACTGCCGTACATCAGAACGGCCAGGGAATCGTTCTCCCGCACCATCAACTTGAGGTTGAAGACGTTGAGGACCGATTCCTCTTTCTGGACGAGCAGCGATTTGATACGTTTCATGAATCCCTGTTCCTGTTAACGCGGTCACCAGCCATTTTGCCATGCATAGTCAAGTATTATCGCCTCTGCGGTCTCTATTTGCAAGGAAAAACGGCACTGGAAAAAACCATGGATCGGCTTAACAGGTTAATACTCCAGACGAATCATAATGTAAGGCCTGCCCGGCCGGATGCCGTCCTTTTGAGTCCCCTGCAGTGGGATGCGCCAAGACAGTCCAATTCGAAACGCTTGAGGTTTTCCCGCTTTTGTTCATCGCTCACGCAACCGAGATGGCTGCTCTCGCGTTCACGGCACAGAGAGGAAAGAGCTGACCTGAAGGCAATCCGTCCCACAGGTGACGGTGATAGAGCAGCAACACCCCCAATAGTCCTCATCGACGAGAGTACCTGCAATTCCCGTGGCCCCCGCAGGCTGAACGGGCCTGCCCCTCTCGCTGATCCCTTGACAACCCTGACAAATCCTTTTATAGGATATACAGTTAAGTAAAGGCTTAAAAGCCCCCGCCTACCGGCAGACAGGCGTCTCGTAAATCGTTAAAAGGCTACGGTCAGAGATTTGGAACACGAACAACGTAACCGAAAGACGATACGGGCATCCCTACCGTAACCTTAACCCTTCGTCTATGGATTCTTTTTCAGGAAACTTCATGACAAAACCATTTCTTCTTTTCCTAGCAAGAAAGCTGAAAGGCTGGTCAAACATCCTCAGGGAGTTCCTGTACGGCATGACCGTCCATGAAATGGATTCCGATCTCAGAAAGGAAAGAGGCCATTTAGACAACCTCTTTATGCTGTCGATATTCGGAGACCTTGTGGGATTGCCCTTGCTTCCCCCTTACTATTCGATGAGACTCTTACCTTATATTGTTCCCTTTATTGAAAGATGGAAAAGGGGTCTTCTGAGAGAAAAGGATCTTACCGACTTTGTAGGGACGGATCTGGGTTAAGAAAGATAGGACAAAAAGAAGAAACTGGCCGAGGTCTGCCGGGAACTCGGATTGGATCTTAACCTGGCCAAGGAGCGGCTGGCGAAAAACAAGGTAACGGCGGGCCACGATCAAACCCTGCACGACCTGGCGGGCAAGATCAACGTGACGCCGATCGACATTTTAAAGATCCTCCTGGTAGAGAACTACCAGATATATAGGGAATTTGCCTCCGGGTGCACCTGCAAGACGCTGTCCTGGCGGAAGTGTCAAGCTGCTGCTCGCTGATCGCCGTCCTTCCCACATGCCTGTGCAGACGGGGCACTCTCCGGCCGGAGGGAAAGGGCCTTCTGCGGGCAGACTGCGGCGCAGTTCAGGCAGCGCATGCAGTCGTTTCCTGGAACGACGCCCTCTTCCCTGAAGGAACCGGGACTGATTTCAAGCGGGCAGGCCTTATGGCAGAGACCGCACTGGCGGCACGCCTCGGAGACATGAATCCGGCGGGCCTTCGGCGCCAGCAGCCCCTGCACCGTGCCCATGGGACAGAAGCTGCACCAGGAGCGGGGTTTCCAGAACAGTCCCAGCGCCACGGCAAAACCGGTTGAGAGGGTCCACATCATCACGAAGGTTACGCCGATCATTTCCGGATCGCCGCCGCCCATGAACAGACGGGCCGTCAGCAGCCCCATCATCAAGACCAACACCAGCCACTTGAACCAGGCCTTCTTGAAGAGCGGCAGCATCGGCCGCTTCCCGCTGACCTTGGCCAGTGCCCTTTCCTGAAAGGCGCCCATCGGGCAGATCCAGCCACAGTAATACCGTCCACGAAACCAAACCAGAACGAACAGGAGCAGCAAGAAGCCGATCGCGATATACCCAAGATAGGGCCAGAAGTAGCCGCCGATGATCACCAGCGGGACCACGGGGACCAGGATCCATTGCAGAACGCGGCGACCGGGTATCTCTTTTTTTGTTCTCATTCCTTCCTCCCACCCTTCCCTTCCGCCGACGTCGCGTCGCAGGTGCCGACCATCCTGCGGAAAGGCGATTTCCATCCAAGGTAGTCACCCCGACCTCGATTGTCAATCGACCGGACGTTGCTTAATCTCTTTTCATCGCATCATTCTATCAGGCCTCCCGATGCACGTCGCAGGTTTTGCCGATTCTCCGGCCATCCCCCGGCATCTCTTCACAGAAGGATGGAAGCGATGCCGGGGGAAGCCTGCTCCTGAAGCCGCAGAGAGACATATTACTTGGCCACCATGCATCGCATATGTATTGACACCGGGGGCTGCGCTTCTTATAATTTTATACAGTGGGTTGCTTTGTTTTTGTCATTAGTTTCCAAGGGACCGGGACTTCGCCGGTCCGGGGTCGAAACAGCCATCAAGGAGGTGAAGAAACATGGATGTCTTGCGGAAACCAACGTGGTCCCCTTACGCCGCCGGCGCCTTGGCAGGACTCCTCCTGGTCCTGTCCGTTTTCATCACTGGAAAGTACTTCGGCGCCTCGACGACCTTCGTGCGCGCGGCGGGCTTCGTCGAACAGGCCGTCGCGCCGGAGAAGGTGGCCGGCATGGCCTATTTCCTCAAGGAGAAGATTAAGGTTGACTGGCAGTTCCTCTTCGTCGTCGGGGTCCTCTTCGGCTCCCTGGCGTCGTCCTCCCTGTCGGGGGAACGACGGGCCGTGGCCGTGCCGCCCATGTGGGAGGCCCGCTTCGGGGCGTCCCGGCTGCGCCGCTGGCTTCTGGCCTTCATCGGCGGGACGGTCGCCATGTTCGGGGCCCGTCTCGCCGACGGCTGCCCGAGCGGCCACGGCCTGAGCGGTCTGGCTCAGGTAGCCGTCAGCGGTTACATCTCCCTGATCTGCTTCTTCCTGGCCGGCGCCATCATGGCCAGAATCCTGTACGGAGGAGGGAACGGCCATGAATGAACTCCTGACCGGCGTCGTCACGGGGATCCTCTTCGGGTTCCTCATGCAGAAGGCCCAGGTGATCCGGTATGACCGGCAGCTGGCTGCCCTGCGTCTCAAAGACATGACCATCGTCAAGTTCATGCTCACCACGATCCTGGTCGCCATGGTGGGGATCTACCTGCTGTTTGACCTGGGCCTGGTGAAACTCTCCCTCAAGCCGACGATCCTGGGGGCAAACATCCTGGGCGGCCTGATCTTCGGGATTGGCTGGGGGATCGTCGGCTACTGCCCCGCCACGGCCATGGGGGCCATCGGCGAGGGCCGTTACGACGGCCTCTTCGCGGTCCTCGGGATGATCCTGGGGGCGGGAATCTACGCCGAGGCCTTCCCTTTCATGAATGCGACGGTCCTGACCTGGGGGGATTTCGGAAAGATCACCCTGTACGGCATCCTGGGGATCCACCACTGGATCGTCATCTTCATCCTGGCCGCGGCCTTCATCGGCCTATTCCGATGGTTCGAGAGGAAGGGACTCTGATGGGGAAAAAGACCCTGCCGCATCTCCACGTCGCCTGCGCCCTCATCGAACGGGAGGGCCATATCCTGGCCGCCCAGCGGAGCCGGGCGATGAGCATGCCTCTCAAATGGGAGTTCCCCGGCGGGAAACTCGACGCCGGGGAAAGCCCGGAGGCCTGCCTAAGGCGCGAGATCGCCGAGGAGATGGAGATCGAGATCGCCATCGCTCGGGCATTGCCCCTTTCCACGCACCGATATCCCGATTTTACGATCACCCTGTACCCATTCGTCTGCACGATCGCCTCCGGAGAGCCCTCCCTCAACGAGCACCGGGCGATCGCCTGGCTCCTGCCGGAAGAACTGCCGGTCCTCAACTGGACCGAGGCAGACGCCCCGATCATCGAGTCCTACCGGCAGAGCCTGGCGGATCACCCCATTGCCTGCCCCTGAGAGGGTTTTGACCCTGCCCGGGGCGGGGCCGCCGATGTTCCCCGGACGTACAAACCGATTAGTTTCTGATAACCAAGAAACAGAGGAGATACCCATGACGAAAAGATCGATTGACTTGAATGCCTTTCCTTACCCCATGCCGATGGTCGTGGTCGGAACGATGGTCAACGGCCGTCCGAACTTCATGGCCGTCGGATGGGTCAGCCGGGTGAACTTCCAACCGCCCATGATCGCCGTCGCCCTGGGGAAGGTGCATTATACCAACCGCGGGCTCCATCAGTCGGAGGCATTCACCGTCAACGTCCCGGGCCTCGACCTTCTGGAGAAGGTGGACTACTCCGGCCTTGTTTCGGGCGCCAATCGGGACAAATCCAAGCTGTTCAGTGTCCTGAAGGGAGAGGTCACGGGCGCTCCGATGATCGAGGAGTGCCCTCTCGTCATGGAATGCAGGCTGGTGCAGGTCGTGGATCTTCCCAGCAACGAGCTCTTCATCGGCCGGATCGTGGGCGCCTACGCGGACGAAGGATGCATGACCGACGGCAAACCGGACATCGAGAAGATGCAACCTTTCACGCTGACGATGCCGGACAACCGTTACTGGCGCATCGGTCCCACGGCGGGCAAGGCCTGGCAGGCCGGGAAGGCCCTCAAGGATTAAAAGCCGCCCCATGGCGGCGCTCGCCCCTGGACGGGTCGGCTTTCTTTATTTCATTGACAATGGCGCACCCCCTTCTCTATATTCCTCCCCAGGCCGGTGCTCCGCGGTGGAACTGGGGATTCACCATGGGTCCGCTCGGGAGGGAAAAGGATAAGGAACGATGAAACAAAGAACGGGAGTGCTGTGCATGATGCTGCTTCTGGGGATCGGCCTGATCCCCGGCAGTGCGGCGGCCTGGAATGAAGCACAGTTGCAGCAATTGAAGACCCTCAACCACTGTTCCGGCTGCGACCTGGTTGAAGCGGATCTGGCGGGGCTGGACCTGACCGGGGCCTACCTGGCCGGTGCCGTCCTGCGGGGAGCCAATCTGACCGGGGCAACCCTGACTGCGGCAAACTTCCAGTCCGCCGACCTGAGCAAGGCGGACCTGGGAGGGGCGGACATGGTCAAGGCAAACCTGAACATGGCCATCCTGCGGGAGACGCGCCTGGTCGCGGCGAACCTGACCGATGCGAACATGCAGGACGCCGAGCTGAGCGGGGCGAGACTGAGCGACGCCTCAATGGAGAAGGCCAATCTGACCGGGGCGACCCTGACCGGGGCGGACCTCCGCGCCACGGACCTGAACGCGGCCAACCTGACCCGGGCATTCCTGCGGGAAGCCCTCCTGGGCGGGTTGAACCTGACAGGGGCCAACCTGACCCGGGCCAGATTCGACGAGACGGATCTGAGGGGGGTGATCCTGAGCGGGGCGACCTGGACGGACGGCTCCAAATGCGTCGAGGAAGCCGTGGGGGACTGCAAGGCCAGCCGCCCGAAGGCGGGAGATGCAAAGGCCGGGGATTCGAAGGCGGCTTCGCCTCCCCCGGACAGCGCAGCCCCCGGACAACCGGGCCAGCAGGCGCCGCAATAGCGCCCGCCGACGGGGCTGATCCGGCCTGGCTTCATGCCACGGCAACCCTCGCCGGCCTTGAATCATGGGCAGGAACTTCCGTCCGGACCGGAAATCGTTTCTGCCTCCGCGTTGATATCACGGTCCACGGCCAGCAGACGACAGGGAAGTTTTTCGGCCGACCGATCCTGCCGCACGACCCCGCAGGAGACCCGATAGAGTTGCTCCATAACCTCGTCGACGATCTCCCCGGGGATCCCATAATAGAGAAAATTGATCGGCATCAGTTCACCCAGCAGGTAGAGCGTACGGTCCTTCGAGGGATCGTCGGGAAAGGCGAGACCGACCCGATAGCCCTGGAGAATGCCTGTTTGGAGGTCCCTGAGGGCGTCCCAGTCCAACTTGACGGCGAGACCGCCGATCCGCGGTTCGGCAGCGTCGCGGAGGGATTGCAGGTACGCCTCCAGATCGGCGAACTCTACCGTCTTCGTTGACCCGCTGACAAAATAGACCGTCCGGTGCGTGCCGTACAGGATCATCTGCTCAAGATGGCTTCTGTCGAGGATGGACTTGCCGACGACGCCGATCACCAGATCCACGGCGGCGAGCCCTTCGTCCCCCAGCTCTTCCAGCGTCCGGACCTCCCGGACCCCCTCATCTCCTGCCATTGCGGCGATATCCACGCCGAAGAGGCGACCGGAATCGAGGCGATTGAGGAGTTCACGCTTCAGGAAACCGCCGATCGCCCCGGAGGAACCGAGGATGAGGACGTTCCTTCTTGACAGGAGAGCTCCGAGACGGTGGAGGATATTCTCCGTGGCGTTGAGGATCGCAACGGCGCATTCCCTCGCCTCCGGTCCCCTCTTGAGCTGCGAGACGGCGATGCTGGCCGCCGGAAACTGGAGCCGGCCAAAGGCCTCCTGGACCTCCCGGACGTAATCGTATCCGTTGCGGGTGTGCTCCACGCTTGCCGGAAAGACCGTTCCGAGCCACTCCGAAAAGGGACGCTCCGCATCGGCCGCGGGAGGAGCGATCAGGAATTCGGCGCAGACCTCCCGGACGGTTTTCCCCGCGAGGCTGTAGCGGTTGATCAGCGGCGCAAGATAGCCCCCGTCCTCCACCAGCAGGACCTGCTCTCCCTTCTCCCGGGCAATCAGGACCTCCCGGAGGAAGAGGTGCCCTGCGGCCAGGCGCATGGCCCCGAGAAAATCCATGCCTCCGTTGAACAGGGTCTCGTCCACCTCCTGGAGCCCCACCAGGGGAGAGAAGAGCCGGGAGAAGGAGAAGGTCCCGGAGAGATGGCGACGGGATTCGATCTTCTGCAGGCTGTAAAAACGGAAGACCTCGGGCGGCAGCGACATCAAGGTTTCCAGATAGGCGTGGGGGACGATCCCCCCGTACTTGACGAAAAAGGTCGTCAGTGTGCTGCATCCGCTCTTGCTGAAGGCGCCGATAAGGCCGATGACCTCCGCGGTGACATGGTGGATCAAAAAGAGCCGCACCCCTTTCAACGCCTCGTCCTTTCCTGCGAGGGCCTTGGTGAGGGCCGGCATATTGGCCAGATAATCCTCCAGGGAAAAGACGGTCCGCCTTTCGTCGAAGCTCACGTTGAGCGAGGCGCCGTAACGGGAGAGATCGAAAAAGATGCGGAAAGGCCCCGAGATCATCTCGACCAGATCGCCCCGGGCCAGGCATGCCAGGACCAGGGGGTCCTCGAGAAGTTGGATCTCCTTGATCAACATCGCCAGGGAATCGCTCGGGGAATCGGGGGAATCGCTTCTCTCGATCAGGAGCATCTGGGTGTCGTCGGCCGGCCAGGTGAAACGGAGCGACTGGAGGTGTTCAAGACCGTTGCGTTGGAGATGATCGAAAAGGCCGCGCTGATCGGTGGGGATCTCCGTGTATTCCGCCCGTTCATTCATGCATTCCCGGAGGAGCCCCTGATGGATCTGCTCGGCGATCCGATGGATGTCGGGAAGGTAGGAGTGAAGGGGCTTCTGGTCGACAACGCGGTGCGGGATGTGCCGCAGCTGCAACCGGGACGATTCGGCATCCTCGACGGTGATCCGGAGAAAGCGGCCGGGCCGGTTGTGTTCTACGAGAAAGAAGTGGCCTTGCTCGCCATCCTGGTCCTGGAGGTGGAAGGGAAAGAGGAGCGCCGGTGGGTCCTCCTCTGCGGCTGGTCCGGATGGACGGAAAAAGAGCGGGAACAGGATCCCGCCCCACCGCTCGGTCTGGAGGGTGCGGAAGATCATCTGCATGGCCTCGCCGAACTGGCGGTGGTGAAAGGGCAATCCCTCGGCGGTGTCCAGGCGGGCGTAGAGCATGACCCAGTCGAGGCCCAGGGCGACCAGCTCCGGGGTGAGGTTCGGATCGACGCGCCGGCGCACCATAATGTCGGCCGCCCCGAAACCGCACTGCTCGACCACCTCGTTGATCAGGAGCCCGACGAAAGTATGGAGGTTCTTGAAAACCCTGATCTTCGTCAGATCGATGAGCCAGTGACGGTCCCCCTGCCGGACCAGGGGGACGCCGAGGGTCGTCAGGTGGCCGTCCACATCCGGTCCCGCCGCTTTCTCCTCCCGGTCCCGTATCAGGGACCGAAGGACATCGTTCACGCCGCGTTTCATCCGTGTCCTCCCGGGCTTCTTTTTGGCATGGGTGTCGAGGTCCTCCTCAAGGGGCCATTTCCAGGAGGATCTTCAGGGCGTCTCCTTCCCGGGCCCGGGCGAAGGCCTCTTCCACCCGCTCCAGGGGATAGCGGCAGGCGACCAGCCTCTCCAGGGGCATGTCTGGAAAACGCCGCATCATGGCCAGGCCGTCTCCGAATCGGCCGCACCGGGATCCCAGGATCGTCTGCTCGTTGACGACGATGGGGACCAGATTGACCTTCCCCGGGATGGCCACGGTGGATTTGAGGACGATCGTCCCCCGGGGGCGGCAGAGCCCCATGGCCTCGACAATGCCCTGTCCCGAACCGGTCGCCTCGACGACGATGTCTGCACCCGGTTTGACGTCCCGGGGGTTCACGGCAGTCCTGATGCCGCGCCACGGGGCCCGGGCCAGTTTCTCGGGATGGCGGCCGAGGAGGGTGACCTCCGCGGCCGCGGTGGCCAGAACCCAGGCGCAGAGGATCCCGAGACGGCCATCACCGAGCACGACGACCCGTTCCGTTCCCCTGAGGGGGAGCTGTTCCAAGATCTCACAGGCCGCGGCCAGGGGCTCGATCAGGACCGCCCGTTCGTCGGTGATCTCTTCGGGAACCGCGAAGAGGTTTTCCGCCGGTATGACACAGAACTCCGCCATGCATCCGTCGAGGCGATCGATCCCCAGGGTTGTCCGGTCCGGGCAGTGCCTGCCCAACCCCTGGGCGCACCACCCGCAGGTCCCGCAGGCAGCGTTGATCTCGCCGACCACCCGCCTGCCGGTCCAGGCCGGGTTGTCGCATCGGTCCACATGGCCCACGAACTCGTGGCCGAGGATCCCCTTGAACCCCTTATAACCCCGAATGATCTCCATATCGGTCTTGCAGATGCCGGCCAGCCGCACCCGGATCCGGGCCCAGCCGGGTTTCGGCTCGGGGATCGGGATGTCGTTCGCATACCTGAGGGCGCCATCGAAGATCGCCGCGGCCATCGTGTCCATCGGTAACCCTTTCACGTCTTGCGGAACTCCCGCGCCTTGTCCTTCAGGCGCTGAAAATACTCGGTCTCGACGATCTCCGAGACGTCCTGATCCTTTCGCACCCGGTCGATGGTGATCTGCAGTTCCTCGACCTGCCGCTGCAGCCGCTCCTCGCGCTCCCGAACCTTTTCCATCATGGCCTGGAAGACGCGGGAGAGCTGCCCCAACTCATCCTGGCGTGACGAGACTCCGGCAAGGCGATCCAGGTCGTAACGGCCCTGTTCCACGTCTCCAGCGGCCCGGGTGAGACGGCCCAGGGGATCGGTGATCCGCCGGACGAAGGTCAGGGAGGCAACGAAACCCAGGACCAGCAGGCCAACGGAGACGATCCCGGCAATGTAGAAATTCGTCACAAGGGCCTCACGGGAGACGAGATCGTTCCAGACCGACGCGATGATGGTGCCGGCTGTGGCGAGGACCGCCGTCACTAGAAGCGTCGTCACGAGCAGGATCGTCCGAGTCTCCAAGGTGAGCAGGATCCGCCCCATCAAAAGGAGGAGGATAGGAACGAGGATGAAGCCGTTCACCGCATCGGTTAGGAAGGCGGGGAGGATCCAGGCGTGCAGAGAGGAGGGGAAGGTCATCACCCTCAGAAACAGGACGTCCAGCAGCACGGCCAGGGTGACCGAGACGCCGCTCGCCAGGACCACGGCCATCTCCAGGATGCCGAAATCACGGACAGTGGCGATCCGGACGATCCCCCGGTAACGGATCAATCCGGGAACGAACCCCATCAGGCCATTGGCCGCATGCCAGTTCCAGAAGGTCCAGACCCCGAACCCGGACAGGCCATCGCCGATCACGTTCCCCAAAAACCCGCTCAGGAATCCGGCCAGGGGGTGGACGACGATCCCCACCACCATGGGGAGGGCGATCTGGGGACGCAGGGAGATGACCGGCGCCGACGGAAGGAGATAGACGTTCGAGAGGCAGTTCAGGAGCCCGTATGCCACAGCCCAACCGCAGCCGCTCCGGAGGATTCTTCCGACATCCATGCTCACCCCCCAATCCTCCGCACGATGGCGCGGAGCTCCTGACTGACGGGATGGTCCGGATAACGGACCACGAACAGGCCCGCGCTGCCCAGGACCATCAACTCGTCCGCATGGGGCAGGACCCCGACCACCTCGCAACCATAGGTCGAGGCAACCTTGGCCTCCAGGGCCTCCCGGGAAAAACCCGCGGGCACCTTGTTGATGACCAGATACATTTCGGGGACCTCAAGATGGCGCGACACTTCGACAGTGACGGCGGTCCCTTGGTAGTCCTGCTGGTCGGGACGCAGAAGGATGATCAGGATGTCCGCAAGGGCAATCGACAGGAGCGTCTCCTCGTTGAGCCCCGGATGGGTGTCGATGAACAGGAAGTCGAGCGGCAATCCCCCGATGAGCTGCCGGTACCCATCCTTCAGGAGTTGGATGTCGTAGCCGTCGTGGATGACGCGGGCGATGTCTCCGGAACGGATACTGGAGGGGATGAGATAGAGGCGGCCTTCCCCGGCAGGCGAACCGACGGCTGGCGTCACGTCATAAGCCGTCTGGGCGATGTCGCATCGCCCCCAGAGAAAATCGTTCAGGCTATGGGGGGCGCCCTGGGGGTCGAAACCGAAGAGGACATGGATGCCCGGTGACTGGATGTCCGTATCGACGACGCCGACGCGATGTCCAGCGGCCGCAAGAAGAGCGGCCAGATTGGCCGTCACGTTGGACTTGCCGGTCCCCCCCCGGAATGAATGAACGGCCACAATCCTGGCCATGATCCCACAAGCTCCCTTCAATGGCGCGGCAAGGCCAAGGCCGCGACGGCACGTTTACTGGAACCCTGAGCCGAAGCTATAGGAAAAGAGGAAGAAAAAGCAAGCGGAAATCCCGTCCGCCCAGGCACATCTCAAGACTGCCAGAATCCTCAAAGCCCCTTAAAGCCATGTGCTGCCCCGGGGTGTGGTAGTGAAAGTTGTGATAACTGACTGACACGATGCTTTACGAATGGCTTACTGGAAGGCTTTCTGACCTGCAAATCAAACGAATTTTGCTTGTACAGATAATACGGATAACCCTATCAGCGACAAACAAACGGCAGGTAATGATTGGCGACTGAAGATACTGGATAGGACTGCTGAAAAAGAACGAGATGAACGGTCGCACCGATTCAGCGTCTTGTTCAAGCAACCCAACGGTTCCACGAAGATACGGACTGTTGGACCTTTTATATCTGAACATTACCGCCAAGTGAAGTCAGTCACACTACCAACTTGAATCCCAGGTGCTTTTCCAGTCCAGCGCGAATACTGTCGGGGTTGTAGGTCTCAAGCATTGCTCTGGGGATCCCGTTGCCGTCTTTCTTTGTCTCCACTTCTACACGATCGAGAAACTCCTTCGTGGTCAGGCTGACGCAAACATTATCCGCCCCGCCGGTTTCCTGCTCAAAAACTTTTTTAAAAGCTGCACCAAAGGACAGACAATCGATAAATTCTTGCCCCTTGACCTTTTCCCGATAGACACTATTGACAATGCCACTTTTCCAGCCTCGCCTGGCGAGTTCTTCTTTGAAGGTTTCCTGTGAACCATCTGTACAAACCGGTGTTCGTCTGAAGAAGTAATAAGAGACACCGTCTTCATAAATTTCTGCCACCTCATACCACGGAACCGCTTCGTAATTTTTAACCAGTTTGTAAATATAATGCATTTTCACGTCCCCTTTTTCTTCTTTCAAGATTACCAGGGCGTGCCGCTAAGAGGTTCGTCCTACCCGAGCTGCATTTCCGCAGTCTTCTTCTCGAGTGACTTCATATGCATATACCCGGAGTCCCGGAGTTGTTCAAGGAGTCCACACAAGGGACCTCTGCCCACATGCTTGGGAGCCTCGCCATAGAACGTATAAGCATTCCTCTCGCGCAACACAGTGCCATCTCTAGGACATCACCCAGCGTCTTCAGGAGCGCAGGAGATACAGACATTCAATCATCCTATGGATTCCCTGAATCGTCCTATCTCTTCCTTCCAGATATATTCCGGGTCTTCCTTATTCGCATGTCATTTTTGACATAATGTTTTGCGAAGTCAAGATAATATTTTATTGATACCCACCCGAAAGCTTCTACATCTCCTGAATTCTCATTTAGTAATATGAAGAAGCCGATAAGGATTGGTAGTCCCCACAGGTGAATGATCATCAAATCTCTCTCACCCATTGCGACCGCCATAACTGGTTTAAGAACCCATGTGTTTTCATGCCTAGATGGGGAACAAGCAGACAGTTCTTCAACTCCCCTATTTTTCAGGAATCTCCGTTCTCGAATATTCTCTTTAAGACGTTACACCAGTGGCGCATTGCCTTATTCGTTGTCCCGTAGCCGCTAAAAAGCAGCACCGCAGCCTGTTAAGGGAAGTCTTCGTCGTCACAAATCAAACATATTCTGATACCATCCAATGAATTTTGGAAAAGAGTTATCGCGATTTTGGGGGTTCAGTTTATTATATTACGCTCCACCACGATGTGCGATGGGTCTTGACAAGTGAACCCAAGAGCGGTATCTCTCCTGACACCCGGAGGTTGGGTCCATGATCCATGACCGCTCATTCCCCTTCAGATCGCTCGTTGTCCTCGTCTGCCTCGGAGTGGCCCTGGCTGCAGCCCCGGCGCTTTACGCCGCCAGCGCCATGAATCAGCTCTGCAGCGCCGCCGGTTACGGACCGGGGTGCATCGGCGCCTTCAAAAAGACCAACCTGTCCATCAAATACTCGGCGACGCCCGTCAACACCGGTGGCATGCACAACTCCATCAAACACTCGGCGACGTCCGTCAACACCGGCGGCATGCTCAACGGCCTGATAACTTCCCTGGCGGTTTCGTTGATCAGTGACCTCCTGGTGGACTCCATTGCCGGGACAGCCAATGCGGGCCCCGCGGTCCCCGACCGGACAGTCTCGGCGCAGGCCGACGCCCTCAGGCAGGCCGTCGAACAGCAGAAGCGGTTCCAGGAAGAGAGGGAGCAGAAGCTCCTGACGGCCATGCTCGACACCTCGGCCAGCGTTCTCAGGGACTCTACGGGGAATCTGACGATCATGGAGAGCGCCGTCCACAACGCCGGCGCGGTTTTCGACGGCACGGCCCATGCCCCGGACGACCAATGGGCTACCTTGCACGACGCCTGGTTCTCCGTCTCGACGGGTCCTGCCGCTCAATCGGCGGGGACCAGCCCCCTGCCGATCGGCGACCGGCCCCTCGACTACGGCCAGGGGAACATGGAACCCGTGGACTGCACGAGTTCCATGGGCGGCCGGCTCTGCGCCTTTCCCCAGATCCAGCGGCCGGCCCTGCAGATCGAGACCCTCTTCATTTCATCGCCCCCGCCCCCCTCCCCGGCTGCAACGGCGAGGGTCCCGGCGCCGATCGAGACCGCACCGGCGGTGAAATCCTGGGGGGTACGGTTCCGCGACTCCCTGATCGTGACCGCCCGCAGGACCCTTTCCGATTACCGCAGCGCCATCGCCGAGCCGGAAGGACAGGCTGAATTGATGATCACCACCTACCTGGAGCTGGGATCAAAGGTCCTGCCGGAGACCCAGGGAGCGGTCGCAGGCTGGGCCATCGACACCTACCAGGGCTTCATGGAGAAACTCGTCTCCCATACCGTGGAAGTCCTCTCCGACGCCGTCAATAATCCCGAGGAGGCGATCCGCAAGAGCGACCCCGAGGAACTGGGCCGCTGGACGGCCGGGGCCCTGATCGAATCCTCCTCCGACCAGGGCAAGGTCGTGGTCGCCGCCCTGACAGGCAGGCCCGCCGAGGCCTTCCGGGAGGCAAACGACGTGATCGCCGAAGAGGCCAAGGACACCGCATCGGAAAAGGTCACCGATCTTCTCAAGGAAAAGGCCGGCGAGACGTTCGACCGCTATGCCAGCAAGATCGACCACTGGCTTCTGAGACTATGACGCCTGCACGCCTCTGGGCCGCCCTGCTCATTGTCCTGTCTCTGTTTCCGTCCCGGGGGGCCGCAGGAGAGGTCCATCTCTGGAGGGACGCCGAGCTCACCCACCTGCTGACGCCGGCCGAGGCGGCAAGGCTCCCGGTGGGTCTCACCCCCCACTTCGAGATCGCCGGCGGCTCTTCCGCCCTCCTCCTCACCCAGGACGGCGGCCTCTTCGACCTCAGGAAACGCGCTCCCCTCCCGTCCCAGGCTCCCCTGCGGATCGACGCTTTCACGATCAGCGCCGGGCTCATCGTGGCCGTCCGCGGGGACGTCCTCGGCTGGTACGAGAACGGGAAGGTCCAGGACCGCCTGCGACTTCCCGGAAAGGGGCTGCAGGTCGCATCGGGTCCGGGACAGCGCCTCTACCTCTGGGGCCAGGGGCCGAGCGGGGGCAGCACTGTCCGCCTGCTCGAATCGGGCAGGGCATCGATGCTGATCGAGGTCCCGAAGGGCAGGATCTCGGCCCTGACTGCGATCGGAGAGCGGCTCTTCTACGCCGTGGACAGCGCGATCTATACGGTGGCCAAGGGTGAACGTGCAGGCCTGCTCTTCGTCGCTTCCGGGGAGGGGACGATCCGCTCCCTGGCTGCTGACCCCTACGCCGGGATGCTCTACTTTTCCTCGGGCAGGGAAGTCTATGCCATGCGGGCTGGGACCGCGGTCTCCATCCTCAGGGGCGTCGAGGGGTATCTTCGCTGTTCCGGCAATGCCCTCTATGTCCTCGATCCGAAGGCCGGCCGGATGATCCGCGTCACGGGCCTGGGAAGGCTGACAGGGGGAGGCGCTGCCGAGATGAGGGATGTTTCGGGAGGTTTCAAGGAATAGGCGCCCTGGCCTGAAAGGCAGGGACATTAAGGAGGAATCACCCAATGGTGCGGAAGATCGTTTCCAGAGGTATCGTTGTTCTTGTCACAACCCTTGCCCTGTGCGGCTGCGTGACGGTGTCAGTCAACAAGTACCGAGACATGGTGCGCTACGACGTAGTCCCAGCGGCCGAGCCCATTAGTGCTGCCGTTCGCCTAGAAGCCGCTCACACGCTGGCACCCGAGATCGTGGCCATATGGAAGCAATGGATGAATCCCGACGAGAACATCGAGAACTACCGGCAGGCGATAGTAGAGGCCGTGACCACCGACATGACCCAGTCGGGATTTCTCCCCAAAATCACGGCCTCGGATTACGATTTTATCGTCAGGATCGAAACGCAGGAATCGAAACCCGCTAATTTCCGCCTCAAGGCGACCCTCTCCGTCATCCCCGCGGGAGCAAAGGAGGCCGTCACCCAATATACCCGGGAGGCCGATCTCGGCGATTCCTCACTGAACCTGATGAAAGAAATAAAGTCCAACCTGCGATCCATGCTGGCGGAGATGAGGGCAAACCTCCTGGCCGACTACAAGGGCGGCAAGATCAGGGCTCTGGCGAGCAAAGGAGCCGCAGGCCGGGAGACGGCCAAGTTTTCGGCCGAGGCCGAGGCGGCCAGAAAGGCCGGAAACCCGAAGGCGGCACTGGCCGCCCTTCGCGGCGCCCTGCGCGGCGATCCTAGAAACCCGGCCCTTTACCGGGAGGCGGCGGACCTGCTCCTGAGTCTCTGCGATGCCGACGGGGCGATCCGCACAGCCGAACAGGGCCTCAGGCTCGCCGACCAGGATCAGGGGCTCCGGGACGTCGTCGGCAGGGCCTTGAAGCTGAAGACGGCGGACGCCGCAACGGCCACGGCGGAAGGGCTCGACCCCCAGGTCTGCCGCGCCCAGGCGGCGAACCGCGAAGGGGTTGCCCTGGCCAGGGGTCAGCAGCGCACGGACGCCCTCGCCAAGTTCGAGGAGGCCGCAGCCGCCGCGCCGGGACTGATCCCCAAGGCGGACTACAACGCCGCGCTCATCTTGGAGCAGACGGGAAAAAGCAGGGAGGCCCTCCAGCGTTACCTGGCGGCCAAAGACGCCTTCCTCATGCCCGCCGACGAACAGGAGGCCCTGCAGAAGGCGATCGCGCTGGCGCAGCGCACCGGCATGGCTGTGCCGGAAAGCGCGGAGCGCCGATACCGGATCGGCATCCTCCGGGCCCAGCAGAAAAGATACCCGGAGGCCGTCAAGGAGCTCGAGGCGGCGCTCGCGGAAGCGCCCTGGCTTGTCGACGCCTATTACAACCTGGGCCTCGTGTACGATTTTTCGGAAAGATATGCCGATGCGCTCCACACGCTCAAGACCTATCTCATGCTTGCCCCGAACGCCCCTCAGATCGGTTCGGTGAAGACCAAGATCGTCGAACTGGAAGATCGCCTGGGACTCCTGGAAGCGCCGGCAGCAGCGCCGGAGAGGCCGCCCCAGAGCGGCACGCTCTGAAAGCGGGACCACGGTCAGTAAGCTATGAAACATGGACCCCATCCGCCTGCGCCTCTGTGCCCTGATGGACGCCGACGACCTTAGCCGCCTGCCGATCCATCCCCATCTCGGCGGGATCGCGGAAACCCTCGCCGACCGGGGGATCCTGATCCTCCACGCCGAGCCCGGCGCGGGCAAGACGACGCTCGTCCCCTGGCACCTTCTGACCCATGAGGCCTTCGCAGGGACGAAGCTCCTTCTCCTCCAGCCGCGGAGGATCGCAGCCCGGGCCGCCGCCGAACGGATCGCCGCCCTCAGGAGGGAACGCCTGGGACAAACGGTCGGCCTCCGGACACGTCTGGAGACGGTGGTCGGCAAGGCCACGCGTCTTGAGGTCGTCACCGAGGGGGTGCTCACTCGGATCATCCAGAATGACCCCTCGCTTTCGGGCTACGGCCTGGTCATCTTCGACGAATTCCACGAACGCAGTCTCCAGGCGGACATAGCCCTGGCCTTCTGCCTGGAGTCCCGGAAGGTCTTCCGCCGGGACCTGGGGCTCATGTTCATGTCCGCCACGGTGCCAGCGGACGAACTCCGGACAACGATCGGCGATGTCCCGGTCCTCGCCATTCCCGGACGCTCCTGGCCCGTGGAGGTGCTCGAACGCCCGCCCCTGACCAGCGAGTCTCCATGGGACGGTGCGGCCCGCCTGGCCTCCGAGGCGAGGGATCTGCTGGACCGCGGCCAGGGCGGCGACGTCCTCGTCTTTCTCCCGGGATTCCGCGAGATCCGCCTCAGCCGGGAGGCCCTGGCCCGCACCCGTCCCGACATTGCTGCCGGGACCGCCGTTCTCCATGGCCGACTTCCCCCCGCCGAGCAGCGCCGTGTTCTCGTCCCACCGCCGGAGCCGTCGCGGAGGATCATCCTCTCCACGAACGTCGCCGAGACGGGCCTCACGATCCCGGGGGTGCGTGCCGTCGTGGACTCGGGCCTCGAGCGGCGCGTCCGTTTCCATCCCCGTACCGGGATGGACCACTGGGAGACGGCCGAGATCAGCGAAGCCTCGGCCACCCAGCGCCGGGGACGGGCAGGCCGCCTGGGACCTGGGATCTGTCTGCGCTGGTGGCGCTCCTGCTTGCCGCGTCGTCCCTTTTCCCCGCCGGAGATCCTCGAGGCGGACCTCGCCCCGCTCGTCTTGGAAACGGCCCTCTGGGGCGCGGCCTCCCCCACAGACCTGACCTGGATCACCCCACCGCCTGCGGGCGCCCTGCAACAGGCGGCCTCGCTCCTCGAGGAGCTCGGGCTGATCGATGGCCGCGGCCGGATCACCGATGACGGCCGCGAGGCCGCAGCGATGGGCCTCCACCCGCGCCTCGGCCGCATGGTCCTGAGCGCACGCCCGAGGGGTTGGCTCATGACGGCCGCCGTCACCGCCGCCATCCTGGAGGA
>JAJFUM010000126.1 GCA_021372415.1 Deltaproteobacteria bacterium
AAGGCCTCCCGGCTCATCACCTCGCGGGCGGCATAGATGGCGACCAATTCCTCGGCCATCTCCCGGACCGACGTTTTCACCCGCTCCTTGACGGCCTCCCAGGAGGTCCCGCCGAGCCGGTCGACCTTCGGGACAAATCCGTCCGGACCGATGTAGCGCTGGATCTGATCGATCCTTTCCACGGGAAGATAGAGCCGGTCCTGGTCCTGATAGGCAATCAGGAGAAAGTCGTTCTCGATTCCATTAACGGCCAGTTTCTGGAGGCCCTGATAACGCCCGATGCCGTGCTCGGTATGGACGACAAAATCCCCCGCCGACAGTTCCCCGAAGGACTTGAGGAAATAACCCTCCCGGGCCGGTCTGACCCGCCTTCGAAGGGCCTTCTTTCCGAAGATCTCCTCTTCGGCAAGGATGACAAGACGCATCCCTGCCAGCCGGACCCCCCCGCTGACCCGACCGTCCCGGAGGAAAAGACCGGCCGGGACTTCATCACCGATCCAGTCGATAAACGACCCGTCCATCCTGCGGCTCTGGAGGTCGTAGCGGCTCAGCAGGTGTGCCATGCGCTGGAGGCCTTCCTGTCCCGCACAGACCCAAACGACCCGGTTCCCCTCACCGATCCACTTCCCGATCTTCTCCACCAGGGGCCGCAGCAGACCTTCCTCGCTGACGGACATCCCATCGGCCGGGCCGGCGGCGACGGGTTCCAGGGTGAAACGCACGTCCGGGCCTTTTCCGCCTTCTTCCAGGCCGAGGCCTTCCAGACGGATCGGTCTCATGGAATGCCAGCCTTCCATGACCATGGCCGCGGTCAGGTAGGCCGCCCCCTTCTCCAGGTAGAACCGTTCCGAGTCGCGGGCCCTCAGGAGGAAGCCATCAAGGTCTTTCTCAACCTTTTCAAACGTCTGGCGGATTGCCAGGGGATCGTCCAGGATCAGGGGGGCGCCGGCGGGAAGGTAATCGAAAAGGGTCCCCAAGCCGCCTTGGGAGAATGGCGCCTCACCCGGATCGTTGTAGAAAAGCGGGTGGAACAGGGGGTTGACCGCTGACCCGAGCCCGGTCCCGATCATCTCCGCCAGTTTTTCCTTGGTCCCCCTCGACAGCCCGAGGTCGTTGGACCGGCGGCGGACGTTCCGGACGGCACGTTCCCGGCTTTCTGGCGTCAGGATCACCTCCCGGGCCGGAAAGAGCTGGAATTCGGCCAACTCACGGATGGACCGCTGGGAGGACTCGTCGAACTCGCGGATGGACTCCAACTCGTCCCCGAAGAATTCCAGCCGCAAGGGGTGCGGGACATGGGGAGGAAATAGATCCACCACGTTGCCGCGGACGCTGAATTCACCCTTGCCTTCCACCAGGGTGACCCGACCGTATCCCCCTTCGGAGAGTTTCCGGACCAGGGCGTCCCTTTCCCGGGTGTCGCCCAGGGAAACCTCCTCCACATAGCCCTCGAGCAGGCCCCGCGGAATCAACTTCTGCATCAGGGCAGGGGCGGGGATCACGACGACGGCGGGTCCGCCGTAGGCCAAGCGGTGAAGGGCCTCCAGGCGGGTGAGTTCCGTCTCCCGCTGAAAGGCGAACATGTCCGTCGTCAACAGGTCCCAAGGGGGGAACCCGAGGACCTGCTCCTCACCGAGGAAAAAGGTCAGGTCCCGCTGGAGAGCCCCTGCTTCCTTTTCCGTTGGGCTGATCACGACAAACGGTCGGCCTAAACGGACGAAGAGCAGAGACAGGACAAGGGCCCTGGCCGAACCTTCCAGGCCGCCGACAGTGACAGGTCCTTCCCCGCGGCGGCATCGATCCAGCAGGTCCCGGAAAGCGGGATCGGCCGGATCTTTCCTGATTTCAACGATCTTTCTCACAGCAGTTCCATGAAAACACCCCGGCCGTCCGAGGATGCAGCGGGCATCCGCGCTGTTTCCGGTCCCATCCGATCCGCCCCTCAGGAAACGGCCAGCATCCGTTCAAGGGCCCTTCTCGCCGGCCCGGCCACCGCCTCCGGAACCGTGATCACGTGCCTTGTCTGGACCAGGGCATCGCGGATATCCTCCAGGGTGGTCAGCCTCATTGTCCTGCAGGCGAGCCTGTCGGAGGCGGGGATAACGACTTTCTCCGGAGCTATCCTGGCGATTTGTGCGATCACGCCCGTTTCGGTCCCTAGAATGATCTCCCGCCTCGGAGAGGCCACTGCAAAGCGGATGATCCCTGCCGTGCTCCCGACAAAATCGGCCATTTCCAGGACCTCCGCGCGACACTCCGGATGGGCGGCGAATGCAGCCTCGGGATGAAGGGCCTTTGCCCGGCCGACCGCTTCTGGTGTCAAATCATGGTGTACCGGGCAATGCCCAGGCCACGGGATGATCCTTCGGTCGGTGAGGCGGGCGGTGTACCGGGCCAGATTGCCGTCCGGGACCATCAGGACCTCGCCGACATCCGTCAAGGAATTGACGATTCGGACCGCGTTCGAGGAGGTGCAGCAGATGTCGCTCTGCGCCTTGATCGCCGCGGATGAGTTGATGTAGGTGACGACGGCCGCGCCGGGATGCTCCTGCTTCGCACGGGCAAGATCGGCGGGGGCGATCATGTCCGCCAGTGGGCAGCCGGCATCCGCCCTCGGGAGGAGAACGGTCTTTTCGGGCGAGAGAATGGCTGCGCTTTCCGCCATGAAGTGGACCCCGGCGAATACGATGACCTCGGCATCGGTCTTGGCGGCCTCCATGCTCAGGGCCAGGGAATCACCCAGAATGTCCGCCGTCTCCTGGACCTCGGCCCGCTCGTAGTAATGCGCCAGCAGGATGGCATGCCTCTCCCTGAGAAGCCTGCGAATCTCCTGTTGCAACGCCGTCTTTTCCATGTCTTCGACCTCTCTGCCGCGGGATTGGCCCCGGCCGGGCGGGAAGGTTTCTATATCCCTGGACTAAAATAATTTTTCTATAATATCCCCGGTGATTATTCAAGCAATAAAAGCCCCGTTGCAGGGGCCCCTTCTCTATTGACAGTGGGAACCGTTTACGATAGCGTCGTGACGCACCCAACATAGGGGAATATCATGATCAGCCTCGAAGAAGCCCGTGAAAAAATACTAGGTTCCGTATCGCCGCTGCTGCTGGAGAAGGTGAATATCCTGGACGCCCTCGGACGGGTGATCGGGGAGGACATCCATGCGGGCCGCGCGATCCCGCCGAAGGACAACTCTTCGATGGACGGTTATGCCCTGCGGGCAAAGGATACCCGCGGGGCCTCACCGGAGAAACCCGTCATCTTGGACGTGGTCGAGGATATCCCGGCCGGTGCCATCCCCTCGAAAAAGGTGGGGACCAGAGAGGCGGCACGGATCATGACCGGTGCACCGATCCCGGAAGGGGCCGATGCCGTCGTCCGGGTCGAGGACACCCGCAGGGAGGACGGCCGGGCGGCGATCCTCGTTGAGGCGGAGGAAGGCCAGGACATCCGGCTGGCAGGAGAGGATGTCCGAGAGGGGGAAAAGGTCATCGCCCGAGGGGAGATCATCCGACCCGCCGAGGTGGGCATGCTGGCCGCCCTGGGGCGCTCTTTCATCCTCGTCCACCAGCGGCCTCTGGTGGCCGTCGTCGCCACCGGCGACGAGCTGGTGGATATCGACGAACCCCCTTCCCCTTGGAAGATCGTCAGCAGCAACAGCTACTCGCTGGCGGCACTGGTCAAGGATTGCGGGGGCATTCCCCTGCAGACGGGAATCGCCCGGGACCGCCGGGAAGACCTCATTGAAAAATTCCGGTCCGCCATGAGGGCCGATCTGATCGTCTCCTCAGGCGGCGTCTCCGTGGGGGACTACGACCTGGTCAAGGAAATCATGCAGGAAGTGGGAAACTCCATGCAATTCTGGCGGGTGGCCATGAGGCCGGGGCGACCGCTCGCCTTCGGCACCCTGGGGCAAGTCCCCATCGTCGGATTGCCGGGCAATCCGGTCTCCTCGATGGTCTCCTTCGAACAGTTTGTTCGCCCAGCGATCCTCAAGATGCTGGGATACCAAAATCTCTTCAGACGCACCGTTCGGGCGCGACTCGACGAGGGGATCGAAAAGAAACAGGGGCTCCGATACTTTATCCGGGCAAACATCCGGCGGGACGGGGAAGATTATGTGGCCGTCACAACGGGAGAGCAGGGCTCCGGCATCCTCAAGTCGATGGTCCGGGCCAACGGCCTGATCGTCGTCCCGGAGGAGGCCGCCACCGTCCCGGCCGGAACGTGGGTGACGGTCCAGATCCTGGACGATTCTTTGGATTGGACCCCTCGGCTCGGATCTTGATCGGACAGGGCCTCTGTGTTATAGAATAACAACGGAAGTGCCAAGGTCACTGGTGGGCCTCCCGGACTTCAAATCCGGAGTGGGGGGCTAGTA
>JAJFUM010000139.1 GCA_021372415.1 Deltaproteobacteria bacterium
TACCGGGCCCCCCAGGCCTCCTGGCCGACCAATCGGACCAGGGGCAGGAACTTCAGCCAGGCCAGGAGCAGAACCAGCACGAGGAGGGCCGAGGCTGCCCCCTTGGAACCCTGAAGCGTTCCGATTCTTTCCAACCAGCCCCGGACCGCCCCGCCGCCGATCCCCGCCAGGACCGCCAGGGGCATAAACGACAGGACGGCGAAACGGACGTCCGCCCCGTATCGGTAACTGCCCGCATAGAAGAAGAGGAAGATCCCCCAGAAAAGGAGCCACCACAGGCCGATCAACCCGACGAGCCGCCGGTCCTTGCTGAGGCCCGCCGCGAGACCCAGGACGGCCAGGAGGGTAAAGAGGACGGGAAAGGCGGCATTGTCGAGATAATACAAACCGTTCGTCGACAGGTTGTTCCGGAAGAAGGTGAAGGCGAATTTCGCCCCTTCGGACCCCCAGGAATGGCCGCTCACCGCCCAAAGATGCCAGATGTGGGGGACGAGCAGGGCAAAGGCCGCGATCCCGGCCGCCCAGAACCGACGGGAGAAAAAGGGGTGTCGGAAGTCTTCGGGAGATCCGCCCGGGGTATCGGCTGCCGTGTTCGCAGCGACCGCTGCAAAGGCCCAGAGGCCGATCATCCCCGCCTCGGGCCGCATGGCACAGGCGAAGGGAAGGAGAACGGCCATCAGGAAGAGGTGCCGCCAGGCCCTCGACCGCAGCCAAACCAGGACGCAGAGGACCGCGGCCCCCCCGAAGAAAGCGGAGGCGGGCTCCGCCGCTCCGGTATTGGACCAGATCAGGTTGTGGGGGATGAGGGCAAAGACGAGGGCCCCGATCAGTCCCGGAAATTCGCCGCCCGCCACGATTCGGGTGATAAAGAAGACCAGGAGGATGCCGCCGCAGAAGAGGAGATTGTTGAGGTGGAACATCCAGACCTCGTCCGTCCCCAGGAGCTGGAAGGCAAGGCCGACGAGGAAGGGCCATCCGGCGGGGTCCTTGTTGTACTGGAGCCAGTTGACGAAGTACTCGCCGTATTCGAAGGTGGCGTAGTTGGCCATGCCCGCCTGCCCCGTCAGGGCCATGTTCTGGGCCATATTGGCGTAGATGTCTTCGTCGAAATAGATCCGATGCGTCTGGGGGGCCGCCTGGGAGACGAGCAGATACCCGGCCACGAGGATGAGGGCCAGGTAGACGGCCGGCCGGTTCAGCCGCCTCCGCAGGGAGCCGCTGCAAAAGAAGGGAATCCTCTCCTCCATCCGGCCGAAGGGCTCCGCCCCGGGAAAGAGTCCCCGGAAGGCCCCGGCGATGTCTCGCCGGCAGGCCAGAAGCCCGATCAGGATCAGGAGGAAATCGACCCACAGGACTTTCGGAATCCAGCCGGAGAGGAGGATCTCGACCTCCCCTTTTGTCCTTGCCCCCATCAGGGCAAGCAGAAGCCCCACCAGAGCCGCAAAGGCCAGGATCACGGCAGGGACAAACCAGCGGCTTTCAACGATTCGCTGCCAGCGTGTTTTCAATGAGAAGATCCTCCAGGAAGAGATAGCGGAAACCTGTCCTGCCGAGCACGTCCAGGGCCTCGGCAGGGGTGCAGACGACCGGCTCCCCGTGAAGATTGAAGCTCGTGTTCAGGACGACGCCCCAACCCAGGGCCTCCTTGATCCGGAGCAGGAGGCGGCGATAGCGCGGATCCTCGTCGGCTACGAAATGCGGACGGCAGGTGGCATCGATGTTGCTGACCCCTTCCATCAGGGACCGGTGTTCCGGCCGAACATGAAATCCCATGGTCATGAAACGGTTGTCCTGAATCTCCTGGCCATCCGTTTCAAGGAGCGCCGGCGCGTCCTCGATCAGCAGGCTCGGACAGAAGGGCTGGTACCAGACCCTTTTCTTGAGCAGGAGGTTGAGGCGGTCCTTGATCAGGCGATCGTCCGGACGGGCGAGGATGCTCCGGTGGCCCAGGGCACGCGGGCCGATCTCCATCCGCCCCTGGAACCACAGGACGATCTCGCCTTCCAGGATCAGGCGCGCAGCCTCCTCTTCCGGCTCCTCCAGCCGCCTGACCCGGAAACCCGGCCGGGAAGCCGGGGAAGCGGGCCTTCCCCCGGCATCAGCGTCCGGCAAAAGCGGGCCGAGGTAGAGATCGTCCAGATGGCAGACCGCAACGCCGTTCCGTTCCCGATTGGCGGCAAGGGCCGCCCCGATCGCCAGGCCGCCGTCCCCCATGTGCGGGAAGACGTAGAGGCGCTCCAGAGCGGGCAATTCAGCCAGGCGCATGTTCATCTTGACGTTCGAGAAGACGCCCCCTGCTGCGGCCAGCCGCTTGAGACCCGTTCGGGCCAGGGCCTCTTCGACAAGGGAGAGGACGTTCTTTTCCAAAACCCGCTGGGCCATAAAGGCGAACTGTTCCGAGGGGAACCGCCACAGGAGCTTCCGGAGCTCGGCGAACAGCCGCGTGGAGCGGTAGGGGGAGACGATATCGAGCCCCCTTGTCCCGATGAGGGCCATCAGGGGATTCTCCTCGTCGGGAATCGGATAGGCGTAATTGGCCAGGGCCATCACCTTCCCCTCGTCCTCCAGTTCCCTCATGTTCATCAGGTTCGTCACGTGCTCGAAGAAGATCCCCAGCGATGTCCGGGCGGGCAGGGCCTTCAGGAGTTCGAATCTTCCGTTTCGCCAGATACGGAGAGAGCCGCAGAGTCCGTCGCCGACGCCGTCGAGGGTCAGGACCAAGGCCTCCGGAAAACCGCTGCACACGGCAGCGGCTGCGGCATGGGCGGCGTGATGCTCCACCCACTCCAGACGAAAATCCGCGAAGCCCATTCGGGCAAGCCGCCGTTGCATATAGGCGCGGCTCAACGCAGCCGAAAAAGGGTTCGGCGGAAGTTCCGTGAATCGGTACTTGAAGGCCTTCCGGAATGGATCGGCCCGGTGCGGGACCCGTTTGCGCCGGCGGATGAGGTAATATTCCTCCTTGAGGCCGGGCAGCAAACGGGTGAGGGTCTTGGCGGGATCGGTCGTGGAAGCGGCGACAGTCGGGATGTCGGCCGGAGTGAGGTCTGCGGACCGCAGGCAGGCCGTGATGGAACGCTCGGGAAAGCCGACCTCGAGCTTGCGGCGGGTGAGCCGCTCCTCGTTGACCGCAAAGAGGACCCGTTCCCCTTCGATGAGGGCGGCCCCTGCATCGTGTCCGTCCCAGATCCCCAGAATCATCCTGTTTCTCAACGCCGACATCTCCTAGTTTCCTATTGCATCCAACTCGTGACGCGACCAAGGGCCGGCATCAGGCCCTTCAAGGCCCCCATCTCCGCCATCGAAAACAGGCGGGCTGCAGCCCGGGGCCGAAGATAGAAGCGGCGGAAGGCATGGCGCCGGAAGGCATCGACCCGTTCAGCGGAGAGCCCCGGCAACGCCATGACGGCCCGCCCCTGGGAGGCGGGACATCCGGGCGTCCATCCCTTCATCCACCCCTGATCGAGGGCCTCCCGGTAGAGGGCGGTCCCGGGGAAGGGGGCGGCCGCATAGAACTGTGCAATGTCCAGCGGCAGGGAGAGGGCCAGGGAGAGCGTCTCGCCCATCGTTGCCTCGCTCTCGCCGGGAAGGCCGAAGATGAAGTGTCCGGCTACGCGGATCCCCAGGTCATGGGCCAGTTCGACCGCCTCCCGCGATTGTGCCGCGTTGATCCCCTTCCCCGATGCGGCCAGGATGGCGTCGTTGCCCGATTCCAGGCCGAAGCTGATCATCCAGAGCCCCGCCTCTTTCATCAGCAGGAGGGTTTCGCGGTCCACCGTATCGACGCGGCCGTTGCAGGCCCAGGCGACCCGAAGCCCGCTTTTGACGATTTCCCGGCAGAGGGTCTGAACGTAACGGCGGTCGGCCGTGAAAGTATCGGCCCAGAAGAAAAACTCCCGGATGCCGAAGCGGTCCGCGTTCCCGGCCATCTCGTCGGCCACCGCTTCAACCGGGCGGAAACGCAGGCGGCTGCCGTAGTACAGAGGCGCCGTGCAGAAACTGCACCGCCAGGGGCAGCCCCGGACGGGGGCCACCATGAGGAACCGCCGCCCCTTCAGGGGAAGCCGGTAGGCGTCCAGATCGATGCCGTCCCAGTCCGGTGCCGGGATTTCCTCGGGGGCAAGCGGGATGGCGTCCGGGTTGTGGCAAACCGCACCGCCCATGTCGCGCCGGGAGATCCCGGCCACCTCAGCGAGGGGACGACCGGATCGACAGAGTTCCAGAATCACCCCTTCCGGCTCTCCCCGGATGACGACATCCAGGGCCGGCTCATTGAGGGCCTCGTCCGGAAGAACCGTCACATGGGTGCCCATGACACCGGTGAGGGCCCGGGGAACCTCTCTGCGGACGGTACGGGCGATGGCGAGGTCGGAGGCGATCGTCGGCGTCCCGGTTCCCCAGATCGCCACATCGGGTCGCTTTGTCCGCAGGTCCGCGGCCAATTTTCCGAGGCCGGCCCCGACGGCGGCGTAGTCGCGGACCGTCACGCGGTGGCCGTCACGCCGCAGCAGGGCCGCGGCCGTCGCCAGTGTAAGGGGGGGCCATTGGGTCCCCCAGACGCCGGCCTCCTGCGTGCAGCGCCCCTCGCGCGTATAGCCCCGGCCGTCCGGGGCGGGGGGATTGAAGAGAAGGACTTCTCGAATCATAAACCATCCATGCCACAGGAGAGATGCCCGATCACCCTCCTGTTTCAAGGCGATCCCCATAAACCGCATCCACCAAGGCCCTTCAGCGGGAATGGGTGGGGAAAAGGGCTTCGTTCCTATGAAAAATAGAGATAGCGGATCACGCTCCAAACGTACCGGAAAGCGACCTTCCGGACGCTGATCTTGGAATAGCCCGCCTTGCGCTTGTGCTCATGGGAGGGGACCTCGGCCATCCGGTAGCCCTTCTTCAGAGTTTTGATGATCATCTCCTGTTCAATCGTCGTGATGTCCTCCTGAAGCCCCAGGTCGCGCAAGACCGCCGTGCGGATCGCCCGAAAACCATTTTGGCTCTCCGAGAGGCGGACGCCGAAGCGATGGTTGATGCAGGCCGTGATCAGGGAACTGCCCATGAGCCGGAAACATTCGTCAAAACCGCCGTGGAGCTCGCTCGATCCCCC
>JAJFUM010000208.1 GCA_021372415.1 Deltaproteobacteria bacterium
CGGTATCCCCTGATTACGCCCCGTCGTCCGACTTGAAAATTGGCAGGCCAGGAGGGACTTGAACCCCCAGCATCCGGATTTGGAGTCCGGCGCTCTATCCATTAGAGCTACTGGCCTGTCCGGTTGATCACGGCTGCACCCTATACCCGCACGCTACTTCGTTTCGCGGTGCAGCTTATGGGACCGGCAGAACTTGCAGTACTTCTTCATCTCCAGCCGGTTCTGCATGGTCCGCTTGTTCTTGGTCGTCGTATAATTGCGCTGTTTACAGTCTGTGCAGGCCAAGGTAATGATATTTCTCATGATAAAATCATCCTACATCACTGGAGCCCACGACCAGGATTGAACTGGTGACCTCATCCTTACCAAGGATGTGCTCTACCGACTGAGCTACGTGGGCTGGTTTGCCCTTCAAAAACACCGCCTTCCCGCGGCCAGGAATGCACGCACCAAAACGAACAATTCCCCGTCCCTTGCCGGAGAACCGAAACGCTTTCTACCGAACATATTGGAGCGGGAAACGGGATTCGAACCCGCGACCCTCAGCTTGGAAGGCTGACGCTCTAGCCACTGAGCTACTCCCGCTTATGATTAAGGATCTGCCGCCGACCGTCCCCCGGACAGCGACTCCCCGCCTCAACTTAACATCTGGTGGAGGGGGGAGGATTTGAACCTCCGTAGGCTCCGCCGGCAGATTTACAGTCTGCTCCCTTTGGCCGCTCGGGAACCCCTCCATGGTATCGAATATCTTCCTGGAGCTGGCGATGGGACTTGAACCCGCAACCTGCTGATTACAAATCAGCTGCTCTACCGATTGAGCTACGCCAGCAATCCTAACTTATCGACTATTCAGGCGATCTGTTAATAAAGAGCAGTCCTGTCCCTCTCGCCCCATTTTCACGTACTACGTGAAACGTCAGACACTAATTATAATGTCGGGGTTTGTCAAGCAAATTTTTCACCTTCTCGGGGCCTCCCCCCGGGATTCCCCCGATCCTCCTTCCCCGAAGACATCGACCGAAAAGACGAAGATCCGGGTTCCCCTCTCCTGCCAGGCCCGTGGGGGGAGCCCCGCTTTGCCGCAGGTCTCCTCCAAGAAGGTCCGCCGATCCCAGCGATGCTCCGTGGCAACCTGGGGGAGCAGAAGTCCTGCCTGATAACCGCGGACGATGTAGAGGCCGTGGAGCCCCACCTCGATCTCCTCCACATCCTGGATCTCCCGGAGGGGGGAGAGGACCGATATCTCGAAAGAAACCTCCCGAAACTCCTCCTGCCCGAGGGGCGCGAACCGCGGATCCCGGAAGGCGGCCTCCAGGGCCATCTCCCTGACACTCTCGGCCAGTGGCTTGAGGGCCTCGACGTACCCGATGCACCCCCGCAGGCGGCCCCGTTTCTTGAGGGTCACGAAAACCCCTCGCTTCTGTCTCAAGCGGGACATCTCGGCCGGCACCGGAGGGGCGGCCTCCCCCGTCAGCCGGGCCCCGATGGTGCCCTTGGCCAGGGCCAGCAGGAAATCCCGTTCCTCGGGACTGAGCCCTTCTTCCTTATCCCGCCCTGCCTGTCCGCTCATGGCCCGTCCTTTCATAGAGAAGGGAAGCATATCCGACGACCCCGCTCCTGTCCCCCGTCACATCCCCCGAATTGGCATACTTCAGAAGCGTCGCCCGGTCGGCACCCAGTCCTCGGGCCGCCATCATGGTGACCGCCGCGGGGCCTCCGCCGCAGGCCTCGCACAATCCCGCCTCCAACGACTGCAGGAGCCCTTCCGAATCCATCCTTTCCAGGTGGTCCAGCGCCCGCCGGTCCAGAACCAGGGCCCGTTCGTAAGGATGGTAATGGGAAAGATCGGAACTGCCCACGATCAGGACCCGCCGGTTCCCCACGGCCCGCAGGATCGCCCCCGCAAGCGCCCGGCAGGTCTCAGTGCCCTGATCCCCCATCATCAGGGGAACGAGGGAGAACGCCCCGAACGCGACCTGGAGGAAGGGAAGCTGGATCTCCAAGGAGTGTTCCTGGGCGTGGAGATCCGGCGTGTCGGAGACGTCCCTGCCGTTCGCAAGGATCCCCTCGGCCAGCCCTTCATCGATCGGAACCACGCCCAGGGGAGTTTCAAATCCTCCGCCCGCATAGACCGACACCCCCCTGAAGGGCTGCCTGTGGCTTGGACCGATAAGGATGACCGCGTCGAAGGCGCGGCCCATCACCTGGCGGTAGGCATAGGCGGCTACCTGCCCGGAATAGGCGTACCCGGCGTGGGGCACGACCATGCCGACAGGGTCCCCTCCCAAGGGCCCTTCCGGGATACGGGAGAAATACCCTTCAATCTCCTCCCGGAGCCTGCGGGGATTTCCCGGATACCAACTCCCGGCTATCGCCGATCTTCGCACCCGCGGTACCGTCATGGAACCATTCCCGATCCATCGGCCCAACCCTCGACGCCCTGTGCGGGTCACCCCGCCAGGGGAGGGTCAGTTCGAAAGGGGGGGCTTCAAACGCCAGATCACCCCTCCCGGCGTATCAGAGATTTCGACCCCCATCTCCAGCAGTCTCTGCCGAATCCCGTCCGCATCTTTCCATCGCCCCTGCTTCCGCAGCGCCTGCCGTTCCGTCAGGAGCCGGCGCGCCTCATCGCCGATCGTCTCCTCTTCGAAGGTCATGATCCCCAAGACCGCATCCAATCCCTTCAGATGATCGAGGACGCGGTCCCTTTCCTGGCGGGAGAACAGCCCTGCCGACAGGGGCGGGCCGACCTTGCTGACCAACTCGAACAGGGCCGCCAGCGCCCCGGAGATGTTGAAGTCGTCGTCCATGGCGTTGCAGAACCCCTGTTTCACATCGTAGAGCAACTGGTCCGTATCGGCGTATCCCTCCCCCGGCGTGAAGCGGATCAGCCTCTGGACGAATCCGTCCAGTTTCTTCACCGTGTTCCTTGCGGTCTCCAGAGCTCCGTAGGAGAAATTGAGCGGCTTGCGGTAATGGGCGCCCAGGAGAAAGAACCGGATCTCCCGGCCGTGGTACCCCCGCGCTTCGAGTTCCTCCAGGGTGACGGCATTGTTGAGGGACCGGGACATCTTTTTCCCGTCCACCATGACCAGTTCCGTATGGATCCAGTAATTCGCCGGGGCCTTGCCCGTAGCCCCCCGCCCGATGGCCAGCACGTTCTCGCAGTGGGGGAAGATCACGTCCGCCCCGCTGGCATGGATGTCGAAGGTCTCCCCGAGATACTGCATGGACGTCGCGGCGCACTCCAGATGCCAGCTCGGCCGGACATTGCCCCAACGGGTCTTGAAATAGACCCCGCTCTTCAGCTCGCTGAGCGTCGAACGCTTGAGGAGCGTGAAATCCACCGGGCTGTCCTTCTCGTAATCGTCCTGATCGACGGTCCGCCCCGGGACGGCGCGGTGAAGATCGATCTTGGAAAGCTGCCCATAGTCCGCCAGCTTCGAAATGTCGAAATAGACGGACTTCAGTTTTTCATAGGCATACCCCTTCTGAACGAGCCGTTCCACCAGTTTGGCCATCCCCTCGAAATGATCGCTGGCCCGGGGGTATCCATCGTCCCGCCGGATGTTCAAACGGGTCAGGCCGTCGAGGAAGGCGGCCGTGCCCTTTCCGGTAAAAGTCTTCAGATCGACGCCGGCCTGCTCGGCCCCCCGGATGGAGCGGTCGGCCAGGTCGATGATGTTCATGACATGGCGTACCCGGGCGCCTTGGTACTCCAGGTAGCGGCGGATCATGTCGGAGACCACGTAGCGGCGGAAATTGCCGATGTGGGGGGTTTCATGGACCGTCGGCCCGCAGGAATGCATCAGGACCTCGTCGGGATGGATCGGTTTGAAGGGGACCTTCTCCCGCTTCATCGTGTCGTACAGACGGAGATTCGACTGGGCCTTGTCGGTAAACAGATCCGTGCTGAGATACCGCTCGCCTCCGTCCGGGAAGATGGCCACGATGACGCCCGCTTCCATCTCCCGGGCCTTCTGGGCCGCCACATGCATCGCGGCGCCGGAACTCATTCCCACGAAGAGTCCCTCCTCCCGGGCCAGGCGCCTGGCCATCTCGAAGGCGTCTTCGTCCAGGATGTTGACCTTCTCGTCCAGGCGGTTCCTGTCAAAGATCCCCGGCCGGTAGGACTCCTTCATGTTCTTAAGCCCCTGGATGCGGTGCTGGAGGTAGGGCTCCACCCCGACGATGCGGATCGCGGGGTTGCATTCCTTGAGCCTCCGGGAGACCCCCATCGCCGTGCCGCTCGTCCCCAGCGCTATCACGGCCATCGTGATAGTGCCCTCGGTCTGGTCCCAGATCTCCTTGCCCGTCCCGTGGTAATGGGCCCACACGTTGTCGGCATTGTTGAACTGGTCGGTTCCGAAATACTTCTCCGGATGCTCGCGCATGAGACTATAGGCCACTTCGATGGCGCCGTCGGTGCGAAGGTTCGCGGGGGTGAAGATCAACTCCGCTCCCAGAGCCTTGAGGATTCGTTTGCGCTCCTCGCTGGCCGATTCCGGCATCGTCAGGCAGAGACGATACCCCCTCGCCGCGGCTACCAGGGCCAAGCCGATGCCCGTGTTGCCGCTGGTCGCCTCGAGGATGACCTTGCCCTTCGTCAGGTCACCGCGTTTTTCGGCCTCGTCGATCATGTAGACGGCCACCCGGTCCTTGATCGACCCGCCGGGATTGAAATATTCCAGCTTGGCGAAAATCCGCACGGAAGGGTTGGGGTTCAGTCTACGGATCTCCACCAGCGGGGTATGGCCGATGGCCCTTTCAATGCTTGAATAGGTCCTGATCATGATGATGAAGGGAGAAACGTGGCACCGTGAAAGGCCCGGGACCGATTACGCATCGAACTCGGGCAAGGCAAGTTTAACGAACTGGACACCCTCATCCCGCAGGGTTTCTTCTTCACTCTGGGTGGTCGTCCCCCGGATGTTTCGCCGGTCCTCTTCTCCGTGGTGAATCCGGAGGGCGACATCCGCAAACTTATCGCCGACGTCGTCGAAGTTCTGTCGGATATAGTCCTTCAATTCATTCAAGACTTTCTGTGGGGAGCCCGCGGCCTTCATCCGTTCCCCGACCGGTTGGCTGTCCTTTCCCATGATCGTCACCGAGGAGGGCACCATGATGACATCGGTGCCTCCGCACACGGGACAGGCGACGAGCTTCTTGGCCTTCTGTTTCTCAAAGGCCGCCCGGTCCTTGAACCAGCCCTCGAATTTATGGCCGCGCTGGCATTTTAAATCGTAAATGATCACAGATCCTCTCCAGAATGATCTTATTAATTATTATCATGACGGCTTCCAAAACACAACAGGACTTTACACCCCCGGAGGCCCGGCGGAACTGGTTCCTGCGAGTCCCTGAAAATAATGGTGGACATTTAACGCCGAATTGGTTATGGTGCGGAATGTCGGGATGTGGCCCAGCTTGGTAGGGCACTGCGTTCGGGACGCAGGAGTCGCGCGTTCAAATCGCGCCATCCCGACCATTTCTTTTCTTCTTTTATCCGGTCCGGCACCCCTTGGCGGCCGGATGCCCGGCCCCTCGAGGGGATGCCCCCTACCCCGCGACCGAGGCCATCTGAAATATCGGCAGGTACATGGCAATGATCATCCCGCCGACGATCCCCCCGAGAAAAACCATCATGAAGGGCTCCAGAAGGGCGGTCATTGCGCCGACCGCCGCATCCACCTCGTCGTCGTAAAAGTCGGCGATCTTGGCCAGCATGGTGTCGAGGGCCCCGGTCGCCTCACCGACGGCGATCATCTGGACCACCATGGGGGGAAAGACCTCCGTCTCCACCAGGGGTTCGGCGATCGTCTTGCCCTCGCTGATGCTCTGCCGGGTCTTCATGAGGGCGATCTCGATGATCCTGTTTCCCGCCGTCTTGCTGACGATGCCGAGCCCTTCCAGGATCGGCACGCCGCTGGCCATCATCGTGGAGAGGGTTCTGGTGAACTTGGCCACGGCCACCTTCTTGAGCAGCGGGCCGAAGACCGGCGACTTCAGGACGAGGGCGTCGACGGTGAGACGACCCTTCTCGGTCGCATAATACCGTTTGAAGGCGGCAACCAGGACGATCAGGCCGATGACCGCATAGAGGAAGTAGTTCTGGGTGAACTGGCTGGCGTCCACCAGGAACTGCGTCGGTGCCGGCAGCGACGAGCCCATCCCCTCGAACATCTTCTGGAAGACCGGGATGACCTTCAGAAGCAGGACCGATACGACACCGATGGAGATGACCAGGACGCTGATCGGATAGGTCATGGCCCCCTTGACCTTGCTCTTGAGCTTCATCGTCTTTTCCATATAGGCGGAAAGACGCTGGAGGATCACATCCAGGATCCCGCCGCTCTCGCCCGCCGCCACAAGGTTGACGAAGAGTTCATCGAAGACCTTCGGATGCTTCTTCAGGGCGTCAGTCAGCGTGGAGCCGCCCTCGATGTCCTCCTTGATGGTCCCGATCACCTTGGCAAAGGTCTTGTTCTGTTCCTGCTTTCCGAGCAGATCCAGACATTGGATGAGGGGAAGGCCCGCATTGATCATGGTGGCAAAGATCCTGGCGAAGACCACCACGTCCTTCTCCGAGACCTTCTTCTTGAAAAGGGGGATGTTCTCCAGCAGATCCTTGGGCTTCTTCTTCACACTGATCGAACGGAACCCCTGCCGTCTGAGCTGTCCCCGGACGGCTGCCTCGTCGGCAGCCTCCGACTCGCCCTTCTTCCTTTCTCCCTTCCTGGTTTCGGCGTCCCACAAGAATATCGGCATGCTAAGTTCCTTCCCCCCAGCTTCGGACAATCTCATAGAGGATGACTCCCGTGGCAACCGACACGTTCAGGGAGGCCACCCGTCCCCGCATGGGTATGGAAATCAAGAAGTCGCATTTCTTCCGGATCAGCGGCCGGATCCCCTGTCCCTCGCTCCCCATGACCAGGCCGACGTGTCGCCCGTAGTCAGGACCACAGATGCCCTGGGGTGCGTCGGCGTCGGCGCCGTAGATCCAGAAACCCCGTTCCTTCAGCTCGTCGATGGTCCGGACGAGATTCGTCACCATCGCCGTCGGCAGCAGATGGACCGCGCCTGCGGAGGCCTTGGCCACCGCGGCGGTCACCGAAGCGGCCCTGTTTTCCGGGATAATGACCCCGTTGGCGCCGAAGCAATGGGCCGTGCGGATGATGGAACCCAGGTTCTGCGGATCGGTGACGCTGTCGAGAAGGACGATCAGATGGTAGGGGGATCGGGGATGCCGGTTGGCGACGATTTCATCCAGGCTGGCATAAGCGTGGTCTCGGCAGAGGCCGACCACCCCCTGATGGACGCGGCGGGGCGCCAGCCTTTCCAGCTCGGCCCGCCCGCCGAACTCGACGGGAATGCCCTGTTCCCGGGCGAGCCGCAGGATCTTCCGCACCGGTTCCCCGCCCCGTCCCTCGGCCATGACGAGTTTCTCCAGCATGGCAGGCTGGGAGAGGAGGAGTTCCATGAGCGGGTTGATGCCATAAACCACCTGCATGACATCCCTCCAGACCATCGCTGCCCCCGGGACGGGGGATCGAAAGGGCCTATCTCCCGTCGCGGAGCGCCAATCCCCGGCTGATTTCAGCGACGATCCCGTCCGCCTCGACGGCGGGATCTTCTGCCTGGCGGATCGGCCTGCCGACAACCAGATAGTCGGCCCCGTTCCGGATGGCCTCACAGGGCGCCACGATCCGTTTTTGATCGTCGCCCGCAACGGCCTTGACCCCGCGGATGCCCGGGGTAACGATCCAAAAGTCCTCGCCGCAGGCCTGCCGAATGTCGGCGGCATCCTCTGCGGAGGCCACGACTCCCGAAACCCCCGCATCCTGGGCCAAACGGGCCAGACCGAGGGCGGTTTCGCGCGTCCCCCGGTTGAATCCAAGCATCCCCAGGTCAGAGTCCGACAGACTCGTCAGGACCGTGACCGCCAGGATGACCGGCCGGGGTTTCCCAGAGGTCTCGGCCCGGCGGTGAACGGCGTTGACGGTTTCCTGCATCATCGGCCTTCCGCCCAGGGCGTGCAGGTTGAACATCGCCACCCCCAGATCGAAAGCGGCCTCGGCCGCACGGGCCACGGTGTTGGGGATGTCGTGAAATTTCAGATCGAGAAAGACCTGCCCCCCGCGGGCGTGGATCTGTTCGACGATCCGCGTCCCGTACCGGACGAAGGACTCCTTGCCGACCTTGAAAAGGCCGACGTGATCCCACAGCCGATCGACCCAGAGGAGGGCCTCATCGAGCCCCCCGCCCACATCCAAGGCGAAGATCAGTCTCTGCCGGGAGATGTCAGTCAAGGTATTCCTCGTCTCCGATAAATTCAGTTTCATCGGGAATCGATTTGAACTCCGCCCGGACCCCCTTGAGTCCATCGGGGTTCGCATAGGAGACCTTCCCCGCTGCAATCTCCCTGAGGGCGATCACGATCTCCCGGTTGTTCCTCGGATCCGTCAAGGGCTGCGAACCCTTCAAGAGTTGCCGGGTCCGTTGCGCGGTGAGCAGGACGAGGGCAAAACGGTTCTTTGCCACCTGCAGGGAATCTTCCACGGTGATTCTGGCCATATGGTGTCAACCTCCTAATTGATTCAATAACGATCCTTCAACCGGTCGTCGGGAAATGGGTCAAAGGCCCGGCGATCCCTTCACAACCGGTGGCAGGGCCCCTCATCCAGCCCTGTCCAGAAACGCCGAAATCCGCTTCTCGAGGCGGTCCCGGCGGCATCTTTCGGCCACATAGATGGACCGGAACTGGTCCACGGCCACCTTGAGCGTCTCATTGAAGATGACGTAATCATACCACAGGGCTTCGCCAATTTCATCCTGGGATGTCCTCAGGCGGCGTTCCATGGCTACAGGGCTCTCCCCCCGCCTGGACAACCGGGCCTTCAGCTCTGCCAGGGAGGGTGGAAGGATGAAGACGAAGACCCCCCGGGGATAGTGTTCCCGGATCGCCCTCGCCCCGCGGGGTTCGATGTCCAGGAGAAGGTCCGTCCCCTGTTCCAGAAAGGCGTCCATCGTCTTTTTCGATGTCCCGTAGAGCTCCCCGTAGTTCTCCACCCATTCGACAAACTCCCCCCGGTCGATCCGTTCGCGAAAGGCCTCCTTCGTCAGGAAAACGTAATCCTTCCCATCCACCTCCCCGGGGCGCGGCGGGCGGGTGGTGCAGGAGACGGAGAAACGGACATCCGGGAAGAGCCGCAAGAACTCCCTGCAGATCGTCGTCTTTCCTGCGCCCGAAGGGGCCGAGACGGTCAAAAGCAAGCCCTGGGGACGTCCTGGTTGGTCATTCGACATTCTGCACCTGCTCCCGCAACTTGGCCAGCTCGCTCTTGATCTCGATGACGGCCCTCGATATCTCCGCATCGCCGCTCTTAGATCCGATTGTGTTGACCTCCCGGCCCATCTCCTGGATCAGGAAGTCGATCTTTCTTCCGGCTCCGTCGCCCGCCGCCATCAGTTCCGTGAACTGGCCGATATGGCTGCGGAAACGGACGACTTCTTCGGTGATGTCGCTCTTCTCGGCCATGATGGCCACCTCCTGGAGCAGACGCGACTCGTCGACAACCACGCCCCCTGTGATTTCCCGGATCCTCTCATCGAGCCGTTTCTGGTATTCGAGCACCACCTGCGGTGTTCTGGCGGCAATCCCCTCCAGCGAACCGCCGATCAGTCCCAGACGTTCCGTCAAATCCCGCTGCAGGCTCTGCCCCTCCTTCAGCCTCATCTCCGTCAGCATGCGGATCGCGTCGTCGAGGACCCCGGAGAGCCCTTCCCAGAGCGCCGCCGGATCTTGGAGGGGTTCCGTCGGGATGAAGATATCCCTGAAACCTGCCATCATCGCCAGGGTGATTTCGCCATCCAGTTTCAATTCATCTTTGAGCTGGCCGAGGAGGGCGTGATAATTGCGCATCAGAGGAAGGTTCAGGGCATACCGGCCCGCCGCCTCCGTCCCTTCCATGTCGATGCGGACGGTCGCCTCGATCCGCCCCCGGGAAAACTGCTCCCCGATCCGCTTCTTGATATCGGCCTCCATCGGAGAGAGCATCCCGGGCAGTCGCAGGGAAACCTCCAGGTAGCGATGGTTGACGGATTTCATCTCCACCGCGAATTTTCTGCCCATGAGGACCGCCTCGGCCCTCCCGTATCCGGTCATGCTCTTGATCATCTCGTCATGTCCTCGCCTGCGGGCCCGCGCCCGCTCAGGAAACAGCCGTCCCCCGGCCTTCGGGAGTCCCATCGTCCGCCGCCCCCTTGAGCTGCAGCAGATACCGTTCGCGGATCCGGATCAACATGCCTGTCATCTCGGGACTGGCGTAGTCCGGATAGGTCCAGGGCAGGGGATGAAAGGTCCTGTCCCGGAAGACCAGGGTGAGGTCGGCATAGATCCCGTCCCTGAGGTAGGGCCGATGGGTGTATCCCTTTCCCGTGGCCAGGATCAGATGGGCCTTGGCGATATAGCCGGGATCGATGTTCACCCTCCTGTGCCCCTCCCGGGACAGCCGCTTCTCCAGGTCGTTCGTCCAGAGTTTGACATCGGCCAGCGCCTCGGGACGGATGAGGTCCTCGAAAGCGACAAAACGGCGGATCAGGGAAGCGCCGAACTCCCTGGCATAGTAATCGGTATAGTCGAAGGGGACCGGGTTGCTGATGAAGTCGGCCCTGCCGTACTGCCCGGACAGGGCCGCGATCGCCTCGGCCAGCACGCTGCCATCCCCGGAAAAGAGGCTGGCCACCAGCTTGACGGCCTCGGCCGGCTGCGGTTCACTCATAGGACCTTCTTCAGCTCCTCCCGGGTGACGGTCGCCGTTCCCGCCTTGCCCACCACGATTCCGGCGGCATGATTGGCCAGATAGGCCGCCTCCCGGAAAGAGGCCCCCGCGGCCATACAGAGGGCGAAGACCCCAATGACCGTATCACCGGCACCGGTCACGTCAAAGACCTCCCGCGCCTCGGTCGGAAAGGCCGTATGTCTCACCCCGCCGTCTCTCTCGAAGAGACTCATCCCCGATTCCCCCCGGGTGATCAACAGGGCCCGGAAGGCGAAGCGCTGCATCAGTTTCATGCCGACCCGGACATGGTCCTGCCCGTTGAGGATCTCCTCGCCCGCCGCATGACCGGCCTCGTGATGGTTGGGGGTGATGATGTCAAATCCATCGTAAAGGGAGAAGTCCCTCTGTTTCGGGTCCACACAGGTAAAGATCGGCCGGCCGGCGACCTCCCTGCGGATCCCCTCGAGCAGGGGGCGGGTGATCACCCCTTTGTTGTAATCGGAGATGACCAGGGCACCCAGTTCGTCCCTTACCGACCGGATATAGTCGAGGATCTTTCGGACGCTCCTGGCCCTGAGCGGCCTGCGATCCTCTTGATCGAACCGGACCACCTGCTGACCGTGCGCCACGATCCGTGTTTTGAGTGTCGTCGGACGGCCCTTTTCCACCACGATTCCGTCCGTGGCCACACCGCGCGCTTCAAACTCGGCCATCAACCGTCTGCCCGTCTCATCGGAGCCGATCACACCGGCCAGGTGGACCCGTCCGCCCATGGCGAAGACGTTGTTGAGGACATTGGAGCAGCCCCCCAGCATGAAGCGGTCCTTGCTGACCTCCACCACGGGGACCGGCGCTTCGGGGGAAATCCTCGAGACCCGTCCCCAGATGAAATGGTCCGCCATGATGTCTCCGACGACCAGGACACCGGACCGGGGAAAATTCTCCATGATCTCCAGCGCCCTCTTCCTGCTCATAATCCGCTTCATAAACGTCCTGCTTCCGCACCTCGGCCAAAGGGCCATATTTCGTGGCGCGTTATGCTATTACCCCGCCCCTGGTTTGTCAACCCTTTTTCACCATTGGGAATCCGGCTCCTTGCCGTGCGGCGCCGAAGGGACGCAAGGGCCCGACGGGGTGCGGGAAAGCGCCAACATTCCGTATTGACTTCACGGGGAGAATCAAGTAGAAATTCGCAGTCATCTTGGGGATTCTTCAACCGTTACCGATTCGCAGTCTTTGGGACACGATGATGCTTCGTTCCGCACTCCTGGTTGCCATCGGCGTTGCAGTTACCGCCTTCATGTCGACGTGCGCCTTTCTGTTCCCCCTCATTTCGCCGGGCGAGAACAAGGTGCACCGGATCGCCAACCTCTGGGCGAGGATGCTTCTCTGGCTGGCCGGCACCAAGGTGGAGGTGATCGGCCTGGAAAATGTCCGGCAGGGCAAACCGCAGATCTTCATGGCCAACCACCAGAGCGATTTCGACATCCTGATCGTTCTGGCCCACATCCCCGGCCAGTTCCGCTGGATCGCCAAGAAAGAGCTCTTCAAGGTCCCCATCTTCGGCAAGGCGATGAGGAACGCGGGATACATCGAGATTGACCGGCAGAACCACGAGAAGGCTCTCAGAAGCCTGGAGGAAGCGGCTCAGAAGATCCGGGAGGGAAAATCGGTCGTCACCTTCCCCGAGGGGACCCGCAGCAAGGACGGGACGATCAAGGCCTTCAAGCAGGGGATGTTCCATCTGGCCATCCAGGCGGGTGTCCCCATCACCCCCATCTCGATCATCGGTGCCCACGAGATCATGCCAAAGCGCAGCCTCGTCGTCAAACCGGGAACGATCACCATGGTGATCGACCGGCCCGTGGAGGTGAGCGGATACACCATCGAGACCCGGGGCGAACTGATCGAGAAGGTCCGCGACATCATCGTCCGCAACCTTGAAAACCGAGGCGACTTTTCCGGAAAAACGCCCGCCCCGGCGGTCCCTGGGAAGGTCGCCCAGTGACGCCCCTTCAGGCCGCCATACTGGGAATCGTCCAGGGACTCACGGAACCGCTCCCGGTCAGCAGTTCGGCGCACCTGGTGATCGTTCCGGCATGGATCCCGGGGTTCAAACCGCCGACGGTCCTCTTCGACGTGATCCTCCACCTGGGAACGCTGATCTCCGTCCTGTTCTTCCTGAGGCGGGAGATCCTGGCGATCGTCGCCTCCCTCCTGCCGTCCCGGGGACAGGCGGCCCTCTCTGGAACCGAAAGGGGAGAAGAGCGGCGGGCCAATCGACGGATCGCGCTCCTGATCGTCGTGGCCACATTCCTGACCGGTACGATCGGGCTCCTCTTTAAGGACCGGATCGAGGCCCTGTTCGATTCCGTCGAGACGACGGCCGTTATGCTTCTCGTCACGGGGGTTCTGCTTTTCCTTTCCGACAGGGTTAAGAAGACAACCCGGGGCGATCACGAGCTGAATTTGGGGGACGGGATCGTCATCGGTCTGGTTCAGGCCGTGGCGCTGGTCCCGGGGATCTCGAGATCGGGGTCCACCATGGCCTTCGGGATCTTTCGGGGGCTCAAGCGGGAAACGGCGGCCCGATTCTCGTTCCTCCTGTGCATCCCGGCCATTGCCGGCGCTGTGGTCCTGAAGGTGGCCGAAGCGGCGCCTCCCTCCGCCCCGGAATGGGCGGCCCTGGCGGTAGGGTTCCTCGCGGCAGCGGGAACGGGGCTCCTGGCCCTGAAGCTCCTGTTCGCCCTGATCAAACGGGTCGGCCTCGGGCCTTTCGCCTACTATTGCTGGTTCGCCGGGGTCGCAACCCTGGTTCTCCGGGGTCTGCAATCCTGAGAGGGCAGGCCGGCCAGGGCCGGACGGAGAAGAGACGATGAACGGGAAGAACCCTTTTCAGAGAAGAGCGGCGGAGATCAAAGGCGTGACGTGCCTGGCCCTGGCCCTGTTCCTCGTCCTGGCCGTCGTCTCCTATCACCCCCAGGATCCTTCCCTCAGGCACTTCGTCCCCGAAAGTCCGTCGACCCACAACCTGACCGGTCCCGTCGGATCCTACACCTCGGATACCCTGCTCTGGATGGTCGGGGTCGGCATCCTCTGGCTGCCGGCCATGCTCCTGGTGATCGCCCTTCGGTATTTCCGTGAGCTCCACTTCCGGATTGGGGTGGCCCTGCTTACCGGGACGGCGGGCCTGATCCTCGCCACGTCCGGAATCTTCGCCCTGCTCATCGGAAAACTGGAGGTCTACCGCGTCCCCCTGCTCGCCGGCGGCCTCCTGGGAAAGGTCACGGCGGAACTCCTGAATGCCCATCTCCATCTGGCCGGCTCCCTGATCGTTCTGGTCCTGGTCATGGTCATCGCCCTCTTGATCCTTTTTGAGTTTTCAATTGTGAGCTTCTCTCAGAAAACCATCTCGCTCGCCGCCGCAGCAGTGGCAGCGGGACGGCGGCTCATGGTCCGCCTGGGCGAAAAGCTCAAGAGGAAAAAGGAGCCCTCCGTGCCGATCGACGAAGAGCCCCCTCCCGTTGTCGAAGAGACCCGGCAGGAGGCCCTCAAGGAAAAACTGCGGAAGGCCGAACAGACCCACTTCGAGTTCGGAAGCCGCGTGAACGGGAAGTTCAAACTACCGCCCCTGACCCTCCTCGACCGCATCGAACGGAAGGAGACCCGGATCAAGCGGGACAGCCTGATCGCCAATTCCCAGATCCTCGAAAAGAAGCTCTCGGACTTCGGCGTCGAGGGAAAGGTCGTCGAGGTGAAGCCCGGACCGGTCATCACCATGTACGAGCTCGAACCGGCACCAGGCGTGAAGATCAACAAGATCACCAACCTCTCCGACGATCTGGCCCTGGCCCTTCGCGCCCCCAGTATCCGCATCATCGCCCCGATCCCGGGCAAGGGGGCCATCGGCATCGAAATCCCGAATCAGGAAAGGGAGCCGGTGCGCCTGCGGGACGTCCTCGACCATCCGGCCTTCAAGGATTCGCCCTGTCGCCTCCCCATCGCCCTGGGTGAGGATATCGTCGGGGCCCCGGTGATTGCCGACCTGATCCGGATGCCCCACCTGCTGATCGCCGGGACAACCGGCTCCGGCAAGAGCGTTTCCCTGAACGCCATGATCTGCAGCATTCTCTTCAAGGTCCCTCCCGACGAGGTCAAGTTCCTCATGATCGACCCCAAGAGGCTGGAGTTGTCCGGCTACGAGGGGATCCCCCACCTCCTGCATCCTGTCGTCGTCGATCCCAAGCAGGCCTCCCTCGTCCTGAGATGGGCCGTCGAGGAGATGGAGCGCCGTTATCGGATCATCGGCGAGGCGGGCGTGAAGAGCATCGAGGCCTTCAACCAGCTGCGCGCCGGACAGTCGCCGCCGCCCGAACCCCAGACCGCAGTCGACGTCCCGGAGTCCGGTCTCCTCACGGCGGGGGTTGGTGAAGAGGAGGGGATCCTTGCCCCTGCCAGACCGGCGGAGGGTCCGGCATCCCCGGAAGGACGGACGGAACCATTGCCCGATCGCCTCCCCTACTTGGTCATCATCATCGACGAGTTGGCGGACCTGATGATGGTCGCCCAGAGAAACGTGGAGGAGTCCCTGACCCGACTGGCCCAGATGGCGAGGGCCGCCGGGATACACCTGATCCTGGCGACCCAGCGGCCCTCGGTGGACGTCATCACGGGGATCATCAAAGCCAACTTCCCTACCCGGATTTCCTTCCAGGTCTCCTCTAAGGTCGATTCACGGACGATCCTTGACCAGCTTGGCGCTGAAAAGCTGCTGGGAGCCGGAGATATGCTCTTCGTCCCGCCCGGAGCCTCCAGACTGGTCCGGATCCACGGCGCCTATGTCTCGGACACCGAGATCGACCGGATCGTCGATTTCGTCAAGAGGCAGGGCAAGCCCGCCTACGACGAATCGATCACGGCCTTCGAACCGGACCAGGGCGAGGACAGGCCGGAGGGGGATTTCGACGAGAAATACGATCAGGCCGTGGAACTGGTGACGGACCTCGGCCAAGCCTCGATTTCCCTGGTCCAGCGGTACCTGAAGATCGGCTATAACCGGGCGGCGAGGATCATCGACCGGATGGAGGCGGAAGGGGTCGTCGGCCCCTCGGACGGGGCCAAGCCGCGCAAGGTCCTGGCGCGCAAGCTCCCGCATTGATCGGGAGAGGAAAGCGATCCTTAGCAGATGCACGACAAGAAGGTCCACCTGATCAGCCTGGGCTGCCCCAAGAACCTGGTCGATTCCGAGGTGATGGGCGCGGCCCTGATCGACGGGGGCTATGCCCTCACGGACCGGCCTGAAGAGGCCTCGGTGATCCTCGTCAACACCTGCGCCTTCATCCTGCCGGCCAAGGAGGAATCGATCGAGGAGATCCTCCGGATGGCGGCATGGAAAAGCGAGGGGAAAGGACCCTGCACCTGTCTGGTCGTGACCGGCTGTCTCCCCCAGCGTTACGCCCGGGACTTGGAAGAGGCGCTGCCGGAGGCCGATCTCTTCCTCGGTGTCGGCGAGGCCCCGCACATCGCCCGGCACCTGGACCGCATCCTGGCATCCCCGCCGGGGCCTTCCCGGCGGCGTTCCGTTATCGGCAAGCCGACATTCCTGATGAACGCAGGCCACCGGAGGTTGGTCCCGGAGGGAGGGGCGAGCGCCTACATCAAGATCGCCGACGGCTGCTCCAACCGCTGCGCCTACTGTGTCATCCCACAGATCCGGGGAAAGGCCAGGAGCCGGCCTGTCGACGATGTCGTCCGGGAGGCGGAGGACCTTGCCGCCCATGGGATCCGGGAATTGATCATCACCGCCCAGGATACGACGGCCTACGGGCACGACCTGAAGGGAAAACCGAAGCTGGAGACCCTGCTGCACGAGCTCGCCGGGATCGGGGGGCTGGCCTGGATTCGCCTCCTGTACACCTACCCCGCCCATGTGACGGACAGCCTGCTCGGGACGATCGCCGACGAGGGAAAGATCTGCGGCTACCTTGACCTGCCCATCCAGCACTGCGACGACGCCGTCCTCGGGGCGATGGGCAGAAAAGGCGGCAATGCCCTGATCCGGGAGGTCATCGGGAAGGCCCGGACGATCATTCCCGGCGTCGCCCTGAGGACCTCCCTCATCGTCGGCTTTCCCGGAGAGACCGCCAGGAGATTCGAGAGGCTCCTGGCCTTCATCCGGGAGGTCCGCTTCGACCATCTGGGGGTTTTCACCTATTCCCGTGAAGAGGGGACCCGGGCCGCGGCGATCCCCCTGCGCATCCCGGAGCGGGAAAAGGAGCGGCGTCGGAACCTCCTGATGGAGGAGCAGGCCCTGATCTCCCGGGAAATCAACGCCGCCCTCGTCGGTTCGCTCCAAGAAGTCCTCATCGAAGGTCCGGGCGAACTGGCCGGTTCCACCCGCGTCGGCCGCTGCCGCCGCCAGGCGCCGGAGATCGACGGGGTCACGCACCTTCTCGGGGGAACCCCCGACCGCGGCGCGATCGTGACCTGCCGAATCACCGCCGCCGACGACTACGACCTCTTCGCCGAGCCGATCTAAATACTTCCCACCGCCGAGTCCAGGCTGATCGAGGGGCATGCATCGCCTCGATGAATAACCGCACTTTATCCATCATATAATTATTATTAGTTTGACTTATATTACGAAAGGTATAGACCTCTCCTAGTGATAGTTCGATCCAATCGGGTTTCTCTACAAACGAGGATCGGAAACCGACCCTTTTGGACAAGGAGGTCAATCAAAAATGGATATCAAGAATTTGCCAGACAACCCCTATCTGCTCCTGACACCGGGACCGCTTTCCACGACGAAAACCGTGAAGGCGGCCATGCTGCGCGATTGGTGCACCTGGGACGACGACTACAAGGCGCTCGTCCAGGAGGTCAGGACCAAGCTGACCCGTCTGGCCACGGACAAGATCGACCGCTATACCAGCGTGCTGATGCAGGGAAGCGGGACGTTCTGCGTGGAGGCCATCATCGGCACGGCCCTCCCCGAGGGCGGCAAGTTGCTGGCCCTGCCCAACGGGGCCTACGGGGACCGGATCGTCCAGATCGCCAAGACCCTTAAGATCGATTGCGTCTTCAACGACAGCGGGGAACTGGATCCGCCCGACCTGGACAAACTCGATGCCACGCTCAAGGCCGACCGGGCCATCACCCACGTCGCCGTTGTCCATTCCGAGACGACCACCGGCATGCTCAACCCCATCGAGAAGATCGGAAAGATCGTCAAGGGATACGGAAAGGTCTTCATCGTGGACGCGATGAGCAGCTTCGGCGGGATCGCCATCGACCTGGAGGCCGTCGACTGCGATTTCATCGTGAGCAGCGCCAACAAGTGCATCCAGGGGGTCCCCGGATTCGGATTCGTCATCGCCAAAAAGGATGCCCTGAAGGCCTGCAAAGGGCAGGCCCGCTCCTTGTCGCTGGATCTCTACGATCAGTGGAACACCATGGAAAACGACAAGGGGAAATGGCGTTACACCTCACCGACGCACGTGGTGCGCGCGTTCCACCAGGCCATGAAGGAACTGGAGGAGGAGGGCGGAATCGCCAAGAGGGAGGCGCGTTACCGCGCCAACCACCGAATCCTCGTGGCGGGCATGAGGAAACTGGGGTTCAAGACGCTGCTTCCGGACGCCTACCAGGGACACTTCATCACCTCTTTCTACAGTCCCGAGAGCCCGAAATACGATTTCAAGACCTTCTATGACAAGCTCAAGACCAAGGGGTTCGTGATCTATCCAGGAAAGGTCTCCAAGGCCAGCGCCTTCCGCATCGGCAATATCGGGGACGTCTACCCGGCTGACATGGAGAGGCTCGTCAAGGCCGTCGAAGAGGCCATGTTCTGGTGGGATTGAAGTTGCCACAGGTTATTCCCATCCCGTTGAAGAGCCGCCCTGCGGGACGGCATCCATCTGAAAGGAGAGGAAGATGATTGTTGGCATTCTCAAAGAGATCAAGACATTGGAAAATCGGGTGGCCATGACGCCGGCTGGCGTCGAGGTCATGACCGAACACGGTCATACCGTTCTGGTCGAAAAGGGCGCAGGGGTGGGGAGCGGTTTCGAGGACAAGGATTACGCCGCTTCCGGCGCCAAGATCATCAAGACCGCCAAGGAGATCTATGCGCGCTCGGAGATGGTGATGCACGTCAAGGAGCCGCAACCTTCGGAATACGGGATGATCCGCAAGGATCAGATCGTCTTCACCTACCTGCATCTGGCCGCAGACAAGTCGCTGACCAAGGCGATGGTCAAGACCAATTCCATCGATATCGCCTATGAGACGATCCAGAAGGCAGACGGATCCCTGCCCCTCCTGATCCCCATGAGTGAAGTGGCAGGCCGGATGGCGATCAATCAAGGTTCAAAGTACCTGGAAATGGAATTCGGCGGCGAGGGCGTCCTCCTGGGAGGCGTCCCCGGTGTCGAACCGGCCACTGTCCTGGTGATCGGCGCGGGTACGGTCGGTACCCAGGCGGCGAAGATGGCCTGCGGCCTGGGCGCCAGGGTGTACGTGGTCGACTCCTGCCTGTCGAGACTCCGTTACCTCAACGACATCATGCCGTCCAACTGCTTCACCCTGATGTCCTCTCCCGCAACGATCCGCAGGCTGATCCAGGAGGCGGATCTCGTCATCGGCTCCGTTCTCATCCCCGGGGCGAAGGCTCCCAAGCTCGTCACCCGCGGGATGCTCAAGACCATGAAGAAGGGGGCTGTCATGGTGGACGTGGCCATCGACCAGGGCGGCTGCTTCGAGACCTCAAAGGCCACGACACACAAGGATCCCATCTTTACGATCGACGGGGTGATCCACTACTGCGTGGCGAACATGCCCGGCGCCGTCGCCAAGACCTCGACCCTGGCCCTGACCAACGCCACACTGCCCTATGCGCTGGAGATCGCCAACAAGGGCTGGAAGAGGGCGATGAAGGAGAATCCCGAGATCCGAAAGGGCGCCAACGTGATCCGGGGAGAGGTCACCTTCAAGGGCGTCGCGGACGCCTTCGACATGCCGCTCGTATCCGTAGACAAGTTCCTGTAGCCCCGCCGCTGCAACGAGGATCATTTCGCCGGCCGGTCCCCTCCCCCTTCGGGAGGCACCGGCCGTTTTTCTTGGGGAACGATCCCGACTGGAACGTCACGCACCCCGGGGGATAACCACACGAGGCGGCCCCGATGTCCGCACCCATCGAAAAGGGGGGAGTCGTATTTCGACTGCCGATGTGATAAGAATTCTAAGAAACCCTTCGGAAGCAATTCGAGGACGAACAGGCAAACAGGCGGCCAGGGAGAGCCGGGCCGCGGCAGGGAGGGAGGATGACGGACCCTCAATGGGACGACCTTCTGTCCGTGATCGGGGGAGACCGGGTGGATCCGCTGCCCATCGGCTTCATCGTGGATTCTCCCTGGATTCCGGGATGGTGCGGGATGACGATCGCCGACTACCTGTCCAGCGAAAACAGGTGGTTCGAGGCCAATCGCCGGGTCGTCGAGACCTTTCCGGAATGCTGGTTCCTGCCGGGATTCTGGTCCGAGTTTGGCATGTGCACCGAACCTTCCGCCTTTGGCGCACGCTGCATCTTCCCGCGAAACGTCTTTCCCTACGCCGAGCGGGTGATCCAGGATGAAAGGCAGATCGATCAGATCCGGGAACCCGATCCGTCCAGCGACGGCCTGCTGCCCTTCGTCCTCAACCGGCTGCAATGGGCGAGGCCGAGGATCGAGGATCTCGGGCACAGGATCCGTTTCTCAGTATCGCGCGGCCCCCTCAATGTCGCATCGTTCCTGATGGGCATGACCGAATTCCTGATCGCCCTGAAGACGGAACCCCAGGCCGCGCACCGGCTGTTAAGGGTCATCACCGATTTTCTGGGGAGGTGGCACCGGCTCCAGCGTGAGACGATCCCGACGATCGACGGGATCCTGGTCCTCGACGACATCGTCGGCTTCATGGGCGAGGAGGACTTCCTCGAGTTCGGATTCCCTTACCTCCGCGAGCTCTTTGCCGCCGATGTGGCGGTAAAATTCTTTCACAATGACGCACCCTGCGCCGCCTCGATCAGGCACTATGCCGACATCGGCATCCAACTCTTCAATCCCGGCACCCAACACACGGTCGCAGAACTGAAACGGATGTGCGGCAACAGGCTGACCCTGCTCCACGGCATCCCGCCGCGGGATGTCCTGGCAACGGGGAGCGCCGCCGATGTCTCCGCGGCCGTTCAAGGTCTCCTGGCCGAAACGCCGGACCGGTCCCGGTGGATCCTTTCCTGTGGAGGCGGAATGCCGCCCGATGTGAGTACGGATAATCTGCGCGCCCTGATCGAAGCGGCCCGCGGATGACCCTCTCAAAGCAGGGGCCCGGGCCATCGGCATCGCCGGGGAGACGCACCGACGAGGAGAGGCCGGCTGCCCCGGGGACAGCCGGCCTCTTCTCGTGTTCCATCGGAGCTGAAAGGGGCTTCTTCTACTTCTTCTTCAGGAGGTGGACGCTCCGGGGAATCTCAATCTCGACCCTGTCGGCGTGGGTGAAGCGCTGGGCGTCCCGGGGGTTGTACTGGTCGATAATCATTTTCTTCTGGCCGATCGTCACGGTGCACTTGGCCAGGGACCCGGCGTACATATAGGATTTCAGGGTCCCGCAGATCACGTTGGACCGTTTGGTGCCGCAGTCGAGGGACAGCGAAACACTCTCCGGGCGGATGACCATCAGGACGTCCTCCCCGGCCCGAGTGTCCTCCTGATCGAGCCTGATCTCGATTGGCCCGAACTCGGTGTCCACGGTGGCGTTCCGCGTGCCGGTGTCGATCGACGCAACACGGCCCTCCATGAAATTGACGTACCCGACGAAACTTGCGATGAACTCATTGGCCGGTCGCTCGTAGATCTCGATGGGGGTCCCCACCTGTTCGATCAGACCGTTCTTCATGACGACCAGACGGTCCGAAATCGCCATCGCCTCGAACTGGTCGTGCGTCACGAAAACCGTCGTGATGTGGAGCCGTTCCTGAAGTTTTCGGATCTCCTCGCGCATGACAAGCCTGAGGTTTGCGTCGAGGTTCGAGAGGGGCTCATCCAGGAGGAGGACCTTGGGCTCCAGGCTGAGGGCCCGGGCAAAGGCGACGCGCTGCTGCTGGCCGCCCGAAAGCTTGTCGATCATCCGGTCCCCGAAGGCCGCCAGTTCCACCATTTCCAGCAGTTCCTTGACCCGGGCGGCGATCTTCTCCTTAGGCCACCGGTTGATCTTCAGGCCGTAGCCCACATTTTCCGCAACGGTCATATGGGGGAAGAGGGCGTAATTCTGAAAGCAGATCCTCGTATCCCTGAGGTTCGGGGGCAGGTCGTTGATCCGCTGGCCATCGAGGATGATGTCGCCCGAACTGATGTCGGTGAACCCGCCGATCAGGCGCAGGAGCGTCGTCTTGCCGCAGCCGCTGGGCCCGACAAAGGTGACCAGTTCGCCCTCTTTTACCTCCAGCGAGACCCCCTTGAGGACCTCGTTCGTCCCGTAGAACTTGTGGATGTCCTTAAGAATTAGCATCGGTTTTTCATGAGAGCCCACGTTCATAGATCGGAGAACCCCTTTCGTTAATCCTATGCCACGGTCTTGGCCGTGCCGTTGCCCAGTCGGGTCTTTTTGGTGATGAAGTTGAGGATCATCATGCAGACCGCGACGATCAGAACCAGCTTCATGGTCGTGGCGGAGGCGATGCCGATCTCGCCGTAAACAGCGGCATCGAAGATCTTCACGGCGGCCAGGTCAAAGCCCGGGCTGACCAGGAAGACCACGGCGCTCAACGAGACGATCGCCGTCATGAAAGTATAGATGAAGCCCGCGATGAAGGCGGGAAACATGATCGGCAGGACGATCTTGATGAAGGTGGTCAGGAAACTGGCCCCCAGGTCCGCCGACGCCTCCTCGATCTCTATGTGGATCTGGTGGAGCTTGCTGATCCCCGCCTCCACGCCGACGGCCAGGAAACGGAAAACGCAGTTGAGGGCCAGGATCATGATCCCACCGGTGAGTTTGAGCGGTGGGGCACTGAAGGCCAGAAGGTAGCCGATGCCCAGGACCGTCCCGGGCAGGGCGAACCCGGAGAGGGAAACCATCTCGATAAAGGTCCGGCCGAAGAACTGCCCCCGCACGATGACATAGGCCAGAAGGACGCCGATGACGGCGCCGATGACGGCCGCCACGAGGGAGACGCGGATGCTGTTGTAGATGGCCTGGTTCGATGTGAAGTCCAGGTAGTTGGATAGGACGAGGTTGTGCGTAACCCCAAGGATCTTATAGAAGGAGGCCACGAAGACCACGGCGAAACAGATGAAGATCGCCCCCGCCGCCACGGTGGTGATGATCACAAAGGGGACCTTGATCAGGGGGGTGATCTTCCTCGGCTCCGAGGCGACGGGTTTGCCGCCGATCGTGGTAAACTTCTTCCCCTCGAGCAGATAGTTGTGGATGAAGAAGATCAGGACGCAAGGGGCGATCAGGACGACCGACAGGACGCTCCCCATGTTGAAATCAGACTCCCCTGTGATCATCGTGTAGGTGTCCGGCGCCAGGAAGGGGGTCCGTCCGCCGAGGATCGCGGCATTGCCGAATTCGGCGATTGTCATGACGAAGATCAGGAGCGCCGCCTTGAGCAGACCCGGTGCCAAGAGGGGAATCGTGATCGTCCTGAGGATCGTCGCCTCCGAGGCCCCCATGTCATAGGCACTCTCTTCGAGGTTGGGGTTGAGCGACATGAGCGTGCTCTCGATCATCATGTAGGCCAGCGGGATAAAGGCCAGGGACTGTGAGACGACAACGCCGCCGAAGCCATACAACTCGAAGTGGAGGTCGAGCATCCGGGTGATCAGGCCGTTTCGGCCAAAGAGGATGATGAGCGACAGGGCAAAGAGATACGGCGGCGCGATCAGGGGAACCAGAGAGATGATCTTCAGGGGTTTCCTGAGGACCCAAGGGCCGCGGGTGGTCATATAGGCCAGGCAGAAGCCGATGACCAGGCACACGATGGTGTTGATCACCCCCAGAAGCAGGGTATTGTAGAGGGACTGGTAGTAATAGTTCTTGCTGAAGAAGGCCTTGTAGTATTGCAGGGTGAACCCCGACGGTCCCCGGAAGCTCTTGATCAGGACCGCGATGATGGGATAGAGGAGAAAGAAGGCAAGCAGCAGGAATAAAACACCGGCCAAGATGTTGACCAGATTCGCGTTCAGAAAATCCTTCACCTTGCTGCCGCTGCTGGCCTGCAGCTTCACAGACAGTTCCGCCGTTGCCATCTTTCTCCTCCGGGTTCCAAGCTCAAAAGAACAGTGTTACTTGAAGTCGGTCCGCAGCTTCTGTTTCCAGATGTCGTTGTTCTTCTCCTTGTCAGCCGCTGCCTTGCCCAGGTCCAGTTTGATGTACTTGGGCAGGGTCTTTCCGTAGAGCTTGTTTGCCGCCGGCCGGGGGGTGACATAGCCGATATCAGCCATAATGACGCTGAACTCGGGAGTCCCCAAGACATCGATGATCTTCTTGCAGGTTTCGAGTTTCTTCGTGTTCTTGAAGATCAGGGCAAAGGTCCCGTCATAGCCGGTCCCCTCGGCTGGGATCGACCAGTTGAGCGGATAACCGTCGTCGAGGCGCTTCTTGACGTTCTCGTCGGAGGTGATTCCCAGCATGAATTCGCCGCGGCCGACCAAGTCCGTCGGGGCGTTGCCGCTGCGGGTGTAATGGTGGATGTTCTTGTCGAGGGCCTCGAGGAATTTCCATCCTTCGGCGTCCCCGTAGAGGGCCAGGAACGAGAAGCGCATCATGTTGGCGGTCCCGGAGCTCAGGGGGGAGGGCATGACAATCTCGCCCTTCCACTTAGGATCGAGGAGGTCCTTCCAGCTTTCCGGCATCTTGTAGCCGGCCTTGGCCAGGCGGTCCTTGTTGCCGACCAGGACGAAGGAGAAATTGGCGATGTTGTACCAGTTACCCTGCGGATCCATGAAGACATCCGCGACGCCCTTCCAGCCTGGGGAGACATAGGGAAGCGCCCAACCGTTCTTCTTGGCCATGAAGGCAAGGGGGGAACCGCAGCCGATGATCATGTCCGCATTGAAATTGGGGGCCTCGGCCTTTGCACGGGCCTCAATCTCGCCGAAGGACTGAAAGGTCTGGTTGACGGTGATGCCGGTTTTGTCTTTGATGAATTTGACGATCTTGGCGTTGTTGTCCGGAGAGGTGCCCATGTAGGCATTGATGTCCTCCGCCATGGCGCTGCCGGCGAGCACTACTGAGAAGATCGCGGCGACGGCGACTGCAATGAACTTTCCTTTCATGATTTCCTCCAATTAAATTTAAGTGATTAAATGTTAATCTTCAGAAAATGCAACCCTTGCCGCCTCACCCCCTTTCCCATCCCATGGACCCAGGGTCCCTGTCCTGTTACGGGCCCCTGAATCCGCTGTAACAGAATCAAGATCGACTGTCAAAGTAAAGAGGGTAGAGTTGATGCTGCCCAAAGGGCGTTTATACACGTGGGTCAAAGAAAGTCTCATCCCCTTCTATTCCTTTCCCAATATTAGTCAAACTAATTATAATCATATAATCCATGAATAATTATTATCGCACTTCCGGTGCAACTATATTTCCTTAACCGATTCAAAATGTTTAATCTGCGATATCCGTCTGGATGCCGAACAACCGCCCCGGAAAAGCCTCCCTTTCCCGTCCCATTCTCTGGGACCGTGATGCCGGAGGGCATCACGGTGAAAAGGCAGAACCGTCGTCAGCCCTCAAATCTGCAGGGCCCTAGAGCAAATCGAATGCCAACCTGGAATCTCCCGTCCAAGGGACCGGATATACTGAGTTTGATGAATCGGGAATGGGTTTGTGGACAGGCAGAAATGGTACAATCTTGTCCCTTGAGGCGGTCATTGGGCCAAATAAAGTCCCCCGCCGGGCAAAGGGTTCCCGACGGGGGGAGGCTCGCAGGCAGGCGGCTAGATTTCCGTCACCTGGATGTGGATGGTGATCTGACGTTTTTCCAGTTCCCGGAAGATTTCCTCCGGATCGAAGGCGAATTCGGGCATGACCACGCCGGTGCGCTTCACCCTTCCCTGGGCGATCAGCGCCGTCGCGATCCCCATCGGGATCCCCACGCACCGCGTATAGGCCCGCAGCTTCTCCCAGCCGGCCACGGAACCGTCCGAGGCGGGGTGCGTGTGGGTCAGCAGATACCGGAGGGCCTTGCCGTCCTTCGTCCCGGTCACGTCGATGTGCAGGGCGTAACCGTAGAGCTCGGTCTCCCGTCCCACCGGGTACTGCATCAGGTAGGCCGAGACCGCGTCCATGATCCCGATCTGGACCCCGGCAATCCGGATCGGGTCGTTCCGGAGGATCCCCCAGTCGTAGAGGGCCCGGACCAGTTGCATGTTCTTCGGCGGCCAGGTGCCGCGGACCTCGATCAGGCGGGCGGTCTTTCCCTGCGCCTCCAGGTAGGCCGCGACTGTCATCGTCTCCGAGTGGGGGATGATGTACTCGGGATGGGTCCCGTACGGCTCGGGCAGCGCCACGTCCAGCGGGCGGGCAAAGGGGGGTACCTGGATGAACTGGCCGTTTTCGTAGACGACACGGCTCGGAAGTTTGGGATCGTACTCGTAGCTGGTGGTCTCCACGATGGACGCCGAGAACGCGATGGGCCGGAATGCCCCGTGACTGATCCGGACCGTGTCGATTGTATCGAGGCGGTCAATGGCGTAACGGGCCATCATGTCTGTCGTCCCCGGGGTCATGCCGAACCCCGGGACATGGGTCCTGCCGTGGGCCTTGAAGAGGGCATCGAAAGGATACTCCTCGCCGAAACCGTTCAGGTTGATCCCGTGGCAGCCCGCCTCGGCGATGCAGGCCGTGGACAGGCCGTTGAGCGTGATCGTGGTCCCGTCCATGACGATGTCGTAGTCCCGCATGGTCGCAACCGCCGCGGCCCGGTCCTTGACGTCCACTTTCCTGAAATCGACCCGCAGGTCATTCAGCCATTGCACCACCTCCTGCCCCGCCCGCTCGTCGGTGTCCCCGATGGTGATCCTCGCAAAATCGGAATACTGGACCAGATCCAGCGCCGACTCCCGGCAGATCCTCCCCGCGCCGCCCAGACACAACACCTTGGCCATGATCCCCTCCTGATCGTCCTGGTCTTGGATCCCCCTCCGTGCCCCTCCCGAGCGTCCCCGCATCCTCCAAGGAGAGGGGGATCAGAATCGTTTTGCTTTCGATAAACCGATCGTGTATGGTTCGTCCAATTGATTGTTCCAATGCCCCCCATAGGATGAGGCTATGGAGGGAAGGGCGGCGCCCCGACGACGGGCTGTCCGGGACGCGCCGACGGATGGACGGATTCTCAACGCGCTGAAGCATGCACCTCCACCAGCTCTGGGTCTTCTATCATGTGGCTAGGCACGGAAGCTTCTCCCGGGCGGCCAACGCCCTGTTCCTGAGCCAACCCTCGGTGAGCAACCAGGTGAAACGCCTTGAGGAGGTCTACGGGATCCGGCTTTTCGAGCGGGCCGGCAAAACCCGGTTGACCCGCGCCGGCGAGGTCCTGTTCACCTACGCGGAGCGGATCTTTACGCTTGCCCGCGAAGCCGAAAGCGCCATTGAGGCCCTCAAGAGGACCCGGGGCGGCAAGATCACGATCAGCGCCGGCAATACCCTGGGCGCCTACTACCTGCCGGACATCATCGCCCGTTTCCGGCAGCGGCATCCCCGAACCGAAATCCGGATGACGGCCGGCTACACCCAGTCCGTCGTGGAGGACGTCCTCGCCTCCCGGAGCGATCTGGGCCTGATCGGCCAGTCCGTCGACCACCCGAACCTCGTCCAGCTCCCCCTCTGGGAGGAGGAGTTGGTCCTCGTCGTCCCCCCCGGCCATCCCTTCGCCCGGAGGCGAAGCGTCCCCGTCAGCCGGCTGCAGGACGAATCCCTCATCCTGAGCGAAAGAGGCTCGGGGGTGCGCACGGTCACCGACGGGCTCTTCGCCAGGGCCGGGGTATCCCCGAGGATCGCGATGGAACTGGGCGAAAACGAGGCGGTCAAACGGGCGGTCGCCTCGGGACAGGGCATCACCGTCATCTCTGCGAAGGCCGTCAAGGAGGAACTGGAGGCCGGAACGCTCCGGGCCGTCCGCCTGTCGGGCAGCCGGCTCCGGAGGCGGTTCTTCCTCATCCACCACAGGGACAGGCCCCTCTCCCGCCTCATCCGGGCCTTCCTGGAGGAGGTCCTCCGCGACGAAACCCGGGAAGTCGGGCCGAGGCCCCTCCCGTCAACCCTTCAGCCCCCCATTCGGAAAGGCCGGAAAGGAAAGACGCGACCATGACCCCAAACACCCCGCCCGGCTTCGGCCTGATCACCATCGGTTCCGAGATTCTCGACGGCAGGGTCCGGGACAGCCACTTCGAAAACACCCGCCGCCTCCTCCAGGAACACCGACATCCCCTGGTCTATGCCCTGATCCTGAAGGACGACCCGGCCCTGATCCTGGAGAAGCTCCGCTGGGCCATGGGGCGGCCGGAGCCCTTCTTCTGCTGCGGAGGGATCGGCTCCACGCCGGACGATTACACCCGCCAGTGCGCAGCCGAAGCGGCCGGGGTTGCGCTCGAGCACCACAAGGAGGGGCTCCGGATTCTGAAGGCCCGTTTCGGGGCGGAGGCCACCCCTGCCCGGCTCCGGATGGTCGAGTTCCCCAAGGGGGCCCGGCTGATCCCCAACCCCGTCAACCAGATTCCCGGCTTCACGATCGCCAACGGCCATTTCCTACCGGGTTTTCCCAGCATGGCCCTCCCCATGGCAGCCTGGGTCCTGGAAAACGGCTACGCCCGGGGAGAGGAGCGGATCACCCGGACGCTGGTCCTGCCCGGCGCCCGCGAGGCGGACCTGGTCGGCCTCATGGAGTCCTTCACTGCTGCCCACCCGGAGTTGACCTTTTCCAGTCTGCCCCATTTCGTGACCGGCGGGACGGAGGTCGACCTGGGCCTCTCCGGGCGGCCGCAGGAGGTCGAAACGGGGCTTGACGATCTGACCGCCAGGCTGGATGGTCTGGGCCAGGTCTGGAGACCCAAGGACTGAAAGCCCCTCGGGGGAGGAAATTTTTGCCGTCCCCTCCCCCAGGCAGGCAAAATATTCCTGACGGTCCGTCAAGAATTCCCCCCTGTCGGGATGCCCCCGCCCGCCGGTCCATGACCCTACCCAGGGATCTCGCAGCCCGGCCGGGGATCCCGGCGATCACCCTCGCCGTCGGCCCATCTGGCATATCTCGTGCATGTCAATCCGATAAAAACCAACCGAAAGAGGAGACACTCATGATTGGACAGGCCCTTTGCGCGCTATTGATCCTGGCAGCCATCTTCCTGGTGGAATTCACCCTGAAGGTGACGGAGATGGGATGGGCCTCCAATCTCAACGCCCTGATGATCGTCCTGGGAGGGACCTTCTTCGCCACGCTCATCGCCTATCCCAGGGAAAAGCTGGTCCTGACGGCCCGCCTGCTCAAGGGGGCCTTTTCCGGCCGGGAGGAAGAACGCGGCGAGTCGATCCAGACCCTCGTGAACCTGGCCCGGATTTACCGCAACGGGGACATCCGCAATCTGGAAAAGCAGATTCCCCGCCTGCCCCAGGGCCTGCTCAAGGTCGGGGTGGAACTGATTGCCTACCGTTACTCCCGGGACGAGATCGAACAGATGTTGCGCCGGGAGGCACTTGCCACACTCAACCAGTACGCTACCGCCCACAAGATCCTTCACAACATGGCCCGGCTGGCCCCTGCCCTGGGGCTGGCCGGGACCATCGTCAGCCTGATCCGGATCTTCGGGCACATCCAGGACCCTCAGAACCTCATCGGCTACATGGCCGTTGCGCTCCTGTGCACCTTCTACGGCGTGATCCTGGCCAATCTCTGCTTCATGCCCCTTTCGAACAAACTCAGAGAGACCATGGACCAGGATGAACTACGGATGGACATGATCCAGGAGGGCATCCTGGATCTTTACGACCACCAGCATCCAAAGGCCATCCAGTACAAGCTGGAGACCATGACCCGGGCTATCGAAAGCGAAAACCGGGATCCCGCTCGCCCCAAACTGGTCCTCATGTCGGCCTATGAGAAGGCCAGGGGTGCCAACGGATGAGCGGCACGGCACGGCCTCTTCCCGAAAGAAAACGGCGGACCTCCCCGGACAGCAGGAAAAGTCTGCCGGTGCGCCTCCAGAGAAGGGCCGTCGCCTCGGAGACGGGAAACGAGATCTGGCTCCTGACCCTGAGCGACCTGCTTGTCCTGCTTCTGATCTTCTTCGTCCTCTTCTTCGGAGCTTCCCTACACCGGCAGGACCGGGCCGTCCCGACCCCACCCCCTGCGTCGCCGGTTGAGGAATCGGCGGTTGCCCCGCTGGTCCTGCCGCGGGCGGCCCATCCGGAACCTTCGCCCGTTCAAGCCGCCTCGTCCCTCGAATCGGATCTGGTGGGCCTTCTGGGGGAACACCCGGCCGAGCAAGGCGTGACGGTGGAGAGGCGCTCCCAGTACCTGATCGTGACCTTTCCCGAACAGGTCCTCTTCGATTCGGGCCTGTCCCGGCTCAAGCCTTCCGTCGGTCCCCTTCTGGAGAAAGTCTCGCGCTTCATCCTGGACCATCCCGGGATATCGACGGAGATCCACGGTCACACCGACGACCGGCCCATCCACAACCAGCGTTACCCCTCCAACTGGGAACTCTCGGCTGACCGCGCCGCCCAGGTCGCCAAGGCCCTCGTCGAGCGGGGCACCCCTCCGGAGCGGCTCTCCATCAAGGGTTTCGGGAAATACCAGCCCCTCCAGGCCAACGACAGCGACCTCAACCGGCTGAAGAACCGGCGGGTGGAGATCCAGTTCTCGGTACCCCCCTCGACGCCGGTCCCCTGACAGGCGCTAATAGGTCGAACCGGCCTCCACCTCCCCGATCGCCTCCTCGAGGATCGCCAGGGCCCAGTCCATCTCCTCGCGGGTGATGACCAGGGCCGGTCGGAGCGTGATCATGTTCCCGTCGATCGTCTTGAAGGCGAGGCCCCTCTCCATACACTTGAACATCACCGCTTCCGCCTCTCGGACGGCCCGCTCCTTGGTCTTCCGGTCCCGGACGAGGTCGATCCCGATGTGGAGGCCAATCCCCGTGACGCAGCCGATGAGCGGATGCCGTTCGGCCATCTCCCGGAGCCGTTCCTGAGTGTACGCCCCCAGCTGCGCCGCGTGACCGCAAAGGTCGTTTCTCTCGATCACGTCGATCTCGGCCAAGGCCGCCGCGGCCGAAAGGGCGTTCTTTTCGTGAGTGTAGTGGCCGACCGAGCGGTCCGGGCAGCAGTTGTACCGCTCAAGCGTCACGATCCCCGCCAGGGGGACGATCCCTCCGCCGAGCGATTTGCCGAGGACCAGGATGTCGGGCGTGACGAAATGCTCGCAGGCGAACATCTTTCCGGTCCGGCCGAAGCCCTCGATGATCTCGTCGAAGATGAGGAGCGCCCCGTATTTCTCGCAGAGCTCCTTGACCCCTTCCCAGTACCGCCGGCTCGGCACGACGGGATTGGCCGAGACGGGCTCGCCGATCAGGGCCGCCATCTCGGGCTCCCGCTTCAGGACCCCCTCGATCTGCCGGAGGCACTCGGCGTCAACGTCGTCGGGATCGGTGAACCGCCAGGGGTTGCGGTAGTAGTTCGGGAATTCGACATGGAAGGCACCCGGCATCAGGGGACCCAAGCCGCCGTGGAAGTGTTCCTCTCCCCCCACCGCCGATGCCCCGAACCCGGCCCCGTGGAAGGAATCCCAGAAAGAGATCGTCTTGAAGCGGCCGGTCACGAGCCTGGCGAGTTTAAGGGCCATTTCAATGGCATCGGTCCCTCCCGGGCAGAACAGGGAGCGGCAGAGGCCCCCCGGAGCGATCTCTGCGAGCTTTTTCGCAAGCCGCACCGCCGGGATATTGGTGTAGCGCCGCGGGCAGAAGGTGAGCCCTTCGTCGATCTGCCGCCTCACGGCCTGGAGGATCTCCGGGTGGTTGAAACCGGCGTTGTGGACGCCGTTGCCGTGCATGTCGAGGTAACGCTTCCCCTGGAGGTCCTCGATCCAGGGCCCCTCGGCCCTGGCGATCACGTTGAGAACCGGAGTGGAGAGACTCTGGTGAAGGAAGACCCGCCGGTCCTCCTCGAACCAGGTCCTGGCCTCTCCGGAGAGGTTCCTCTCCCAGTACCTCCCCCGGGCCGCCGTGGTGTTGATGTCTCCCTGCTCCGCTTCCGGCCGTCTGTCCTCCCCTCTCCCCGCCATTGTCATGCCCCCTTTCAAATCGGATGGAACGTCCTTCCCTGCCATCCGGACCCGCCCCGGCCTCCGGGGGAGTCCGTCCATCCGTGAACTTGGGCCCATTATGGGTGGATCGCCCCAGGCAGGGCAAGGGAAAAAAAGTGATCCAACCCATGACAAAAGAGGCATTGACTTGCCCCCGGGGGGATGCTACCCAAGGTCACTACCCAAGGTCAAAAGAACCATTCATTACCCAGGGAGGGCCACTATGGAAAAACTCCACCGATCGGAAGGCGACATCAACATCTCCCCTCGACGACGTCAATGGCAGGAAGAAAACCTGGATGAACGGACCCGGGCGCTCCTGGCCGAGGACGAGCGGGTCTTCCTCAGGCAATCCCTCTCCACCCCCTGCCTCAACGCCCTGAGGGCCTGCGAGGGAATCTGGATCGAGGACCTCCAGGGGAGACGCTACATGGACTTCCACGGGAACAACGTCCACCAGGTCGGGTTCGCCAACCCCGCCGTCATCGCGGCGATCAAGGATCAACTGGACCGGCTCTCCTTCTGCACGAGGCGCTACACCAATGAAGTCGCCGTGGATCTGGCCAGGAAGCTGGCCGAGATCGCCCCCGGGGATCTGGGCAAGGTCCTCCTGTGTCCCGGCGGGGCCGAGGCGATCGGCATGGCCCTCAAGCTCGCCCGGATCGCCACGGGGCGTCACAAGACGATCTCCATGTGGGATTCCTTCCACGGGGCGTCGCTGGATGCGATCTCGATCGGCGGCGAGGCGATCTTCCGCCAGGACATGGGGCCGCTGCTGCCCGGCACCGAGCACGTCCCTCCGCCGGACGAGTACCACTGCATCTACCAGTGCCGCAGCCGGGGCGGCTGTGACATGATGTGCGCCCGCTACGTGGAGTATGTCCTGGAGAAGGAGGGGGACATCGCCGCCGTGGTCGCCGAGCCGATCCGGAGCACCCCCTACATCCCGAAGCCCGAATATTGGCGGATCATCCGCAAGGCCTGCGATCGCCACGGGGCATTGCTCATATTCGACGAGATCCCCCACGCCCTCGGGCGAACCGGCCGGATGTTCACCTGCGAGAATTTCGACGTCGTCCCGGACATGCTGGTGATCGGCAAGGGTCTGGGCGGGGGCGTCTTCCCCCTGGCGGCCCTCATCGCCCGCGAGGGCCTGGACGTGGCCGCGAACCGGGCCCTGGGCCACTACACCCACGAGAAGAGCCCTGTCGCTTGCGCCGCCGGCCTGGCAACGATCCGCTACGTTGAGGAGAACGGTCTGGCCGAAAAGGCCCGAACGCTGGGTCTGTACGCCCTCGACCGTATGGCCGCCATGATGGGACGCCACCCCCTGATTGGCGACGTCCGGGGACTGGGTCTCTTTCTCGGCATCGAGTTGGTGAAGGACCGGAAAACCGGCGAGCGGGCCACCGACGAGGCGGAAGCGGTGATGTACGCCGCCCTCAGCCGGGGGCTCAGCTTCAAGCTCACGATGGGGAACATCCTCACGCTGACGCCGGCCCTGACCATCACCCGCGAGGAACTGGACCGGGCCCTGGACATTATCGAGGCGTGCATCACCGAGGTTGAGAAGGCAGCCTGAATCCCCGGGCGCCTCATCCCCCCCTCAATGGTCCGCTGATAAGGGGGCAGGGCCGTGAGGGACAACCCTCAAATAAGGCCACAAAAAACGGGCACACCTTTTCCGGCATGTGCCCGTTTCGTCCCTCGGAAAGTTTCCCGCTACGGCAAGCTTTAACCGATGATCATCAGGACCTGTTCCGTCTCCACGTTGTCGTTGGCCTTGACCTTGATCTCCTTCACGGCGCCGCCAGCCGGTGCGTAGATCGGATTTTCCATCTTCATGGCTTCCAGCATGAGGACTTCGTCGTCTTCCTTCACCTGATCGCCCACCTTCACCAGAACCTCCAGGATCTTGCCCGGCATCGGGGCCTTCACCTCAACACTCATTATCCTTACCTCCGCAATATGATATAATCGCCTTGATATCCCGCAGCCCCAGCACGGCTGCAACCCAGCTTCCCGATTCATGTCCTCGCCGTGGCGTCAACGCTCCGACAGGTGTCGATTTCATCTGAATCCGGCATGCTAGCGGTCTCTTTATCCTTACTCGGCACGCAAGTCAAGGCCAAAGTGAAAGGGTTTTCCCGTCACCTCAGCCTCACTGGACGGCCGCCCGGATGAGCCGGTGGATATAGTCCAACTCCCTCTGCAGCTTCTCGTTCTGCTCCTTGTCGCCCGGCTTCATGCGCCACTGGGGCGAGAGGGCCGCCAGGGCCTGGTCCAGCTCCCAGCGGTGCTGGAAGCGTTTCCCCCAGAGTTTCTGCACCGCCTCTCTCTGCTCCGCGGTGATGGCCGGATCGTTGATCCGCCCGGTCACCTGGCTCCCCACGACGACCGGTTCGAGCTCCGTTGCATCTATGACCCGACTCATCTGCCCCTTGTCGAGGCTCACCCTCTGAGAGAGGGCCACCTGGAACTGGTAGGCCGAGGGATAGGTCTTCTCCCGGATGTCTTCGAGCCGGTCCACGGGAATCCCCGCAGCCCGGATCCGCTCCTCGGCCTGGGCCGTCAGGCGGTATTCGACGGGCAGGTAGGTCTTCTGCTGAAAGACGTTCTGGAGGAAGAACAGGGCAATGAAGCTGATCACGACGGCCGCTACCGGCGTCGTCACCCAGGCCCCCGTGATCTCCCCGAGCATCCTCCACCGGATGCCCCGGCCGCCCCGGACCAGGCCGATGCCGATCACTGAGCCGACGATCGCCTGGGAACTGGAGACGGGAACCAGGGGAAGGGCCGGAAGGCCGTGGCCGATCAGGAACCGCTCCAGGTCTTGGGAAGCGAAAAGGAAGAGGACCAGGGCGTTGGCCAGGACTGCCACCAGCGCCGCGATCGGCGACATCTCCGTGATCCCCTCGCCCACGGTCAGCATCACCCTCCTCCCGTAGGTAAAGACGCCCACGGCGATAGCCACGCCGCCGATGAAGAAGAGCTGCTGAGCGGCATTGAGCTTGAAGATCCCCAGGAAGGAGATCTCTGCAAAGGGGGAGATGGGAACGAAGATCCCCACCACGTTGGCGATGTTGTTGGCCCCCAGGGAATAGGCACCGGCGATTCCGGCAATCAGGAGGCCCATCCGGGTGAGGGCGTCCAGCTGGAACATGTGAATCCGGATGTGCTTCATCCCCAGAGCGATCAGCTTGTAGAGGACGGCCGAGAAGATCGCGGCCAGTATAGGGCTGATGATCCAAGAGAGGACGATCTTCTCCAAGGCGGCAAAATCGATGACGGCCCCGGCAAAGAGGTCCCAGCCGATGATCGCCCCAACGATCGCCTGGGTCGTGGAGACGGGGTAGCCCAGGACCGTAAGCCAGTAGACCGTCACGGCCGCGGCCAGGGCCACGACGAAGGCACCGGCGATGGCGTTGACGGCCCCCAATTCCCCCAGGGTCCTGGCCGCACCCGCGCCGCTGATAACCGCCCCGAGGACAACAAAGATGCCGCAGTAGAGGGCCGCCTTCCGGAAACTGATCATCCGGGAGCCCACGGCTGTGCCGAAAACGTTGGCCCCGTCATTCGCCCCCAGGGACCAGCCCAGAAAAAGACCGCTCGTCAGAAAGAATGCGAACATGCCCCGGCTCCTATAACATCCGTTTGATCACGTAGATGTTGAGCCGGTCGGCAACGTCCTCGGCCTCGTCGGCGATCCGGTCCACCTGCTTGACGAAGAAGCGCAGGTGCATCTTGTGGCTCAGGCGGAGGTTCTCCCGCCGGAAGATCGTGCGCTGTAGGCGAGTGGAGAGCTTGTCCGATTCCTTCTCCCAGTAGGAAACCTTGTGGATGTGGTCGGACACGGCGTTGAGGTCCTTGAAGAAGGCACGGCAGGAGCGGACGACGGCCTCCACGGACTCGACGGAGTAGTGGAGCAGCTCCCGGAAGTCCTCGTGGAACTCGGCGCAGATGTCTGGGCGCTCGATGTCGAACTGCCAGATCAGGCCCGTGTAACGGTCCAGGAGGGCGTCCATGTCCTCCAACAGTTCCATCACGTCTCCCCGGGATTCGGGGATCAGGGTCTTCTTGAAGAGGTCCTGTTCCAGGGAGCGCCGCAGGCTGTCCCCGCGGTGCTCGGTATCGCGGATGTTCGTGAGGACCAGGCAGAAGGCTTCCATGTTCCCCTTCAGATAGTGATCCACCCCGCTTTTGCAGAGCAGACCCGCTTCGCTGACGCGGTCCAGGAACTCATCCACCTGCATCTCGATCCCGATCTTCTTTTTTTTCAGTATCCCCTCTGGCATGTCCTGCTCCCCTTTCCCGCGACAAAGCCCCGACTGGACGGCGCTCGTCTTTTTTAATGGAGAATCCTTGACAAATCCATAAAGATAGACTTAGATGATGTCAAGATAATAAATTTTACCGCATCGATAAGAAAAAGTCATGAACCTCAATCAGCTAAAGATCTTCTACCTCGCCGCCAAGCACGGGAGCCTCAGCGCCGCCGCCGAAGCCCTCTACATCACCCAGCCGGCGGTGACCAAGGGGATCCAGCGTCTCCAGGAGCACTACGAACTGAAGCTCTTCAACCGTTTCGGGAAGAAGATGGCTCTGACCGACGCCGGCGAGGTCCTCTACGGCATCGCCGAGTCGATCTTCGAGATGGAGCATCAGGCTGAGGAGAGCCTCCGGGATTTTCAACAGCGGAAGAGGGGGTTCATCCGGATCCTCTCCAGCGAAAGCTTCGGCTCCTATTACCTTCCCTACATCCTGAACCGATTCACCCGCATGAATCCCAAGATTCGGATCGCCGTGGAGCTTCTGCCGACGGACCAGATCGTAGAAAAGACCGCGTCGCTCGCCAACGACCTGGGCTTCATCTCCTATGCCGTGCCCCACAAGAAGCTCGTCTCCCGGGAGGTCCTGGAGGACAGCTACCAGATCATCGTCCCGACAGGGCACCCCTTTGCGGCCAAGGCGGCCATCGAACCGCAGGATCTGGCGGGGCATTCCCTGATCGTCCATGAAAAGGGATCGGCCCCCCGCAGGAGCACCGAGGAGTTCATCCGCCGACACGGGATCAGCGTCTCGATCCCCCTGGAATTGTCGAACAACGAGGCGATCAAGACCGCCGTGGAGGAAGGGCTGGGCGTCGCCGTCATCACCCGCCGGGTCGTCAGCAAGGAGATCGAGATGGGAAAGCTCAAGGCGATCCCCCTGTCGGACCCCACCATGTCGCGGAAGTTCTACCTGATCCACCACAAAGACAAATACATCTCCCGCCCCCTGCAGGGCCTCATCGACATGGTCGATCAATGGGCCGACGAGTACCGTCGAGGGGAACACTGATTCAGGGCTTCACCGCCACGCGGATCGTCCGGCCCGATTCGGCGATCCTCAGCCCGTCGTTGATCTTATCGAGCGTCACCCGTTCCCCCACGATCTCGTGGAAGGGAAATCGCTCCCTAGCCGCCTGCAGGAAATCAACCGCCTTCTGGAGATGCACCGTGTCATAGTTGTGGAGCCCCCGGATGGTGAGGCATCTGAAGACGATGTCCGAGGCATCGCACTGGAACATGGCCCCGGCAAAGGCGTTGCCGATCTCGATCATCCGTCCGCCCGTGCGCAGGCACTTGAGCCCCAGCGGGAGGAGAGGCGGAAAACCGGCCAGTTCCATGGCGACGTCTGCACCGAAACCACCCGTGAGGTCCCTGACCCGGCCGATGACCTCGTCATCGGAAAGGCCCTTCGCGTTGATCGTGTCGGTGGCGCCGAACCGCTTCACGACCTCGAGCCGGTGATCCATAACGTCGGCCACGATGATCCGGCGGCACCCGTAATGGCTGGCCAGGGCCGCCGCATAGACGCCGAGCGCCCCGGCTCCCTGGATGAGGACGTTCTCGAAAGGCTTGACCTCGATCATATCCCAGCCGGCCACCACCGTGGCCAGGGCACAGTTCGCCGGTGCGACCTCCTCATCGGTCAACGCGTCGGGAACCCGGATGACGCAGGTGCCCGGGGTGAGATAGCAGTACTCCGCAAAGCCTCCCACGAAATGGGGGGGTGCGGCGCAACTGTCGTGACCGTACTTCTTCAGGTGGCTGCACTTCATCATCAGCCCCTTTTCCCTGCAGAAGTAACATTTCCCGCAGTTGTCCATGATGGTCCATGTGATCCGGTCCCCCACCTTGAGGGGGTTATTCCCCGAATCCATGGTGACGCCCCGGCCAAGTTCGACGATATGGCCGACGATTTCGTGCCCCAGGATGATCGGCACCGGCGATTGTCTCCTCCCGGTCCAGGTGTGCAGGTCCGAGCCGCAAATGGTGCAGCAACTGATCCGCACCAGCATGCACCCCGGCTCCACCTCCGGCAGGGGGTATTCCCGAATCTCCAAATCCGTCTTGGCTGCCGTCATGACGGCAGCCCTTCCACTCTTGCCCATCTGAACACCTCAAGCCCCCATGAAGGGAGGAAATGCGGTCCAGCGGACCCCAAAACAGCCCGCGTTCCGTAAAAAAGAAAGACTTGGCGGCTTCGGAAGCCATCAGCCGCCAAGTCTTATGAACCCACCTTTCATCCGAACAGGGCCTTGGGAAGCCAGGTCACGAACCCCGGGAACAGGTAAAGGATGAAGACCGCTATCGCCTGGAGGAACATGAAGGGCATCATTCCCTTGTAGATGTCCAGCAGTTCCCATTCCGGCATGATCGCCTTGAGGTAGTAGGCCGATAGGGCCACCGGGGGGGAGATCCAGCAACTCTGCAGCACGACGGCCAGGACGACGCTGAACCAGATCATGTCGACATTGAGACCGGTGAGGATCGGCAGGAAGATCGGGACGATGACCACCACGATGGGCACCCATTCGAGCGGCCAGCCCAGGATAAAACAGACGATCAGGATGCCGATCACGAAGACCCAGGGCGGCATGTTCAACCCCAGGAGCGACTCGGCGATGAACTTGGGCGTCCCCATGGAGGAGAAGACCGCCCCCATGAAAGTGGAGGCCGCCAGGAGGATCATCACCATGCTCGTCGTCTCGGCGGTCCGGAAGGCCGATTCCTTGATGAGTTTGAAGGTGAGGCGTTTGTTGGCCGCCGTGACCACCACGGCCCCGAGGCAGCCGAGGGCCGCCCCTTCCGTGGGCGTCGCCATGCCGGTGAAAATCGTTCCCAGCGTCACCAGAATCAGCACGGCCGGCGGCACGAGGCCGAAGAAGAATTCACGCGCGATGTAGCTCTTCGGCACGTTGAGATCTTCCTCGGACAGCGGGGGCCCCAGAGTAGGGTCCAGCATCACCCGGAACATCGAATAGCTGATGTACAGGCCGGCGAGCAGCAGGCCCGGGAGGATTGCCGCGGCGTAGAGCCGGGCGACGGAGACCTGGAATACCGGCCCCATGACGACCAGCATGACGCTGGGGGGAATCAGGATGCCCAGCGTCCCCCCGGCGCAGATCGTTCCCGCCGAAAGCCCCGTGTCATATCCCGATTTTCTCATGACCGGAGCGGCCATGAGCCCGATGATCGTCACCGAGGCCCCGACGATCCCTGTGGCCGCAGCGAAGAGCGTCGCCGTGAAGATGGTTCCCAGATACAGAGAGCCCTTGAGCCTGCCGGAGACGAGCTGCACCGCCCGGAACAGGCGCTCCATGAGTCCGGCGCTCTCCAGAACGCAGCCCATGAACGTGAACAGGGCCACTGCCGCCAGGACCGTGTCCATCATCGTTCCGAAGAAGGAAAAGGTCATCAGATGAAACACCTTGGGTCCCAGCCCGATGTAACCGAATATCACGCCCAAGGTAATCAATGTGAAGGAGATGGGGAACCCGACACATATAAAGAAAAAGAGGCCGACCAGAAGGATCAGGCCATATATTTCCAAAGTCATATCTGCCTCCCGCACCAGATCGTCTGCTGCAAAGTTCTCTCAAATCCCCGAAGGGCCGGCCGCCCCAACAAGGAGGGTCACGGTTTATGTCGCCTCGTGAGAAGGGACGTCCTGCTTGAGGCGGTGATCCACTCCCGTCACGATCGTTTGGATGCACTTGATCAGTTCCGAGATTCCCTGGAGCACGATCAGGGCACCGCTCACGGGAATAACCAGTTTGTACGGGTAGGCCGGGGGTCTCCAGGTCGTCATCAGTTCTTCCTTCAGATCCCAGGATTCGGCAAAGAAGTCCCAACTCAGCCAGATGAACAGGACCATGCCGGGGAGGAAGAGGAAAAGATAGCAGATCGCGTCCACCCAGCATTGCGTCTTCATGGACCATTTCCCGTAGAAGAAATCCGTCCGGATATGCTTCCCCAGGTAAAGGGTCATGGCCCCAGCGAGGAAGAAGTGGGCTCCGTAGAGCATGGTGGCCATATCCACAGCCCAGAGCGTGGGCTTGTAGGTATAGCGGATGAACACCTCCCAGACCAGGACAGCCGCCATCGGGATAATCAGCCAGGATATCGCCTTGCCCGACCAGAGGCTGATCGCGTCAATGACCTTTGCGATCCGATCGATGTGTTTCATATTCAGACACTCCAATCATTCGGGGCGGTCCTCTCGGGCCGTCCCCTTGGGTTAAAAATGACGTTTATCTGACTTCCGGTTGGATATTTCTATGTTTAACGATCTGCCCGGCCGACCTTCCGTGGATCAGACCGGCCGAGGCAGATTCTGGGTAACGATCAGGCCCGTCGTCCGACGTGCCCGACATTCGTGTCTATTTCACTTCCGCGGCCCCGGAGATCAACTGCATCAGCTTGTTGGTCTCCTTGGTGAAGGGAACCACCAGATGGGCGTATTTGCGCTGCGAATCGAGAACCTTCTTGAAGAACGGATCCTTCTCCTCGAATTTGGCAAGCACCTTCTTCGACGATTTGATGAAGGCCTCCGAGTAACCGGGAGGCGCGTCGAACAACTTGACGCCCTTTTCCTTGGTCAGGATGTTCAGGGCCTTGGCGTTCTCCTCGACGAAGTACATCATGCCCTCGAGGATCGACTGGGTGCACGCGGTGGCCACGATCGCCTGGAGGTCCGGGGACAGCGCGCGCCAGGCCTTGCCGTTGATCATGATGTCCTGGATGCCGATGGCCTGGTGGAGGCCCTGGATGCAGTAGTACTTGGCCACGTCGTAGAGCCCCAGCTTCAGGTCGCTGACTGTATTGATCCACTCGCCGCCGTCGATGACGCCCCTCTCCAATGCCGGGATGAGTTCCTGGCCCGGCACGTTCACCGGGATGCCGCCCATGTCTTTCAAAACGTCAGACGACAGGCCGGAGGACATGCGGTACCTCATTTTCAGGTAATCCTGGAGCGTCTTGGGGGGCTTCTTGGCCCAACCGAAGGCCTCGGGTCCGTCCGGCGCAATCAGGAAAGGCATGACATCGGCTTTGAGGATTTTCTGATAATATTCAACGTAGAGTTCCCGCCCGCCCCCGTTCATGTACCAGGAAAGATGGTTCATCAGGTCCAGGCCGCTTCCTGCACCACCCAGCGGGGAGCTGAAGAGGCTGCCGCTCGGGTTTTTCCCCATCGAGTAATGGGTCCACCACTGACCGGCTTCGACGATCCCTTTGTTAACGCCATCCAGGATTTCAAAGGGATTCACGATGGCGCCGCTCGCAAGGATCTCGATCTTCAACCTTCCTGCCGACATCTTGTCGATGCTGGCGGCCAACCTGTTGAGCAACTCAATTTGAGGGGCCCCTGCAGGGTGCGCGCTCTGGAGCTTCCATTTGATCGGTCCTGAAGGTGCGAATGCCGCCTGCGATAGATCCGCAAAACCGAACCCTCCCAGCAACACCGCGACAAACAACAATCCAACCACCTTTTTCATAGCACGCCTCCTTAAAACTTGAGAGGTTATCTGATTCCGAAGTCCCAGGAATACGATTGATTTTGACATCTTGGCAAACCGGTTTTCCGATCATCGCTTCTCGGCGCGGCGATCCGACCGCTGGTTCACCCTCCTGCCATCCGGCCGAACGGCATCATCCAATAGAGACGGCATGCCATCGGCGATGCCCTTCCCCACCACCTCCTTTCCCTGGTACGGATCCCCCCGGGGTCACTGACCGAAAAATCCCTATCGACGAACCTTGGGGATTTCCCCCTGTCAAGACAAGGGGGGCAGGCCAGCGCGGACCTGCACGGGTTCTTGTTGACGTGTTACAGAATCGTCCATTCCCGCTAAGGGAGTCAATTAGATAATATTGATAGAACTATTGCTAAAAACAATAACGGGTCCGGAACGGCCCTGTGCACCGCCAAGGCGCGCCGTTGGGGCTCATCCTCTGCCCGAACCGAATCGGCGGTATCATGTTTTCCTATAGAATCATAATTATTATCACTTTGACTTCGCATCGGGTCGATCACTATAATGGCCTTCATACAGGGCCCTGGATTGGTCGTTGCGCAAGCGGCATGGAAGGATGGAGACGGGAGGTTTGATAATCATTGGTTATCAAAAATATGATTATTATTATTTTGACTAATGATTCGTCGATCTCTTACGATGTGACCCGTCGATTCCGAGGTATCGTGCGTGCCGATCCTGCCGGGCGAAGGGTTTCTTCAGACCAAGACCATGGACAAAACAGCCACAGGAACCATTGAGGAGGGATTTTTGTATGGACAGACAACCACTTTTTAAAAGAAAGACCGCCATCTCCTACAAGACCGAGGAGAAGACAGTCGTGAGGGGCTACAATGTGAGCGATCTGGCGGAGGCGGGATACACCTTCTACGACATGCTCTTCATTCTCTTCCAGAACCGGATCCCCTCGGAAGCCGAAGCGGACATGCTCCGCTATGAGACGGGGGAGTTCCTGGAACACTCCATGTCCCCCTCTGCGGCCTCGGCCATCGCCGTGATCGGCGGTCGGCCCAATCTCCCTGCGGCGGTCGCCGCATCCGTCATGACCTTCGGGTCGGCCCACGGTCCCGGAGCGGCCCACGGCTACATGATGCACAAGTACATCGAGCGGGCCCGTGTGGAAGGGAAGACGCTTGAGGAAATGGGCAAGATTCTCGTAGACGAGTACATGGACGCGGGGCTGGCCGTAATGGGAATGGGACAGCCCCAGCACCTGGATGGCGATCCCCGTGCCGAACCGACGCACATCAAGCACGAGCAGCTCTGCAGCGGGGTCTACCTTGCCCTGCAGCGCTCCGTCGAGAAGCACTTCAACGCCCGCCGCAAGAAGGAAGGCAAGGCGTACGTCGCGGTGAACATGATCGGCGCCGGCAACACCGCCCTGTCAGAGCTCGGGTTCGCACCCAACGCCGCCTGGTGCATCGGCTGCGTCTGCCGCGGCTTCTCCTGCGCGGCTCATGCCACCTACACGATGAAGAAGGGAAGGGCCTGGGCGGCCTCGAAGCGCGAGCCCATGGTCCAGATGCTCGATCTTTCCATGATCAAGTACGTGGGACCCGCTGATCGGGAAGTCCCCAGCCAGGCCGACAGGCAAGCCTACGCCAAGAAACAGAAAGAGGAAGGAGAATACAAGAAATGGATAATCTAGACGATCCCAGACTCAATTACAATTACCGGACCCGGGAGAGGGGCACGGTCCCGATGGACGAGAAGCGCGACCGGTTCCAGTGGGTGTCCGAGGTCGCCTACAAGAACGTCCACCGCATCGTGTCCAGGGGGTATGACACGACGGAATTGGTGGAGAACGGCTACGGTCTGACGGACGTCCTGTTCATCGATTTCCAGGCCCGGATCCCTCTGATCGAAGAAAACCAGATGCTCAACTACGTCATGGTCGTGATGCTGGAGGACGGCCTTTCCTCTCCGGCGAACATCGCCAGGATCGTGGCGAGCAGCAAAACAATCCTGACCCAGGCCGCCGGCTCCTCGATCCTGGCCTTCGGCCACGCCTACGGCGCCTACCAGAGTTTCGGGAAGATCCTTGACGGGATCCTCGCCCGGCAGGCCAAGGAGGGCAAGCCCCTGGCTGAGGTGGTCGAGGCGGTGGTTAAGGCGAAGCTGAACGACCCGGCCCTGGGGATTTCCAACCTGATGCTGAAGGACCCGGCGGCCAAGAGGATGATCGCCCGGGCCGAGAAGCTCGGCATTGCCGGCAAGTACGTCCCCCTGATCAAGGAGATGGTCAAGGCCGCCCAGAAGCTGAGCCCCACCCCGGTCGATATCGACCTACTGGGCGCCACCGGCGCCGTCATGTTCGATCTGGGCTTCACCCCCGAGGCCACCTGGGGGGTCCTCGCCGTAACCCGCGCTTTTGCAACTGGTGCGCACTACTGCGAGGAGGTCGAGCGTGAAGAGCCTGTGCGCCTCGGCCAGACCCTGACCCCGAAGGAATGGTACGACGGCCCGGAGGACCGGCCCGTGCCCAACCAGGAGGAGCGCAAGAAGGCTGCCAAGGCGATGGTGGCCCAAACCCCCGAGGAGTGGAAGAAGATCTTCGTCGAGAGGCAGAAGATCAGCGGCTCCGGCTGGGCCATCGTGGAAGAAATCGACGATCCCCGCCGCAAGATCTGACGATATTGGGACCTTCGCCCGCCCCGCCTTCGGGGTGGGCGGGGGTCCGATCCCTCGATCGGCGGCGTCGAGGCTTTTTCTTATTGAATGGGAGAAGGAATAATATGGAAGACAACATCCAAGAAATGTACAAAAAGGCAAGGACAGCGTTCAAGACGGTGGAGTTCTGGCCCCAGGAAAAGGTCGACGAGATGGTCCTGGCCGTCGGCTGGGAGCTCCAGAAAAAGGAGACGGCCGAGGAACTGGCGCGTTTGGCCGTCGAGAAGTCGGGGATCGGTGTCTTCGAGGACAAGGTCAACAAGATCGGAACAAAGGTCCGCGGGACGCTCTACGACCAGATCGGCGTCAAGACCTGCGGGCTGGTGGAAGAGGACAAGGCCAAGGGGATCCGCAAGTATGCCAAGCCTATCGGCGTGATCGCCAACGTCGTCCCCTGTACGAACCCCGAGTCGACGGTCTGCTGCATTGCCCTGTCCACGCTCAAGACCCGTAACGCAATCATCTGCTCGCCCCATCCCCGCACGGAGATGGCCACCTATGCCACGGTCGAGCACATCCGCAAGGCCCTCCAGAAGGTCGGCGCTCCGGTGGACCTGGTCCAGTGCATCCGCCACACGAGCAACGAAAAGACCCAGGAATTGATGTCCAACTGCGACTACGCTGTGGCCACGGGCGGCGCGGCCCTGGTGAAGGTCGTCTACGGTGCGGGCGTCCCGGCGCAGACCGTGGGCGCCGGCAACGTGATCTCCATCGTGGATGCGACCGTCGAGGACGATCTGGCCGGCGTGGCCTTCCGGCTCCGGAAGTCCAAAACAGCCAACAATGCCGCCTCCTGTTCGTCGGAGAATGCCGTCGCCATCGAGGAGAAGATCTTCGACAAGATGATCGCGGCCCTCAAGGCCGAGGGCGGCTACCTCTGCAGCACCGAAGAACGTGAGATCCTCCGGAAGACCATGTGGCCAGACGGCCATACCCTGAACCGCGAGATCGTGGCGAAGTCAGCGACCTTCATCGCGGAGCTCGCGGGCCTCAAGGTACCCAAGGACACAAAGGTGCTCATGGTCATGGGTGAGAAGATCGGCCGCGAGGACCGTTTCTCCGGGGAGAAGCTCTCGCCGGTCCTGACCGTTTGGAAGTGGACGGACTTCGACGAGATGCTGGACCGGATGGAAAACATCCTCAAGTTCTCAGGCGAAGGCCTCTCGGTCAACATCCAGACACGGATCGACGAGCGGATGCACAAGCTGGG
>JAJFUM010000176.1 GCA_021372415.1 Deltaproteobacteria bacterium
AGGATGCGGCGTGGGCGGGTGAACCCATCTCCACCCGGGTTATAACCACGCCTTCAAGGTCGGGGTGCCCAAGCTTTTGGGCGATCCCGGGTGTTATTGTCCTGACTGCAAGCCCAAAGGGCCTTCCTTATTCAGAGATAGTCACCCGAATACTGCCGGATCGGAATTTTTCCTCATCCGTGGTGGTGATCGCGACTGCAAAGTTTTTGCCGTTGCGGACCCCTCCCACGTTTACAGTCTGCCCTATCCTTTTCTCCTGGATCGTGTTGATCACAAACTGCGTGTTGACTGCCTGTTTTCCCTCAACTGCAACAATGATGTCGCCCGGATTCAAACCGGCCATGTCGGCAGGGCTCTTTTTCACGACCTGCCTCACCAGCGCCCCCGGGCCCTTGAAGCCGAAGTATCTCTTGATGTCCGGAGTAAGTTCCTGGAGCCCCAACCCCACCCATGCTCGCAAGACCTTTCCCTGTTCGATCAAGTCCTGCACCACTCTCTTAACGAGATTGATGGGTATTGCGAAGCCGATACCCTGACCCGGTCGGACCACTATGGAGTTAATCCCTATCACTTCTCCCCTTAGATTCACCAGAGGACCCCCGCTGTTTCCGGGATTGATCGAGGCATCAGTCTGGATGAGCTCTCCCAGTGAACTCATCCCGAAACCGGGGCGGCTCTTCGCACTGATTACTCCCAGGGTCACGCTTTTCTCGAAACCATAGGGAGAACCTATTGCTATCGCCCACTGGCCCGGCTCTATTCGCTCCGAATCCCCCAGTCGCGGCACTTTGAGCCCATCGGCCTTGATCCGAACGAGGGCAAGGTCCGTCTTGCTGTCGCTGCCGGCGACCTTTCCATCAAAGACGCTTCCGTCGTGGAGCTGGACAACCACCTTGATCGCATCTGCCACAACATGATAGTTTGTCAGCACATATCCATCCGGGGTCACGATCAGCCCGGAAGCCTCGCGTATTCCCGTGCGTTTTCCCGGAGACATCTTGCGTCTCAACAGTTCCTCGAGAAATTGCCGTAGATTCTCTTCGTCAATACCCTCTTCCCCGTCAGGCAATTGCAGTCCCTCCAGGACCCTCTCGGCGCGTATCGATACAACTGAGGGTCCCACGTCCCGCACAACCGCAACGAAGGAATTCTCCTCGGCCGCCGGGCCGGCGAACGGCGAGACTGTCTGCGGACCGTCAACAGCTGCCCACACACATCCGGCTCGCTGGGCTGCAACGCACAGAAGAAATGCGAGAATGATCTTACAGACCACCTGACATACCGGATATCTCTTCACCATGCGATCCTTACAGGAAGATTATTTTCCCGTCAACCGAACGTCTCTTGACTTTATCATGCCCCTTTTCAACAAAACCGAGGGCCTCGAGAGCGCCGAGTACTCTATGGGCCCCGTCGGTAACGGACGTACGGGCTGTATCTATACGGACCTCCGGCGATGCGGGTCTCTCGTAGGGGATGCCGACGCCTGGCAAGCTTCTGATCTCGCCGCTGTCGGCTTTCTTCCAGAGTCCTTTAGGATCACGCGCCCGGCAGAGCGCTTCAGGACAGTCAACGAAGACTTCGGCGAATTTTTCGATATGCAGGCGGGCCGTTGCACGGTAATATCGTCGCGGCGCAGTGGCGGATATCACGACATTGACCCCGCTTTCTGTAAGATGCTCGGCAAGATAGACCACGACGCCGTAAAACCAGTCCCTTTCTTCGTCCGTATAGACAGGGCGCGGTGTCAGCACCCGTCTCAGTTCGTCGGAATCGAAAAGCACCGCGGTAACGCCGCGCTCCGATAATATCCCGCACATCTTTTCCGCCATCACCGTTTTCCCCGACGACGGCAGCCCCGTGAACCATACCGCAAATCCTGATTTTGCTGCCGGGTTCATCGTCCGTTCCTCCTCCTGCTAAGCGATATAGTCATTGACCCTATTGTAGTCAAAGCGCTTTGTCTTCAATATCCTGTGAATGAAATTGAAAAGTTTCCGTCTCACATCATCAGAAATGTCCGGGTACCACAA
>JAJFUM010000181.1 GCA_021372415.1 Deltaproteobacteria bacterium
GATCTCATTCTGCCGAACCGTGCCGGGATCAGCGAGACCCTGCGGCTGGGCCTCGCCGATGCGGAGCTGGCGGCGGGCGACGTCGATTTCATCAGCGCCCATGCCACGGGAACCAAGATGGGCGACGTGATCGAAGCCCAGGCGATCCACGCCGTCTACGGTGATGGCCCATTCGTGACCGGCCTCAAGGGATACATGGGCCACACGATGGGCTCCTGCGGCGCGATCGAAACCATCCTGACCCTCTACATGATGCAGGACGGGTTCATCGCCCCGACGCTCAATCTGGAAGAGCCCGACGAACGGTGTGCGATGATCCGTCATACCCCCGGTCTCCTGGAGCGGCGGATCGATGTCGCTTCCATCCAGAACTTCGCCTTCGGCGGCGTCAACACGAACCTGCTGCTCAAACGGTTGGCCTGACATCGGGGTCACGATTCGCAACCGTCCAATACGACTCAGCAAAGAGGGGGAACTCGTGATGAAGAAACATGCAAGGTTGGTCTGGGTTGCGGCCGGCATCCTTTGTCTGTCGCTTCCGCTCTGGGGGGGAGGGGCCATGGCGGCCTATCCGGAGAGACCCATCACCCTTCTGGCGGGATTTGCACCGGGCGGGTCGCTGGATCTCAGCGCCAGGGCCTTGGCCAAGGCTGCGGAAAAGGTTTTGGGCCGGCCGATCGTGATCGAAAACAGAACGGGGGGAACGGGCACGGTCGCGCTGGCTGCGATGCTTGCCCAGAACAGCGACGGCTACACCCTGTGTGCAACCCCGAGTTCCGTCCTGATCCGCGTTCCCCAGATGCAGAAAGTTCCTTTCAAGCCGCTGAAGAGCTTCCGGTCCATTTTCGGATATGCGTCACCGCCCCTGGGAATTGTCGTCCAGAACGATGCCCCGTGGAAGTCTCTGAAGGATCTGGTCGCCGACGCTGCGGCCCACCCCGGAAAAATCAAGTACTCGACCACCGGGGTGGGGAGCACGACCCACGCCGCCGTCGAAGAGGTCGCCGTGAAGGAAAAGGTGCGCATGGTCCACGTCCCCTTCAAAGGCGGGGCGGAGGCCCTGACCGCCCTTCTGGGAGGACACGTGGAGTTCGGCGCGCTGACGTCGGAATTCATCCCCTCGGTGAAAGCCGGCCAGACGCGGCTGCTGGCCACCATGGGGGACCAGAGATCACCCAAATTCCCCGATGTGCCGACCTTGAAGGAGCTCGGATACGATTTTGTCAACGATGCGGTCTATGCCATCGTCGCCCCCGCCAACCTGTCACCCGACATCGCGAAACAGCTCGAATCGGCATGGGCCCAGGCGGCGAAGAATGAACAGTATCTGGCTGCCCTGGATCATCTCGACCTCATTCCCGTCAACCAGGACGGCCGAAAATTCGATGAGTTCCTGCGGGCCAACTGGAAGAAGATCAATGCCCACCTGAAGGCAGCCGGTCTGATCGCAGAAGCGGCGACGGCGCCGGAATGACGTGAACGCAGATGATGAGCGGCGTTGCGAGTCTCTTGATCGCGGTCTTCGTCCTTGTGTCTTCCCTGCGCCTGGGGGTCGGGGCACTCCCCGGCCCCGGTCCCGGTTTTGTTCTCTTCTGGTCGGCCGTGGGCCTGGCGCTTCTTTCCTTCGCCCTGCTGGGCCCGGCCTTTTTCGGAAAAGAGGAAGCTGATCGCCCGCCCGATTCGATGAAGCGTGCGGAGCGGCGCAACGCGGCCATCGTCGTGGCTGTCCTGATCGTTTATTGCGGGCTCTTGCCAAAGCTCGGCTATTGCGTCTCCACCTTTCTGCTGATGGCGGTTCTGTTCGGTCTGGGGAGAATGAAACCGTGGCTGATAGCCCTCTCTTCGCTCAGCGCCGTTCTGCTGAGCTATTATCTGTTCGCCCAGCTCCTACGGACGCCGCTTCCCAGAGGCGTGTGGGGTTTCTGATCGCGGTTTCGGGTGGAAATTGTGGATGCGTTGAGCGGTTTGCTGTACGGATTGTCCGTTGCCTTGAGACCCGAAAACCTGTTCCTGGTTTTTGTGGGCTGTTTTCTGGGGACATTGATCGGCGTTCTTCCGGGGATCGGTCCCGTGGGCGCCATCTCGATCCTGCTGCCCCTGACCTTCCAGATGGAGCCGGCCGGAGCGACGATCATGTTGGCGGGGATCTACTACGGCGTGATGTATGGCGGTTCGACGACCTCCATCCTCGTTAACGTCCCCGGTGAGACGGCGTCGGTGGTCACCTGCCTGGACGGTTATCAGATGGCCCGCCGGGGCCGCGCAGGACCGGCACTGGGGATGGCCGCGTTCGGCTCTTTTTTCGCCGGAACGGTCGGATTGATCGGCCTGCAGCTCATGGCCAATCCGCTCTCCCGCTGGGCGCTGAAATTCGGACCTCCGGAGTACTTTGCCCTCATCCTGCTCGGCTTCTCCCTCATCACCTACCTCTCGTACGGATCGAAGCTCAAGGCCTGTGTCATGGCCTTGCTCGGCCTGATCCTGAGCGGCGTGGGGCTCGATCCCATCACCTCCCGGGAGAGGATGACCTTCGGCATGATCAACCTCTTCGAAGGCATCGGGATCGCACCCTTGGCGATGGGCCTGTTCGGGGTGGCCGAGGTCTTCAGGAATCTGGGAGCCCTTTCCGCCGGGAACATCGTCAAGGTAAGGGTTTCCCACCTGCTTCCCTCGCGGACGGACTGGTTGCAGGCGAGGTGGGCCGTGGTCCGGGGAACCGCCGTCGGGTTTCTGCTGGGAATCCTTCCGGGAGGAGGGCCCGTTCTGGCTACGTTCGTTGCCTACGGTCTGGAGAAGCGGGTGGCCAAAGATCCGGAGCGGTTCGGCATGGGCGCGATCGAAGGGGTCGCTGCGCCGGAGTCGGCCAACAACGCCGCCGCCTCCACCTCCTTTGTCCCTTTTCTGACCCTGGGAATACCGCCGAATGTAGTGCTGGCCGTTCTTCTGGGGGCCTTCATGATCCATGGGATCGTTCCCGGTCCCCTGCTGATCAAGAACCATCCCGATCTCTTCTGGGGTCTGGTCGCAAGCATGTACGTGGGGAATGTCATGCTGGTGATCCTGAACCTGCCGCTGATTCCCCTCTGGGTGCAGGTGGTCAGAATTCCCGGCAGGATCCTCTACCCCCTGGTGCTCCTTTTCTGTCTCATCGGGGCCTTCTCCATCCAGAACAGCATATTCGACGTCATGGTGATGATCATCTTCGGGGTCGTGGGCTATATCTGCAGAGAAAACGGTTTTGAAGGGGCTCCTCTGATCCTCTGTTTCGTTCTGGGACCCATGTTCGAGGTCAATTTCAGGCGCTCCCTGATCATGTCCCAGGGCAGTTTCTCCATCTTCTTGACCCGGCCCATCGCCCTCGGGGCGCTGGTCCTGTGCTTTGCCCTGGCGGCGTATTCGCTCTACAGGCTGTACCGGGAAAAAGCCGGGAGGAGATGATTTGAAACCCATGGAGAATGGTGGTAGGGTGCGCTGCAAACGGAGGGCCGCTTGTCCAGCCGCGTTCCCAGCGGCATGGACGGTTGGCGGCGGGAATGGCACATGACGATCCTAAACGCGGAAGAACGGGTGGTGGTTACGGGGCTCGGGACGGTCAACGCCGTCGCGGCCGATCCCGTGGAATTCACCGCCGCCCTGAAGGGTGGGGTTTGCGGAATCGGGCCGATCACCCTGTTCGACACCACGGGATTCCGCACCCATAACGGCGCGCAGGTGAGGGACTTCCGGCCCCGGGACGCGCTCCCGGCCGGCCTATCGCTGAAGCGCATGTCGCGATCCGACCTTTTCGCGCTGGTCGCGGCCGTGCAGGCCCTCTCCCAGGCGGGACTCGATCCCCTCCCGGCGGAGCTCCGGGACGAGATGGGCGTGGTCATCGGCGGCGGGGCGGGCGGGCTCCTGGAAGCGGAATCGATCTTCCGGGACTACCTGCGGCGTGGCGGGCGAGGCACCCACTTTTCCCGGCTTTCCTCCGTGTCCTGTGCCGCGACGGCCAACCATCTCACCACCCTCTTCGGCCTTTACGGTCCCAAGGCGACGATCATGACCGCCTGCTCCTCAGGCGCCACGGCCGTCGGTCTCGGCATGGACTGGATCCGCAGCGGCGCGGCCCGGGCGATGATTGCAGGCGGAACCGAGCCCCTCTGCCGGATGACCTTTGCCTCCTTCAACGCCCTCCAGGCCGTGGACCCGGAGTATTGCCGCCCCTTCTCCGGGAATCGGGCGGGCCTCAGCCTCGGCGAGGCCGCGGGAATCCTGATCCTGGAATCCCTTGCCGGGGCCAGGCAGCGGGGGGCGACGGTCCTGGCCGAGGTGCTGGGCTATGGGGTCACCTGCGACTCCCATCACATGACCGCGCCGGACGCGGGCGCTTCCGGCGCAGTCCGGGCGATGCGGGCGGCACTGGCGGACGCGCGGCTCGGGCCCGAGGCTGTCGATTACATCAACGCCCACGGTACCGGAACCCCCCCCAACGACGTCATGGAGACACGGGCGATCAAGGAGGTCTTCGGCGCCCGGGCCTGGGAAATTCCCGTCAGTTCGACGAAATCGATGCACGGCCATACGCTGGGGGCCTCCGGGGCCCTGGAGGCGGTCGTCTCGGTCCTGGCCATCACGGAGGGGTTCATTCCACCCACGATCCACTGCGAGACCCGCGATCCGGAATGCGATCTCGACTATGTCGGGTCGGGGGCTCGGCCCGTCGCTCCCCGGGTCGTCCTCTCCAACTCCTTCGCCTTCGGCGGAAACAACACGACGGTCATTTTCGGCCGCTTCCGGGACGAGGGAGGGCAGCATGGCTGATCACGCCGACAGGCGCGTTTGCGTCACCGGGATCGGAATGGTGAC
>JAJFUM010000196.1 GCA_021372415.1 Deltaproteobacteria bacterium
TGGGGAGACGGCCAGAACGTGATCATCCCCTACGCCGCCGGCTGCCAGACGATCGGGATCTACTCCTTCCGGGAGGCCAGTTCCGAGCGGCCGCGGGCCGTAGTCGGGCTGACGGACCTTTCGGCGCGAGTCTTTATCCGCAAACAGCTCGGGGACCATCTGATGAGTTTCGCGATACCCATGGCCCTCTTCGATGAGATGGAGTCGAACGTGGCCGGCTCTTTCCTGGAGCGCTCCACCTGGCAGGAACTCCTGGCGGCGAAACGATCAGGACGCTCGACCTGAACCGGCCCTCCGGCTGTCAACCCCGTCTACTAGGGTCCGAATATTGGCTCAGAAAGGAACCTGATGACACGATCGGACATCGAAAACTTGGCCCGGAAACAGCTCCAACTTCTGGACCAGGCCGGTCTGGCGGATCCTCCCTCTACCCGCATCCCGGGTTTCAGCCTGAAACATGCCTACGAGGTCGCCGCGCAAATCGTCCGCCTGCGCCGGGAGAGGGGCGAAAGGACCGTCGGACGGAAGATCGGTTTCACCAACCAGGCCACGTGGACGCAACACGGCCTGAACCAGCCGATCTGGTCGCACGTCTATGGGGGCACTGTTCGGTTCTCCCGCAATGGCAACGTCTCTCATCCCCTTAAGGGAACGGCCCTTCCCCGGATCGAGCCGGAGATCGTGTTCGGCCTTCGGGCTCCCGCGGCAGGCAGGGACGAGTGTTCCTGGCTCGATTCGGTCGACTGGCTGGCCTTGGGCTTCGAACTGGTCGACTGTCACTATCCCGACTGGCGGTTCACACCGGCCGATGGCGTCGTCGACTTCGGCCTCCACGCGACCCTGATCGTGGGAGAACGAATCCCCGTCAGAGACTTGGTCCCGGTGAACCTTGCGGAGCAACTCAGGACGTTCCGGGCAAAGCTCCTGTGCGACGGTCGGCCCCAAGAGGAAGGATCGGGATCGGATGTCTTGGGAAGCCCTCTGCGGGCCTTGGACTACCTCGCCCGGGAGATCGGACAGCAGGCTGCAGAACCTCTGGCCCCCGGTGAAGTTGTCACCACCGGCACCTTGACCGCAGCCCCCTTTGTCCGTCCGGGCCAGATCTGGAAGGCGGAGGTGATGGGGATCGATCTGCCTGCCCTGACAATGGAATTGACGTAAAACATGTAGCTGTCTGCCCGCCCCCCACACGATCCATGGGGAAAGCCCTCCCAGACTGAAGTCCCGGGCAGATTACCGACGCCACGGACAGTGGAGGAAAAGGCAGGCCGGGGAAGGTCCCTGGGGAAAGATCCGTGCAGATTCCGCTAGCTAGGCGCAAGGGTGATTAAACTGTCCCTAATAGGAGGCCTATTATGTCCCTTCTGTCCGCCATCGTCCTCATCTTCCTGGTCCTGGATCCCCTGGGGAACATCCCCTTCTTCCTCTGCGTCCTGAACAGGGTGGAAGAGGGCCGCCGAAAGAAGATCATCCTCCGGGAGATGGGGATCGCCTTCGGCGTCCTGGTCCTGTTCCTCTTCTGCGGCCATTATCTGCTGTTTTTCCTGCAGATCTCCGAACCCTCCCTGAGCATCGCCGGCGGAATCATCCTGTTCATCATCGCGATCCGGATGATCTTCTACGGCTCGGACCGGGTCTTCGACGATATCATGAAGGGGGAACCCTTCATCGTCCCTCTGGCGATCCCCTCCGTCGCCGGCCCCTCGGCGATGGCCACGGTCCTCCTGCTCATGGCCCGCGAACCGGCGCGCTGGCCTGAATGGCTTGTCGCCCTCGCCGTTGCCTGCCTCCTGTCGGGGGTCATCCTTTTCTTCTCCAGCGGCCTGATCCGCCTTCTCGGGGAGCGGGTCCTGGTTGCGACGGAACGGCTGATGGGCATGATCCTGACGACGGTCGCCGTGGAGATGTTCCTGACGGCCATCAGGACCCTCTATCCCTGAGAAGAAACCGAGTCCCTCTCCATCCCTGCCTTGACATTTGCCGGACCCTCCGATAGCATTTCCATCACGTTGGAGCAGCCCGGGGGAAAAAGGGCCGCTGCCAGAGTGTAAAAGGGTTCCGCAGAGATTCCTACATCACAGCCCGGAGAGGAAGGAAACGACATGAAGACCAAAAGTGCCTGTCTGATCGGCGTCGACCGAATCGAAACCCGTGAAAGGGACCTCCAGATTGGACCCGACGAGATCCTCGTGAAGACCCACCTGGCCGGGATCTGCGGCCAGGACAAGAACCTCTACCACGGGATCATCCCCCCCACGGGCGGCCTGAACACGGAGATGCGCAAGGCATTCGCTTATCCCTACTTCCTCGGACACGAGGGGGGCGGTACCGTTGTCGCCGTCGGAGAGAGGGTCCGCGATTTTGCCGTCGGCGACCAGGTGATCTCCTTCGGCTGGATCGAGACTCTCTCGGAGTACTTCAAGGGGAAGGAGGAGGACCTCGAAAAGGTCCCGGAGGGGATGGCGATGGATCTGGCCTCTCTTGGCGAGCCGATCGGATGCGCGGTCTTCTCGGGCCTGATGTCCCGGATCCAGTTCGGTGACGTCGTAGCCGTCTTCGGGATGGGCTTTGCGGGCCAGATCATGGCTCAGGTCGCCAAGGCCAAGGGGGCCTACCGGGTGATCGGCGTGGACGTCGTGGACGGGAAGCTCGCCCTGGCCCAAAAGCTCGGCCTGGATTATGCCGTCAACGGCGCGAAGACGGACCCGCTCAAGGCGGTGCTGGAGATCACCGGCGGCCGGGGGGCAGACGTTGTCGTCGACATGGCCGGCTCCGCCGATTCGGTGAACCTCTGCAGTGCTGCGGTCAAGCACAACGGGATCATGGTCTTCTACAGCTGGATCACCCAGGACATCACCGTGAACATCTCACGCTGGCACAACAACAGCCTCGAGGTGATCAACACCGGACTCGTCCATCACGGGATCAAGCAGCGGACGCTCTGGACCCCCATGGCCTTGCGGCCCGTCCTGCAGGGCCAGCTCGCAATCGAGCCGCTCATCACCCACCGTTTCCCGATCTCCCGGATCGCCGAGGCCTTCACGGCGGCAGCCAACGATCCCGCGGCGATCAAGGTGGTCGTCGAACCGGACAGGGGCTGAAATCCCTGTGCAGGCCCGTCAGAAGGCCTCTTTGTTGCACTCGACGGTCAGGGCATCGATCATTTCCAGTGGGACAACCTCGATCGGTTTGCCGTCCTTGCAGATGACGACCTTCACGCTGCCGTCTTCCTTCGAAAGGATCGCGACGCCGTTTGCGCCCTGATATGCAAAAGGTTTGGCGTTCCCTTTGAGGTTGAGAACGACCAGAAAAAGCGAAAGCACGACCGCCAGAAAGATCCTCTTCATGCTGCACCCCCCTTTCATTTACGATGTTCCAAGGGGAGAACGCCCCGACCTTGATCAAGTCGAATAGAAATCCTTCCCGTACAGCCTCCGGCTCAGTCCAATCAGGTCCCCCCACTTCATGGGGCCGCCCTTGTCGGGGGGAAAGCCGATCCCCCAGATCATCCCCGCATCGATCATCCGGACATCCCCGACGACCCCGCGGTCCAGGAGGTCCTTGCCCACCTCGACCATGGCGGCCAGAATCCCCATCTGGATCTCATCCTCGCTGTACTCCCGCGGCTCGCCTTTGGCGATGAGCGGCAGGACCTCGGGATCGACGGTCCCGTCCTTGACGAAGAAGCCCTTCCCCGATTTCTTGAGACCCATCCGCCCCGCTTCGACGACATTCTTCAGGGTCTCTTGGCGGACCCCCATCCCGGCCAGGGCCTTGTAGGGGATATCGATCCCCACCTCGTCAATGAGACGGATCGGCCCTACGGGCATCCCGAAACGGGTCATGGCCCGGTCCACCTTCTCGATGGGATTGCCCTGCTCAACATATCCAAGGGCCAGGGCGAGGTTCGGGGCAAGCATCGCGTTGACGATGAACCCCGGGTTGTCTCGGCAGACGATCGGCCGTTTCCGGATCAGGCCGGAGAAGTTGAGGAGGTTGTCGATCGTCTCCTGGCTGGTCTTCTCGCCCCGGATCACTTCCACGAGCTGCATCAGCCAGACGGGCGAGAAGAAATGGAGCCCCCCGAACCGCTCCGGGTGGGTGACATGGGGAGCCATCGAGGTGATGGGGATCGACGAGGTGTTGCTGGCCAGGAGGCAGTCCTCCCGGACGACGCCGCAGAGCTCCCCGTAGACCTGCCTCTTGACGCCGATCTCCTCGAAGACCGCCTCGATCACCAGGTCCGCCTTCCCGAAGGCCTCCGTGTAGTCTGAGGTCGTCGTCAGGCGGGCCAGAAGCCCGTCGACAGGCTCCCTGAGCCGCCCCTTCTCGGCCATCCCGTCGAGGATCTTCCGGACGAAGGCTTTCCCCGGCCCCAGGGCCTCGGGGACGTCCTTGACCAGGACCGGGAGGGACGTATTGCGGAGGATGTCGATGACGATGCCCCGGCCCATCGTCCCGAAGCCGAGGACGGCCACGCCCCTGATCTC